>CAZLGJ010000135.1:3026-6724 GCA_964559075.1 uncultured Glaciecola sp.
CGACGGTTTTTCGCTAAATTATGTGCCAGCTGACGGATACTCATATTTGCATCTGATTCGTCTTTGATATCCACGCCCAGCAGCGCTTCTAACAAGTCCTCTAACGTTAAAATACCTTCCAAACCACCGTATTCATCGACAACATGAAGCATGTGGACTTTGTGCGATAAAAACTTATCAAAGGTCGTCGCTAAGGCCATCGAACTGAGCAGCGTCGGCATTTCTTTTTTAAAGTCAACTAACGGGTAGTGCTGTTTGCCTTGTGCTTGGGCTATCAAAATGTCGGTTTTCATCACAAAACCAACAATTTTTTCGGCATCGTGATCTTCAAAAATAGGAATACGAGAAAATTGGTTTTCCGCAAACTCGGCACAAAACGCTTCGACTGTGGTTTCTTGTGGCAGTGAAAACACATCCTTGCGGTGCGTCATTGCTTGGCGAATGGTTAGCTCATGAAGTGACATTAAGCTTTTGAGAATATTGGCTTCGTGGGTCGCTAGCTGCCCCTCTTGACCAGATACCTCGGCCATTGCGTGAAGTTCCTCGCGCGAGAGGCCCTTTAGCGGCGATTCTTCAGTAAAGCCACCGGTGAGCTTTTTAGACATGACGACAAACGGATAAAGCGCAAAAATAAGGTATTTTAAGAAATAAGCGGTAATTGGCGCGAGTTGACGCCAAAACGTCGCTCCCAAGGTTTTGGGAATAATTTCAGAGAAAACCAAAATCAACAAGGTTAAAACCGCTGAAATCAGTCCCAGATAGGCATCACCAAAGACTTTGGCAGCTTGCGCACCGGCACCTGCGGCTCCCATCGTATGGGCGATAGTATTAAGCGTTAATATAGCCGACAGGGGTTTATTAATGTCTTGAGTAAGATCTTCGAGGATATGACCACTTTTGTTTTGATTCTTCTTTAAAACAGAAATGTGCGCACTTGATACGCTCAATATCACAGCTTCTGCAATGGAACAAAGAAAAGAGAAACCCAGCGCTACCGCCACATAAATTGTTAAAAGTACCATGTCCGTATATGATTTTTTGTTAGGCAGGTTAGTATGCCCCAATAAATGTAGCGTGTCACCTGTTCTAAATGACGTTTTTGTGACGTGCTTGGCAAATGCATTTACAGCTACTCATAGCGATTAGCAGTAGCAATAACCATGCAGAAAAAACACCGCCGCTACTGCTACCAGCTCCATCCTCTTGACTGATGATCTCAGGTGTATTGTCATTTGTATTGCTGTTGGTGGTTGTGTTTGTGCTTGTGTTTGTGCTTGTATTGGTGTTTGTGTTGTTGTTGGTCGGCTCAGGCGAGCTGTTTTCACGACTAAAGTAAATATTATCGATAAAGACCGTACCGTTGCCTTCGATTTTAAGCTGAAAAGTATCGGTCAAATCGACCACACCAGCGTAATGTGTCAGCGGTATTTGTGCTTGGTTCCACTGTCCCAGTTCAATAGGTAATGAATAAGGTGTTTCCAACGGACCAGGGCTTATCAAAAAAAGCTGCAGTTCCGAAGCATCCCGCGTCCAATAGTCAATATGCAGGTTATCGTACTCAGAGACATCTTGCTTATTATTACCAAAATCGGTTCCTTGATAATTAAGCCCGCGATATACCAACACATTGTTACCAGCAATTTGCACTTGTTCAACGACCGTGCGTTGATTCCAGTTTGGGTTATAGTCTATTGGGGCGATATTTTCATAGCTGTCCGAAAACAACGATATCACGTTATTAGCATTCTCCACTGGTGCTGGGGCAGCTTGTGCAGGCGCTTCAGGGAGCGGCGTGGAAGGAACGAAGGTACAGCCCAAAGCATCCACCTGATCGGTTGTAGGTGTCGCTGGGCACTGATCTTCAGCATTGGCGACGCCATCATTGTCATCGTCCTGTGCTATCGGCGTGTTTTCGTCACATCGAGTCATGCTATTTGCATCAGAAATAACACAACGCGCCACATAATCCACTTCCATTTGGGCCTGTTCTAGGGTTGCGTCAATCGCGCCACCAAGGGTGCCTCCCATAGCTACATTGAGCAACAAAAACATGGGCTCTTCATAAAAGTCGCAGTTGCGCATGTCATAGCTCGCCACTTGAGTATCATTGACATAAAAACTGATCGCATCCGCACTCCATTCCATAGCATACACTTGAAAGCTCTGCACATCAGGCGCGCCTCCGGGGTAATTATAGTATGCTACCGCACCACACTGATCACTGCCGGCATAGCGAGTCGTATTGTGAAAAGCAGTTATGTAACTGTTACCGTTATTGCCGTGCCATTCCCATATATCTATCTCACCGGCTCCCCGATTCGGCCAACCAATATTGTCATCATCACCCGCTATAGGTTGTTCTTGAATGCGATTTTCCAATGCCCAAAATGCTGGCCAAGTCCCGTGTCTCAATTCGTCAAAACGCAAGCGCGTTTCGATACGGCCATACAGAAACTCAGCTTTATCTTTTGAATTCAATCGCCCAGATGTCCACTGTCTAAGCGCGTTATTTTGACCGGGACAATTCATATCCATGCGTCTAGCCGTGATCTTGAGCGTGCCATTGGAAACCTCGTAATTGCGGTTACTCGAAGTTTCATCATCCGTATAGCACTGTACTTCGTTATTGTAGTTAGCATTGGTTTGCGCGGTCCAATTTCGCCAATCGACACCTGTACCGTCGAACCGTTCAATCCAAGTGACTTCGTACCCAGCATAGGCTGTCCAAGAAAGTAGGAACGTGCCTAGCAATAAAAACCGTCGCATAAAAAAACCTTAACATATTTGCTACATCCATAATCACTATACACAAACAAGAAATTAAATAAAGCAAAATGTAAGCGCTTTCAAAAATTATGGGGCACGCTAAGCAATCACGTTATAGCCGCACCAGTCTGGCTTTAAATCGAAGTCTTCTGAACTTTTGACCAAATGAATAAAGTGCTGTTCTAATAACGTGACTTCCAAGCAGTTGTCTACTTCTAGCAAGTTGTCTTTATGTCGTTTGGTTGCGCCGGCTAATAAACGCTGCTTGGCTTTTATTTTGGCTTCGACAGGACTACTCGCCACAAACAAGCCAAACTCATGTAGCTCTGCTAGATGTTCACTGTTATAGCCACCTAGATTCACAAAATATAGGCGCAATTCATTTTGCGGCGGCGTATCAGATAAGACAATTTCATAGCCATCTGCCCCAGTGACGTGCTTATATGCATCAAGGTGCAGTCCCTTTTTGTTACCAAACCAATTTGCTATCAACTGAGCATAGGTATCTTCAATACAGGTAGCTACGGCAAATTGAATATCGTGTACTTCTAAGTTGGCTCTTGGCGCACTGCCGCCGAGATAAATCATGAACAGTTTATGCATGGTTAGTTGTATGGATAATGGTGGCTGATTGGGTGTATGACAGTATAGCAGATTAATCCGTTCAGGCGGCCGCACAAAAAAGGCCTGCATCAGCAGGCCTTTGATATGTCTTCGATGAAGCGATGTATTAAGCGATGATTTTCGCTACAACACCGGCACCTACTGTACGGCCACGTTCATGACAGGCCTCCTGCCTGTCACCCTGCGGGCAGCCTACGGCTGTGCTAAACGGCTTTCCTGCCGTTTAGGCACGGATTAATCCGTTCAGGCGGCCGCACAAAAAAGGCCTGCATCAGCAGGCCTTTGATATGTCTTCGATGAAGCGATGT
>CAZLGJ010000136.1:0-6593 GCA_964559075.1 uncultured Glaciecola sp.
CTGACTATTTTGATAGCGCTGGATGAAATCTTGCCAAAAACTCGTCATAATACCTCTTGCGTAATGACCAATAACAAATATCTTAAAATATCTTTAAAAGAACCATCTTTTTAGAATATGGACAGCCGCCAATATGACAGAAAAAACCCCGTATGCCAATCACCCGGTTTTAGTTAAACTCGATTTGGGTAAAGCAGTAACCTACCGAGATCAATATGATCCTAGTCTGCTTGATCCGGTTCCGCGCAAGCTCAATCGCGATGCACTACAGTTATCACAGACTGATTTGCCGTTTCACGGCGAAGATATTTGGAATGGCTATGAGCTATCGTGGCTACAGCCCACCGGTGTACCCGCGGTCGCCATTTTACGCTGCTGGGTACCCTTTACCAGCCCTAATCTTATTGAGTCAAAATCATTTAAGCTGTATTTAAACAGCTTCAATCAAACCATCTTCACCGATCGTGAGGCTGTCTCAGCGGTTATCACCAAAGATTTAAGCAACTGTGCTGGCGCACCGGTGAAAGTAGCAATCATGACGCCGCAAATGTGCACTGACACCATTGTCAGCCCTGATTCATGGCAGTGCATTGATGCTACTGCGACGCAAGTTTCAAGCTACTCCTTATCGAGCTCACTATTACAAAACGCCAGTCACGAAATTGTCACAGAGTCACTGTACTCTGATTTACTCAAGTCCAATTGTTTGGTGACCAACCAGCCAGATTGGGCGACAATATTTATCCACTATACCGGCCCCAAAATTTGCCACGCCGCACTATTGCAGTATTTGATATCCTTTAGGCAGCACAGTGAGTTTCATGAACAGTGCGTTGAACGAATATTTATCGATTTACTCAGAGAAGTTAGCTGCGAGCAGTTAACGGTTTATGCACGCTATACTCGTCGCGGTGGCTTGGATATTAATCCGTTTAGAAGTAATTTTGAAGACACCTATCCGGATTGGCGCTTACTTAGACAGTAACTTTAGACAATAAATCAACAAACAATAGACAAGGACAGTACTATGGACAAACACGACAAAGCCGACAATCGCTATGACAACCTCGACCCAGATGCCGATCAAGGTGTGAGCGATACCATTGATAATCATACAGTGCGGCTCAACCCTGTAGGATGGATGAGCCAATTATCACAAAACGAAATGGCACTGATCACAGACCGCGCCGATACCAAGCACTATGAATTATTTCGCAACTGTGTTCTGGCTGTACTCAACAGCGGTGCGGAAACTGATGACATGCATGCCTTACTAACGCGCAATGCCAAGTTTTCAATTGACCTGGTGCGCCGCGAGCGCGGGGTAAAAGTCGCCTTAACTAATCCGCCACCAGATGCCTTTGTCGATGGCAAATTGATCACCGGCGTGCACGAGCATGTTTTTGCAGTCATGCGCGACTTACTTTACGTCGAGAGCACCTACCCTGAACAATATCAACACGACTTTGCGCCGCATAGCGCCACCGATATGGTGTTTAACATGTTGCGCCACGCCAACTTGATTGCCAATAACGACACGCTTAATACCGTAGTGTGCTGGGGAGGACATTCTATCCCCCACCACGAATATCGCTACACCAAGGAAGTCGGCTATCAGCTGGGCTTAAGAGGATTAGATATTTGTACAGGATGTGGACCAGGCGCAATGAAAGGCCCAATGAAAGGTGCGGCGATCGGCCATGCTAAACAGCGGATCAAAAACGGCCGTTACGTTGGCTTAACTGAACCGAGTATCATTGCCGCAGAGCCGCCCAATGCCATCGTCAATGAACTGGTGATTTTGCCCGATATCGAAAAACGCTTGGAGGCATTTGTCCGTTTTGGACACGCTATTGTTGTGTTTCCAGGCGGTGTGGGAACCGCCGAAGAGCTCTTGTATTTATTGGGTATTTTGTTACACCCAAAGAACGCTGACCAGCAAATTCCATTAATTCTGACCGGCCCCAAAGAAAGCGCCGCTTACTTTAACGCAATTGACCGTTTTGTTAGAGCGACATTGGGGGATGATGCTGCACAAAAGTACACAATAATTGTCGAAGATGCGCTTGCAGTCGGTCAAGCTATCGTGGAGCAACAGCAAGCTATCCGCAGTCAGCGTAAAGCTGCAGGCGATTCCTTCGGGTTTAATTGGACCTTGCACATAGAGCCTGAGTTTCAATTGCCATTTTCGCCCTGCCATCAAACGATGGCGGAACTTGCCTTGCATAAAGATCAAGACACGGCGTTATTGGCGGCTAATTTGCGCAAATTATTTTCAGGTATTGTTGCGGGCAACATCAAAGCCAGCACCATTGATACGATTAAAGCCCATGGCAAATTTCAACTTACCGGTGATCCAGCACTGATCAGTTTAGTTTCAGATTTGCTCGAGCAGTTTATTGCACAAGGTCGGATGAAACTCCCTGGTCAAGCATACGAGCCTTGCTATGAGATAAATCTACCTTAGATTGTATAAATTTCCATCGCCTATGGCGGAGATAACCAATTTAGCCTAGTGTTCCGACCACAGCTAGGATAAAATATCTGTCTAACGACATACCCTGTTATTTATCAAGGAATTTACATGACACAGCAACGCATTACCGTCATTCGCGGCGACGGAATTGGCCCAGATATCATTGATGCAGCAACACAAATTTTAGACAAAGTTGGTTGTAACTTTGCCTATGATTATGCCGATGCTGGTTTAATGGCTCTAGAGAATCACGGCGAATTACTACCAGAAGAAACCCTAGCGTTAATCAAAAAGAACAAAGTCGCGCTTAAAGGTCCATTGACAACACCTGTTGGTGAAGGTTTTACCTCAATCAACGTTAGCTTACGCAAGCAGTTCAACCTGTATGCCAACGTTCGCCCTGTATTGTCATTCAAAGGCACCAAAGCCCGCTATGACGACATCGACATCATTACCGTACGTGAGAACACTCAAGGCATGTACTCAGGTTTGGGTCAAGTCGTCAGCGACGACGGTGAAGTAGCTGAAGCAAAAAGTAAAATCACGCGTGAGGGCGCAGAAAAGATCGTTACTTTTGCTTACGAGCTAGCACGTCGCGAAGGCCGTAAAAAAGTCACTGCCGTTCACAAAGCCAACATCTTAAAGTCAACCTCAGGTTTGTTCCTTAAAGTATCACGTGAAGTTGCGGAGCGTTATCCAGACATCGAATCTAGCGAAATGATCGTCGACAACACCTGTATGCAGCTGGTAATGAACCCGGCTCAGTTTGATGTAATTGTCACCACTAACTTATTTGGCGACATCCTTTCTGACTTGTGTGCAGGTTTAGTTGGTGGTCTTGGTATGGCACCAGGCGCTAACATAGGTGAAGATTCAGCCATCTTTGAAGCGGTACATGGTTCAGCACCTGACATTGCTGGACAAAACCTTGCAAACCCAACGTCAGTGATCCTAGCTTCTATCCAAATGCTTGAGTATCTAGAAATGGGTGACAAAGCTGAGAAAATTCGCGCAGCACTTAAAGACGTCATTGAGTCAGGTGATCGCACGACACGCGACCTAGGTGGCACACACGGTACGACTGACTTCACGCAAGCGGTACTAGATCGTCTATAAGTCATAAGACTTTTTTATCTCATAGCAAAACCGGTGCACTACCTGCACCGGTTTTTTTGTGCCTGTGCTTTTTTCCCCAAACTAAGGTCCAAAATTAGCGCAAGTACACACAAACTGTCCCATCTCTATGCCCGCTTTATTTTATCCTTACCTTGCTAATGTCAGCATTATTTAACTAAAGGATACGACCAAATGAAAAACTACTCATTACCTATCATCGGCCTAGCTATGTGCTTATCTACCGTGCTAAATGCGCAAGATCTCAAGCAACCCCCACATACCCCACCAAGTACAGCCCCATCCATTGCCAGCAAAGTCAGCATGCAACAAGAGGCAGGTAAAATCAGTATTAATCATGCTGATGTGAGTTCACTTATGCAATTACCCGGGATTGGGCTAAAGAAGGCAGAAGCCATTGTTGCGTATCGTGAGTCGCAGGGAGAATTTACGCAAGCGGAAGAGCTCATGAACATCAAGGGAATTGGCAAGAAGCTGTTTACCAAGCTAGAGCCCCAGGTTGCCCTCTAATGACCACTGACCCGGCATGATACTGCTAAGCCCGTGCAATGCGAGGACAAAAAAACCACCGTATACATGACCTTAACATCATCAATGTATTAAACGGTGGCTGTCTATGAATGATAGGTTAACGCTTTTATTAGCCGTTTTTGTTAGCTAAGTACTCTTTAAACGCTGGACCTATCTCGGGGTGGCGCAGTGCAAATTCAACATTCGCTTGCATATACCCCATCTTTGAACCGCAGTCGTGACTCTTGCCTTTCATATAGTAGGCGTCAACTTGTTCAAGGTTCATCAAAGAAGCGATGGCATCGGTTAACTGTACTTCACCGGGAGGCGTAAACTCTAGTAGCTCCCAAATCTTCTCAGATAATACATAGCGTCCCACTACTGCCAAATTCGACGGCGCGTCCTCTACAGACGGCTTTTCGACAGTTGCATGGATTTTTGCAGATTGACCGGCAGTGAGCTCTACACCGTCAAGATCCACTACACCAAACTTACTAACATCTTCTGGCGCCACTTCTTCTACCATGACCTGTGATACACGGTTGGTATTAAAACGCGAGACCATCTCGGCTAGATTATCTTTTTTGAGATTACTTGCTGCATCATCCATGATGACATCGGGTAAGACAACCACAAATGGGTTATCGCCAACTACTGGGTGCGCGCACATAATTGCATGGCCTAGGCCATTGGCCACACCTTGACGCACGTGCATAATCGTTACGTCTTTTGGCACGATAGCCTGTACATCTTCTAATAGCTGACGTTTTACACGTTTTTCAAGCGTCGCTTCCAGTTCAAATGAGGTATCAAAGTGGTTTTCGATGCTGTTTTTGGAGGCGTGTGTAACTAACACAATTTCGCGGATCCCGGCTGCAACACATTCGTTTACGACGTATTGAATGAGAGGCTTGTCTACAACTGGCAGCATTTCCTTGGGAATGGCCTTAGTCGCAGGTAACATGCGCGTCCCGAGTCCAGCAACTGGGATGACGGCTTTTTTGACTTGAGTCATAATTCTAATATCCTTTTATTGATAAACCACGGCCGATGCCATAATAGCTAAGATTATACTCTGAAACCGTCTCCGGATCATAGAGATTACGGCCATCAAAGATCGCTTTATCCGTTAGCGTCTCTGCTAAAAAGTCAAAATCAGGCGCGCGGAACGCCTGCCATTCGGTGCAAATCACCAAGGCATCAGCTCCATTCACTGCGGCCTCTTTGGTACCCATGAGAGAAAAATCATCGCGATGCCCGTAGATACGCTGCGCTTCATCCATGGCTTCTGGATCATACGCCTGGACTTTGGCACCTGCCGCCCAGAGTGTTTCGACCAACACACGGCTAGACGCTTCGCGCATATCGTCCGTATTGGGTTTAAATGCCAAGCCCCATAACGCGATGGTTTTACCGGCAATGTCCCCGTTAAAGTGACTCATAAGATAATCGTAGAGCTTCGATTTTTGGCGGGTATTGACCGCTTCTACCGCTTCTAGCACATGCGCTTTGTGACCAATACTATTGGCCGAGCGGATCAGCGCCTGAACGTCTTTGGGGAAACACGAGCCACCATAGCCGCAGCCGGGGTAGATAAACTGATACCCAATGCGCGGGTCAGAGCCAATGCCTTTGCGCACATTTTCGATATCCGCGCCAAACTTCTCGGCCAAATTAGCCATCTCATTCATGAAGGAAATTTTGGTTGCTAACATGCAGTTGGCTGCATACTTAGTTAACTCTGCACTGCGGATATCCATTTTGATCACGCGGTCGTTATTGCGATTAAATGGATAATAAAGCTCGCGTAATTTTTTCTCTGCAAACTCCGAGTCTGTGCCAATAATAATTCGGTCTGGACGCATGCAGTCATTGACCGCAGCGCCTTCTTTTAAGAACTCAGGATTAGACACCACATCAAAAGCAACGTCTTTTTGTAAATCGCGTAGAGTTGTCTGAATTTGCTCTTTGACTTTATCTGCCGTACCCACCGGGACCGTGGATTTGTTGATCACGATAGTGCGCTTTTCCATATGCGTGGCGATGGTTTCGGCGACTTTTAGTACGTACTGCAAATCAGCAGATCCGTCCTCATCGGGCGGCGTGCCAACGGCAATAAAAATTAATGAACCATGATCAATACCGGCTTTGGCATCAGTGGTAAACGCTAGGCGTTCGGCTTCGTAATTCTCGGTAACCAGAGGGGTTAAGCCCGGCTCATAAATGGGAATGATACCTTCTTTAAGGGCATCGACTTTGCGCTGGTCTACATCGACACAGACCACATCGTGTCCAACCTCGGCAAGCACAGCAGCCTGCACTAAGCCCACGTAGCCAATACCAAATACAGTGACTTTCATACTCTTCCTTAAATTGTTTATCCGATACTGTTGCTTATGTATCGGCTTGCTTCCTTTATTTTAAGCATAGTAAAAAAACAAAGATGTGAAAGAAAAAAGTCAAAACGATGACA
>CAZLGJ010000137.1:0-3522 GCA_964559075.1 uncultured Glaciecola sp.
CCCCAGCGTGTTTTAGCAACTCTGTGACGAACCAGAGCAAGGCATTCACGACGAACGCACCTATGCACTATCCCTAGGCGAGATGCCACCAGACTGGCAAATCAACTCCAGTATGCCGCAGGTGACGGCGAACGACTACGAAGTCGAAAGCTATGCCGAACTTATTGAGCACCCGTTTTTGCTTGGGCATTTATGTCAGCATCACTTTGTCGAACAAGGCGTACATTTTACGCTGGCGTTTAGTGAAACGCCGCGCTGTGAGCTAAGTCAATTAGAAGCTGACCTGCGCAAGATCATCGCGCATCACTTTAGCCTATATAAGCATGATGCAGATGATAACGCGCCTTTTGCGCATTATCACTTTCAAACCATGCTGTGTAAAGATGGCTACGGTGGCCTAGAGCACCTTGACTCTACGGCCCTGCTCTATCCACGCGGCGATTTGGAGCCGCACAATCAAGAAGGCTATCAGACCTTTTTGAGCTTGTGCGCACATGAGTTATTACACGCTTGGCATGTCAAACGCATTCAGCCAATTTGCTTAAAAAACCCAACGCTGGCCGAACCAATTCACACTGAGCAACTCTGGATATACGAGGGCTTAACCTCGTTTTATGATGATTTTTCTATTGCCCGCGCCGGCACTATCCAGCCCAAGGACTACACCCAGATCCTCGCCAAAAACGTCACTCGGCTGCTGCGCAATCCGGGGCAAGTCCAACAGTCGATTGCTGAGTCGAGCTTTTATGCATGGACCAAGTTTTACTTACAAACGCCGACCTCCACCAACTTTATTACCAGTTATTACAACAAAGGGGGGCTCGTCGCGCTGTGTTTAGATATTTTGCTGCGCAAAGAATCGCAAGACCGCTACTCATTGGACGATGTCATGCAGATTTTGTGGCGTGATTATGGCAAAACTGGAGTAGGCACAGCCGATGATGTCATTGCCACTATCTGCAGTGAGCAGTTGGGCATCAACATCGACAACTTTATCGCGAATTTTGTCCGCGGTACGGTTGAATTACCGCTGCTACAGCTATTGCCTTATGTTGGCTTAGCGCTAAATTTGCGCGCAAGTACCTCACTTCAGGACAAAGGCGGACTCAATGATAAACCGGGCATGCATTATGCGCTTGGCGGCTTACTCGATAGTCGTCCATTGGGCTGTGCCGTACAAAGTGTTTGGCACGACGGCGCTTTGGCACAAGCTGGGGTATTACCCAATGATCTTGTCATTGCGATTAACGCAATGCAGGTAGAAATGGGCAATTTAGTCTCCACAGTGAATCAACTATCAGGAAACAGCTGTGAATTAAGTGTGCTACGCGATGGGCGCTTATTGACCTTGAGCATGCCATTGCGCCCTGCCCCCCTTGATACCGCAGAAGTGCATATTGTCGATGAGGCACGTTACTTACAATGGCTTACGCAGTAGTGGTTGCGATAGACATTAAGGCTGGAGCAGCTTTTTTAAAATGAGACTCAGCGCTTCTGCTTGCTGCATGTGGACATAATGGTTGCCGTCTAAGCTAAGCGTATTAAGGTCTTTGACCCAGCTAGCTCGGGAGCGAGCTTGTTGCGCAACCCGGGAAAAACCATCATGCCCCATGACCACTGTCATAGGGCATTGGATCCCACGCATGATGTGCTTTGCCTGTGCAGGGGTAAAACGCAAGGTGGATTGGGTGCGCAGACGCGCATCAGTCTTCCACGTGATCCCGGTATGCGAGAGATTGACGTTGCGCTCCAACAGCACCCCGGCGTGTTGTTCATTGAGCCCGCCGGCTTTTTGTTTGGCTTTGACCAAACTCTCCCAATCCCGAGGCTGTTTTACCGTTTTGTCGTATACCTGACATCGAGAAGTGAAGGCGCCTTGCATTTGCGAAACCGTGCTTACTTCTTCCTCTTGTAGCGGCCCCATCGCTTCTATACAAAGCAACTGCCGAATCGGCTCTGGCATACATGCTGCGAGTGCGCTAGACACGATCCCCCCCATTGAATGGCCCAACAGTGTCACCTCTGCCCAGTTTTGGCTGCGAATGAGTGAATATAAATCAAATACATAATCGGTGTGATGATAGTGAGCATCGGGACTGCGATGGTCGCTCTCGCCATGACCAGCAAAATCCAGCGCCAGCCAATTATATGCATTTCCTAACTCAGTACCTGATAACTCCAAAAACAGCGGCAGCCATGTATTGGCATTATCCAACCAGCCGTGAGTGCATAACACCACTGGTTGCTCGGATTGCCACTCCCGAAGACTAAACCCACGCAAAGTCCGTTGCGTGGGTAGATGAAAAGACTGTGCAATCACTTGCGGCTGTCTCGGGGATTAGATTGATTCGCGCGGCGCTCGTCGATACGCGGTTTCGGCGGCGGCACCGTGGGTGGGATCACGTTATTATCGTTATCAACCGGTGGCGTGACGGTGCGTATTGTATCCTCGTTGGTTTGGGTGTTTCCTGAGCGAATACGCACGCGATTGTGCTCAACATGCGGTGCATAATAGCGCACCCTGCGATAAGGGATGCCGATATCAAAGCCATAACCATGGCCAAAACGATAAAAATGATCATAGCGGATGGTGCTGATGTCCACATCTTGCACGTCTTCCCACAGGTGATAACCACTTACCTCAAGCGTAGGATAGACATAATTCTGTTCACCAACCATGCCTGATGTAGGCTCGGCTAGCGTTCCTAGCACACTCAAGACGCGGTCCTGTTTGAACACCAAGGGATCAATAAACCCCTCAACCACGGCCTTAAACCGTCCAATACTAGGTGCGCGCAAATCAGGACGGCCACTGGCTTTGAGGGGGTAATGCACCATTTCAATCACGCTGTGCTGCGCCAAATTTTCGACATCGGCAATGACGCCTCCCCAGCGAGCAGGCGTACCAACAGCCGTGGAATCCATGACGGCATTCTCATAGGTTACTAAATTTGTCGCTGGCGTTTGCAGAGTTTCCGGCACCGAAACACAAGCCCATAAGGAGCAGGTTAACGCGAGAAGAGTGGCGTGTTTAAACATAACATTTTTCCACGAAAGGCTAGATTTGTTATTTTAATACTAGCCATGCATGGATTAATCACAACTGAATTTACGCGTAGAGATCCACGCCCATAAGCTGACTTAGCTCATCTTTTTTGGCGGCATCCTGCAAACTTTGGTACGTCGCTAAGGCATGTCGATGTTGCTGCTGAGGCTGATCATACACTGGGCGCTGACGGCGCTGTTGATAAGCGTCGGCTTGTGCATAGGTATGAGGGTTGACGGCGCGTGTCGGCGCTTTTAGCTCACTAGTATTAGTGGTCGCTTCAGCTTTGTGCGTTGACGTCTGTTGTGCCTGCTGCGCACGCGCTTGTTCCTGCTGTGCTTGCGTCACAGCTGGGTGCGTTATGAGGGCGCGGCGGGATGCGCTGCTTGCAGAGTCAATCGTCATAGCGGATTATCAATTTTCCGTGAAGGCGTCAAAAAAACGTCCAATGTCTAAAACAAACTCAAAAAAGAGAG
>CAZLGJ010000137.1:3532-6439 GCA_964559075.1 uncultured Glaciecola sp.
ATCATGCACAATTTGCTCTCATCGGTAGTTAAGACCGATGCGCACAAAAAAGCAAATTTATTTGCCGGGTAATTTTTTCCAAGTCACTGTATCGCGTACATATTGCGGCGCGATTTCCTCGACTGCTTGACCATTGCCTTGTGCAAACTGCGTTTGCGCAAGCGCTAACATGTGCCGAGCATCTGGCAAGGTTATCTCTGCCTGTGCGCGTGCAGCCAACTCAGGGTAAGCGGCCCAGCCAGTACCAGCGGCAATAAAATCATTGGGAAGCTGACCTGCGGCCAGTTCTGGCGCAATGACGGATTCTGTCCCTTGCAGCGCAATTTTACCATCGCTCACGCGATATTGAGCAAAATACACCTCGCCCATGCGCGCATCAATTGCCACCGCAATATTGCCATTTTGCATATTAGCTTGACGACATGCCCCTTGTGCAAGGGTGTGTAGCGTTGAGATCCCCACTGCTGGGATCCCCAACCCCAAGGCTAGCCCCTGACAGTGTGCAGTAGCGATACGCACCCCAGTGAAACTGCCCGGTCCTTGACCAAACGCAATTCCGGTCAGCTCCGCTTTATCGATGTTCGCTTTGGCGAGAATATCAGTCACCATTGGCAGCAGTTTCTGAGCGTGTTGTTGCGGGCACTCTTCCCACAGTGAATAGACATGTTGGCCATCAGTGACCGCGACCGAGCACGCTTCAGTTGCGGTATCAATTGCTAAAATTTTCATAGAGTTCGAACATCATGATGATAATTTGGTTAAAAAGTCACACGCTTGTGCCAAGTCCCGCGTGCGGTGCATATTGGGTAGGCTCGAAATGAAGATACTACCATAATTTTTTGTCACCAGGCGAGTGTCACAGATCACCAGCACGCCTTTGTCAGTCACATCGCGGATCAACCTGCCTGCGCCTTGTTTGAGGCTAATGACTGCCTGCGGGATCTGAATATCCATAAAGGCATTGCCGCCTCGTTTTTGACAATCTTCAATTTTGGCTTGTAACAGTGGATCATCTGGCGAGGCAAAGGGCAGTTTATCAATTAAGACACAGACCAAATCATCACCGCGCACATCCACGCCTTCCCAAAAAGCGCCAGTTGCCAATAATACTGCGCCTGGCTCGCTTATGTAGGTATCCAACAGGGCTTGCTTGGATGAGGTGCCTTGCACCAGCAGTGGATTGGGCACGCGCCCTGTCAACGCCTCGGCAACCCTGCGTAACATGGCATGAGAAGTAAACAACAAAAAACAGCGCCCTTGAGCTGCAACAATCAGCTGTGTCGCAACCTCCACTATTTTGTCCAACATCCGCGGATCGGACGGCTCAGGCAAATCACGCGGCACACAAAAAACCGATTGCGTTTCATAGGCAAAAGGGCTATCGAGAACCAAAGTATCAGCACTGTGTAAGCCGAGTAAGCGTTGAAAATGCTCAAAGTGCCCATTCACCATCAACGTCGCTGAGGTGAAGATCCATGAACGTAGTGGCGTTTGCGTTAACTCGGCAAATTTATCCGCAATATTGAGCGGCGTTTGATGTAACACCACCTGCTTTGGGGTCGTTTCATACCACAGTGACACATTGCTCTGACTAACATCGGTTGTGTCCTTCAAGGCACATTTTGCTTGGACGAGTCGCTCATAGATATTGTCCAGCGCTTTATCTCTGCCAAGCTGTTGTTTGATCGCGTTGACCGTTTCATCTAGGGCTTCACTGATTCTGCTGATTTGCTCAGGGATAGCCATGTTGCGACAGGCATCGCGCCATTTGCCGCGCTGATTTTGTTCACGCTGACCGGCGTATTCGGTCGCGCCAAATAAGATGCGAAAATCAGCGGCATGGGTCGCCATTTTTTGCGCCAGTCGGTCAATTTGTTCTATGTCTTTAAGGGCACTTCGATAGACTTGAGTGATGTCACGTGCGGCATCGTGCAGCGTTCTAGTCGAAAAGGTAATACCAAAATACTCACTGGCAATATCGGGGATCTGATGCGCTTCATCAAAAATAATGGTTTGCGCCTCGGGGATAAGTTCCCCAAAGCCGGTATCTTTGAGCGCTAAATCGGCAAAAAACAAATGGTGATTAACCACCACGACATCCGCATCCATTGCCTCAGTGCGGGCTTTTACCACATAACAACTTTCATAGTCAGGGCAATCGCGCCCTAAGCAGTTATCCGCCGTGGATGTCACCAGTGGAATAATTGATGCGTCTTCTGAAAGAGCCTGCAGCTCGCCAATATCACCACTTTTAGTCGATTCTGCCCAGTCTCGCACGGGCTTCAGCTCAGCTAGCGTGTTTTTATCTTTGAACATGGCCGATGAGCCAGTGTTTTTCTTCATGCGGTAGGTGCACAAATAGTTGGAGCGCCCCTTTAATAAAGCCACCTGTAGATTAGACGCCAGAGCCTCTTTGACCACGGGCATATCGCGATGAAATAATTGTTCTTGAAGGTTCTTGGTACCTGTAGAGATGATGGTTTTTTGACCAGATAACATAGCAGGCGCTAAATACGCGAAGGTTTTTCCCGTGCCAGTGCCCGCTTCAATGATGACTTTTTGTTTGAGTTTAACCGCGCTTTCTACCGCACATGCCATATCGATTTGCGCTTGTCTCGGCTGATAGCCGGGAATGGCTTGGCTTAACGTGCCACCTGCAGCAAAAAACTGTTTACTCTTATAGCGCATGGGTATGAACGGTTCCTATAATTAAGTAAGATGAATGTTGAAATTATGCCTGCATGTACAATACTATGCTACTGTACAAAGGGTCAAAAAGGATAGAAACCTATGCGCAAGCCACTTCAAGCAACACTAATTTGCGGCATCCTATTATCAGTATTAGGCGGATGCTCCTCACGAGCCGTTTACAATGATTTGCAGCGAAATTTTCAAGCGCAGTGCTAT
>CAZLGJ010000138.1:0-6226 GCA_964559075.1 uncultured Glaciecola sp.
AAAGTACAGATGTTGGCACAAGACAACATGACGTTGACGGATTTTGACGAATAAATACAGACGCTATGGATTTTTCTGAACGACAAGCACAGGCTGTTGCCAGCACCGAAGCGCAGCTTAACGCGTACTTTGCTAACTTGCCTGAGCAACCTTCCCCACTGTCAGCTGCCATGCGTTATGCCAGTTTGAACGGTGGCAAGCGACTGCGTCCATTGCTGATCCAGTTGGTGGCGCAGATGCTATCGGTACCCAAAGAGCAATATACACCGCTGATGGCAGCGATCGAGTGTATTCATGCCTATTCCCTGATCCATGACGATTTGCCTGCTATGGATGATGATGATTTGCGTCGCGGACAACCCACCTGCCACATTCAGTTTGATGAAGGCATGGCGATCCTTGCTGGCGATGCGCTACAGACCATGGCGTTTGATGTGGTGCTGCACAACAATGACTTGACGGCGAACAACAAAGTTGCCTGCCTACAGATATTGAGCCAGGCCAGTGGTTTTCACGGCATGTGCGGTGGTCAGGCGATTGACTTGGCACACACTGACAGCGATATTGATTTGCCAACGCTGGAGCAATTGCACCGCCTCAAAACTGGCGCCCTGCTCAATGCATGTGTCGCGATGCCGGTCGCATTGTGCCCAAGTATTAATGACAACGATGCCGAACATTTGTTACATTTTGCACAACTAATCGGGTTGGCCTTCCAAGTACAGGATGATATTTTGGACGTCACCAGCAATTCAGAGACCCTTGGCAAGCCCAGTGGATCAGATGAAGCGGCTAACAAATCGACCTTTCCAGCCTTACTGGGCTTACAAGGCGCACAAGATTACTTAGCCACACTCCTGAGCCAAGCGTTGTCGGCGCTCGAACAAATCCCTTACAATAGCAATCCATTACAGGACTTTGCACAGTATATAATTAAACGGAATTATTAGAATAATAACGATGAGTATGACCTTAGCACCCGAACAATACCCTCTTCTGCAGCTGGCTAGCAACCCACAAGAATTGCGCACGCTGCCCAAAGACAAACTCCCTCAGCTGGCCGATGAACTGCGCCAGTATTTGTTGGCTTGTGTGAGCCAATCAAGTGGGCACTTTGCGTCGGGTCTAGGCACCGTGGAACTTACCGTTGCCCTGCACTACGTCTACAACACACCATTTGACCAGCTCATCTGGGATGTTGGACACCAAGCCTATCCGCACAAAATCTTAACGGAGCGCCGAGAGCGCATGCCTACGATTCGTCAAAAAGGCGGCCTGCACCCCTTCCCGTGGCCACCAGAATCGCCATACGATACCTTTGCAGTTGGTCACTCGTCGACCTCTATCAGTGCGGCATTGGGCATGGCTATTGCTGCTGAAAAAGAAGGCAAACAGCGCAAAACTGTCGCCGTTATTGGTGATGGTGCATTAACCGCGGGCATGGCCTTTGAAGCAATGAATCACGGCGGTGATTTGGATAAAGACATGGTGATTGTGCTCAACGATAACGAAATGTCGATTTCAGAAAATGTCGGTGCGCTTAACTCGCATTTAGCGAGATTACTCACCGGCAGTTTTTATAACACCATTCGCGACGGCAGCAAAAAAGTCCTCTCCAATGTCCCGCCGCTTAAAGAATTTGCCTCGAAAGCAGAAGAACATATCAAGGGCATGGTAGTGCCGGGCACTATCTTTGAAGAACTCGGGTTTAATTATATCGGCCCGATTGATGGCCACGATGTTACCGCAATGGTCGATACCTTGCGCAATATGCGTAAAAATTCTGGACCGCAGATCCTGCACGTTGTGACCCGTAAGGGCAAAGGCTATGAAGTAGCCGAAAAAGACCCGATTAAATTTCACGCGGTGCCCAAATTTAACCCTGCTGATCAAGCCCTGCCCAAGAGCAAGCCGTCCTCTCCAACTTACTCGGCGATTTTTGGCCAGTGGCTGTGCGATATGGCAGCGCAGGATCCCAAGCTCATGGCCATTACGCCAGCAATGCGTGAAGGCTCTGGGATGGTCAAATTCTCTCAGGCGTATCCAGAACAATACTTTGATGTGGCGATTGCAGAGCAGCATGCGGTCACGCTTGCCGCCGGTATGGCCACCCAAGGTCTGCATCCCGTGGTAGCGATTTATTCAACCTTCTTGCAACGCGCTTACGACCAGCTTATACACGATGTGGCACTGCAAAACCTGCCAGTCTTGTTTGCCATTGATCGCGCCGGCATTGTTGGCGCAGATGGCCCGACGCATCAAGGCGCGTTTGATATCAGCTTTATGCGCTGTATCCCCAATATGGTGATCATGACCCCAGCCGATGAAAATGAATGCCGCCAAATGCTCTATACAGGGCACATGCATGCAGGTCCTGCCGCGGTGCGCTATCCGCGTGGTGGCGGTCCAGATATCCCAATTGAATCAGCCATGACGGCAATTGAGCTAGGCCTGTCGCGCCGTTTGCGCAACGGGAAACAGCTGGCTATCTTGAACTTTGGTACGCTCTTACCCGAGGCGCAGCAGGCGGCAGAAGCGCTCAACGCAACGCTTATTGACATGCGCTTTGTTAAACCGCTCGACACGGCAGCAGTTGATTCCGCAGTCGCAGAACACGAACTGCTAGTCACATTAGAAGATGGCGCAATTAAAGGTGGAGCTGGTTCTGAGGTTGCTGAGTACCTATTTGCCCAGCAGCATCAGGTCAAGCTGTTGCAGTGCGGCTTACCCGACAGTTTTATTATGCAGGGGACGCAGGCACAAATGTATGCAGAGCTTAAAATTGACGCAGCCGGTATTGTCGAACAGGTCAATGCGTTTTTAGGTAAGTCTAACTAGACTTAAGCACAGCTAGCTAAGTTTTTATTTAACAAAGCATCTAGCTTAATAAACTAGATATACGTATCCGTGCAGCAAAAGCAGACTCAAGGCACCTGCAGCAATATCGTCTGCCATGATCCCCAAACCGTCATGGCAGTTACGATCCAACCAACCAATAAACAGCGGTTTGGTAATGTCAAACCAGCGGAACAGCACAAAGCCTAACAACAAGGTATCCCAAGTCAGCGGCACAGCGATGAAAACCACTAACATGCCAGCCACTTCATCCCAAACGATCGCGCCGTGATCGTGCACGCCCAACGCCCGAGCCGTAAATTGGCAAATCCATATTCCGACCAAAGCAGCCAACAGAGTAACGGCGATATAGCCAGCTAATGGTAGGTTCGCAAGCAATACAATCAACGGGATCGTGGCAAGCGAGCCAAAGGTACCCGGTGCCTTAGGGGCTAAGCCGCTACCAAAACCAAACGCAAGAAAGTGGATTGGGTGAGTCCATGGTGCAGCAAGACGCTGTTCTGGGGTCAGCATAAATCATCCTAAGCAAATTGATGCTGATAGGCATCGGCTGAAAGCTCAAATGGCTCACCATTAAGCGTGTAATAAATTCCGGGCGAGCCGGTGATGGTGCCTATTTCTGTATAACAAACGCCGGCGGTTTGCAGCGCATGTGAAAGCTGGTCGCGCGCTGAGGGTGGCGCGCTAAAACACAGTTCATAATCGTCCCCGCCGGTCAGCGCGAATTGATAGGCTTGCTCTGGCGCGACGGCTTGCACTAACGCCTTTGATAATGGCATACGGTCAACCTGAATTTCAACGCCTACATTAGAAGCGTGACAAATGTGCTGAATATCACCGGCTAATCCGTCCGATAAGTCCAAACAGCTCGATGCTATACGGCGCAAATACGTCCCCGCAAGCACTCTCGGGGTAGGCCGCAATAAACGCCCGACCAATGCGTGTTGCTGTTCTGCAGATACCGCTAACTTGCCTTGTAAACACGCTAAACCCGCTGCGGCATCTCCTAAGGTCCCCGTAACATAAAGCGTGTCGCCGGGTTGCGCCCCGCTGCGTTTGAGAGCACTATCAACAGGAACAAAGCCATGCGCAGTTATAGTAATGCTCAAGGGGCCTGAAGTCGTATCACCGCCGATAAGCGCGACGCCATAGTATTGACATTGTTCGTGTAAGCGCTCAGCAAAAGCGTGTAACCAATCAGGACTAGTTTTGGGTAAGGTCAGCGCCAGCGAAATCCACGCCGGTTGTGCGCCCATGGCGGCTAAGTCACTGAGATTGACCGCAAGGGCTTTATGAGCGAGATCGCCCGGATCAACATCCGCAAAAAAATGCACGCCACTGACCAAAGTATCGGTTGTTACTGCAAGGGTTTGTTGAGGAGGGACTTCTAATAGCGCGGCATCATCGCCGATACCGCACACCACATCTGCTCTTGAAGTGAGCGCACCAGCACGAAAAAATTCTTCAATGATTGAAAATTCTTTCATACTGGATAAGTTAGGCCTGTTCGTGTTTTCGCAGAGTGCGCACGGCTTTGTCGAGCACGCCGTTGACGAACTTGTGGCTTTCTTCTGCACCAAATTTTTTGGCCAGTTCAATCGCTTCATTGATCACGACCTTATAAGGCACATCAATGCGCTGCACAAGCTCATAAGTGGCGATACGCAAGATGGCTTTTTCGATCGGATCAAGCTCTTCCGGTAAACGCCCTAGATATGGTTTGATGGCCACATCCAGCTCAGTTACTCGTACAACCGACTCTTTCAATAGCTCTTGAAAATACGCCAAATCAACCTTGCCCATCTCGTTAGAGGTGGCGAGGTTAAGCTCAATTGAACCGACAGAATTGCCAGACATCATCCATGAATAGACGCCTTGAAGCGCCATTTCGCGCGCACGACGACGCGCAGATGGTTTCATGGGTTGACTCACTTAGCATCCTCATCTAATGCGGCCATCACGTTGACCATTTCTAAGGCACCAAGGGCGGCTTCTGCACCTTTGTTACCTGCTTTTGTACCGGAACGCTCAATGGCTTGCTCGATGCTGTCAGTAGTAATGACACCGAAGGATACCGGCACATCAAATTCCAGAGAGACTTGCGCCAAACCTTTGTTACATTCGCCAGCAACAAAATCAAAATGTGGCGTACCGCCGCGGATCACAGCACCAAGTGCAATAATCGCATCGTACTTGCCTTGCTGCGCCACTTTTTTGGCCGCTAACGGCAGCTCATACGCGCCAGGGACGCGCACAACCGTCACATCGTCATCGCTGACTTCGCCGTGACGCTCTAGTGCATCTAGCGCACCTTCTAGTAAACTTTCAACAACAAAACTATTGAAGCGAGAGACAACAATGGCAAATTTTTTGCCCGTTGCACGCATATTGCCTTCAATTACATTCATTTATGCATTCCTTCCAATCAAATCGCGCGGATTATATCATACAAATTTAGTTGAGCGGTGATTAAAAATCACTGATGTACTCGACGACTTCAAGGCCAAAACCCGATAAGCCCGAATACTTAATTGGCTTCGATAGCAGGCGCATTTGTTTAACGCCAAGCGACACCAAAATTTGTGAACCTACGCCTACCGTGCGTGAACTCCCTTGCCAGGTTTTGCCTGCCGCAACTTCGCCACGATCTTCCGCTGCGAACTGTTTGACCTGCCCTTCGATGTCTTCTTTGGCACCTAACAGCACCAATACCCCGCCTTCTTTGGCAATGCGCTGCATGGCTTTGGGCAAATTCATGGAGCGGTTAAGACCACGTGTTGAGCCCAACAAGTCAGAAAAAGTGTTGTGCAAGTGTACGCGTACTGTGGTTGGTTCACCTTTGGGAATTTCACCGTTGACTAATGCAAAGTGCAGCTGATTGTCGATCACATCCTTGAAGGTGATCATCTCAAACTCACCGAACTCGGTCGGCAAATGACAGCGCGCGACTTCTTCGATAGTGGTTTCGTTGTGGTTGCGATACTCAATTAAATCCGCAATAGTACCGATTTTGAGGTCGTGTTTTTGTGCAAAAACTTCTAACTCTGGGCGACGCGCCATGGTGCCGTCATCGTTCAATATCTCCACGATCACAGAAGCCGGTTCGCAGCCTGCAAGACGCGCCAAATCGACGCCAGCCTCAGTGTGTCCTGCACGGGTAAGCACCCCGCCTTCTTTGGCAATCAGCGGGAAAATATGCCCTGGTTGCACAATGTCGGTTGCCACGGCATCTGGATTGACCGCGGCGAGGATGGTAGTGGCGCGATCAGCCGCCGAAATACCCGTTGTGACCCCTTCAGCGGCTTCGATAGACACGGTAAAATTAGTTGAAAACTGAGCAGCATTTTTATCGACCATCAATGGTAATTTC
>CAZLGJ010000139.1:0-6172 GCA_964559075.1 uncultured Glaciecola sp.
GCAGGTATCGTTAAGAACCTAGTTGAAGCAATTGCTGACAACTGTCCAAAAGCGGGTGTTGGTATCATTACTAACCCTGTGAAAACAACGGTTGCTATCGCTGCAGAAACGCTAAAAGCAAAAGGCGTATATGACAAAAACAAATTATTCGGTGTAACGACGCTTGACGTTATCCGTGCAGAAGCATTTGTTGCAGCGGCGAAAGGCTTAAACGTTGCTGATGTTCACGTGCCTGTTATCGGCGGTCACTCTGGTACTACTATCCTACCTCTTCTTTCACAAGTAGAAGGCGCGACTTTCTCTGATGAAGAAGTTGCCGCATTAACTACACGTATCCAAAACGCGGGTACTGAAGTGGTTGAAGCCAAAGCTGGCGGCGGTTCTGCAACACTTTCAATGGGTCAAGCAGCAGCGCGTTTCTGTTTGTCTCTTGTTGCAGCGATGCAAGGTGAAGACGTGACTGAGTACACTTATGTACAGGTTGACGGTTCTGACGATGCTGCATTCTTTGCACACCCTGTGCGTCTTGGCAAAAATGGCGTAGAAGAAATTCTTGCTTACGGTGAGCTTAGTGCGTTTGAAGAGAAAGCCAAAGCGGACATGCTTGACGGCTTGCGCGGTGATATCCAATTAGGCGTTGATTTTGTAAACGGCTAATAAACTAGCGTTCTATCAAAAGGCCACTTTGAAAGTGGCCTTTTTTTGTGCTTTTTGTTGGGAAGGGGAGGCCCTAGCCCGTGTTGCGAATACCGATGGCAATACCCGCGATAGTCACCATCATGGCGCGTTCGGCTTTGGTATAGCCATCAATCGCTTCCGCTTTGCGGATCCTATCGAGCAACTCTATCTGCAGGTAATGTAGCGGCTGCAAATAATCGGCGCGGATATGCAAAGAGTGGGCGCCAGCCGGATCGTCCTGCAGCATTTCACTCTTGTGGGTGAGCGAGAGCAAGGCTTCGCGCGAATCTTTGAGCTCTTGGCGCAAGCGCATGCCAAAGTGTTTGAGCTTATCTTCAACCAAACGCTCATCATAGGCTTGAGCAATTAGCGGGTCGGCTTTGGCAAAAACCATGTCTAGCATGGACAGGCGCGATGCAAAAAACGGCCAGGTAGCCAGCATTTCATCAATGACATCAGGCTCTTCAGCATAGGTTGACATGATTGCCGGCATCACCCCTAACCAGGCAGGTAATACTAGGCGCGTTTGTGCCCAGGCAAAGATCCACGGAATTGCCCGTAAACTCTCTACACCACCGTGCGGGTTGCGTTTGGCCGGTCGTGATCCAAGCGGCAGTTTACCGAGCTCTTGTTCGGGCGTTGCCTGTCTAAAGTAAGGCACAAATTCAGGATCTTGGCGGACACAGCCACGGTAGTTGTCGCGGCCGCGATTGGCCATACTCGTCATCACATCGCGCCAACTTTGTTTGGGCGTGGGTGGCGGGAAGAGTTTAGCTTCAATGATAGCACTGGCATAGATCCCTAAGCTGCGCTTGGCAATGGCAGGCATGCCAAACTTGTAACGGATGGTTTCGCCTTGTTCGGTAATGCGAAAACCACCGTCCAGTGACCCTGGCGGTTGCGATAAAATCGCCGTATGCGAGGGCAAACCACCGCGTCCAATTGTACCTCCGCGACCGTGAAATAGGGTTAACCCTACGCCAGCCTTGGCCGCAACCTCAACCAGTGCCTCTTGCGCTTGATACTGCGCCCAGCCAGCAGCTAGGGCACCGGCATCTTTGGCAGAGTCGGAATAGCCAATCATGACAAACTGATTGCTGGTGAGTTTGTTGCGATAGCTGTCTATTGCCAGGATCTGCTGGATGACTTCCGCGCTGCGGTTGAGATCGTCGAGGGTTTCAAAAAGCGGGGCGACCGGCATTTGCCAGCGCACGCGACATTGTTGCAATAGCAACTGCACCGCAAGTACATCTGAGGCGTAAGAGGCCATCGAAATGATATAAATACCAAAAGCGTCTTTGTCGTTATTGGCGATAGTATGACAAGTATCGAGGACTTCTTTGACGTCTTTGGACGGCTGCCAATCGGTTTGCCAGCTGTTGGGCAGGAGCGGGCGCTTGGACGCGAGCTCTTTGAGCAAAAATGCGACTTTTTGTGCTTCGTCCCAGCTGTGATAATCACCCAAGCCTAGATACTGACAAACTTCAGCAACTGCATCGGCGTGTCGTTCAGAATCTTGGCGAATGTCGAGCTTGAGCAAATAAATACCAAAGCAATGTGCGCGGCGGATGGTGTCTAATAAAGCCCCTTTAGCGATAGTTTCCATGTCTTGTTGCATCAACGAACGGTAACACAGCATCAAGGGTTCGATGAGCTCAGCTTGCGAGTTGATCCATTTTTTTGGGTTATGCGCACGCCCAGCTAGCAAATCGTCAATGCCGTCTTTGGTGGCGCGCAAGCGTTTGACTAAGGGCTTAAGGATGGCGCGATAGGGCTCCATGGTGTCGCCAACCAAGGCTTGGATTTCGGCTGAACAACGCGTCATGGATAGCTCCACCTGCAGATGGCTGATATCTTGCGCAAATAGTTTAGCGGCGCGACGACGCGCTAGGTGCAGCACGGTTTGGGTTACATCGTGGGTGACAAACGGGTTACCATCACGGTCCCCCCCCATCCAAGAGCTGATCTGCACCGGACGAGCGTCGATGGGTAGTTTGACCGAGTATTCGTGCTGTAAACGCAGGTCCAAATCGCGCATAAAGTTGGGAATGGCATCCCAGAGCGAGTTCTCAATTACCGAGAATCCCCAGGTTGCTTCATCTACTGGGCTTGGGCGCGATGTACGGATTTCTTCAGTGTGCCACGCTTGTGCCACCAAATCCGCAACGCGATGAGCGAGCTGTCGCTTTTCTTGTTCGTTAAGCTGTTCGCGATTTTGGCGCCGCAAACACTCCGCGAGAACGGTGTGCTTGTGGATCAGCGTGCGACGCGTTACCTCTGTTGGGTGTGCGGTTAATACCAAATCAATCTGCAGATCGTTAACGGCTGCATAAATGTCTTCTGGGGATTTTTGTGATTCTTTGAGGTGGGTAAACAGCGTGTCTACCGAATCATCTAGCTGCTGCGACGAGTTAAATTCTTGCTCTGCGATATTGGCCAAATTGAGAAACTGGGCAAAAGAGCGGGCAACAATCAATAGTTCATCATCGGCCATGCTAGCAAAAATATCGGCTAGCTGGCGGTTGGCTTGGGTATCTCCCACATGGCCTTTGCGGCCGAGTTTGCGCACTTGCTCGATTTTTTCTAGCCACTCAGATCCAAGATCGTGTTGAATAGTCTGTCCTAATAATTCACCTAAGCGTCGCACCGTTGACGTTAGTTCTGCATCATACTGCATAATTCATCCTAAATGTGGTGGTCAATCGTATACTTTAAAAAACAATGAGACTTTTGTCTAAACCTTTTGCTTCTAAATTATACACTGATTATTTATATGGTTATGTTACAATCGTGTTGAATGATGGAGTTCTGCCAGTAATGTGCTCGTAGGACAAGTTGTAATTTCTTACGAGGAAAGAAAAAATGTCGGATAATTTTGACACAATTGAAAGCCAAGCTAGCTATGGTATTGGTTACCAGATGGGCAAACAAATTGCCTCTAACCCTTTTGAAGGTCTATCACTTGAAGCAATCGTTGCTGGGGTAAAAGACGGTTTCTTGGGTAATGCTGGCGCGGTTGATAACGACACCTTAGGCGCGGCGTTTAGTGAGATCCACAAGCGCATGCAGGCCGAAAAGTCCAAGGAATTTGAAGCAAATATCGCAGAAGGCGAGCAGTTCCTAGCAGATAATGCGGCCAAAGACGGCGTGCAAACCACGGCATCAGGCTTACAATACGAAGTGATCTCAACTGGAGAAGGCGAACAGCCGACAGCTGAGTCAGTAGTCCGCGTAGATTATCACGGCACCTTGATCAATGGCCAAGTGTTTGATTCATCTTATGATCGCGGTCAACCTGCAGAGTTCCCAGTCAATGGGGTGATCCGCGGTTGGACTGAAGCGTTGCAAATGATGACCGTGGGCAGTAAGTGGCGTTTGACTATTCCTAGTGACTTAGCCTATGGCGAACAAGGTGCAGGTGGTGCAATTGCCCCTTACAGCACTTTAGTGTTTGATGTTGAGCTACACGCGATTGTGAGCTAACCAGCGAGACTGACATGCTTGAGAAAGGCCCTGCTACTGAAGTGGGGCTTTTTTGTATCTACATAAAAGTCATAAAAATATGCCCGACATACGCTAACCGCTACTTGACTGACCAGTTTTGTCAGTCCGTCGGTTTACAATGTGCCGGTTAATCGAATGCCCGCATTAGTCTAATCAATGACTGGTGCACTTTAAGGAGAATGTTTGCATGGTCATCAAGCCAAAGGTTCGAGGATTTATCTGCACCAATGCACACCCAGTGGGTTGTGCACACAATGTTGCTCAACAAATCGAGTACGTAAAAGCACAACAGCTAGCTAGCGCCGATGCGCCAAAAAATGTCCTAGTTATTGGTTGCTCTACTGGCTATGGTCTAGCTTCGCGCATTACGGCAAGCTTCGGTTATGGCGCTCAAACGCTTGGCGTATGTTTTGAAAAAGCCCCAACAGAGCGTAAAACAGGTACTGCAGGCTGGTATAACACGGCAGCTTTTCACGCACAGGCCAAACAAGCAGGTATACATGCTGAAACAATCAACGGCGACGCATTTTCTGCTGAGTTAAAAGCGCAAGTGATTGAAAAATTACAGGCGATGGGTAAGGTCGACATGGTGATTTATTCACTGGCATCCCCGCGCCGCACCGACCCTGAGTCGGGTATCACCTACAAATCAACGCTCAAGCCGGTTGGACAAGCCTACACCACCAAAACCTACGATACCGATAAAGATCTGATCCACGATGTTTCTTTGGAGCCAGCCAGTGATGAAGAGATCCACGACACCATCAAGGTCATGGGCGGTCAAGACTGGGAGCTGTGGATCAACGCACTAGCCGAAGCCGATTTGTTAGCGGATAACTGCAAAACTACGGCCTATACCTATATCGGTAAAGAGTTAACTTGGCCTATCTACGGCTCAGCGACGATCGGCAAAGCCAAAGAAGATTTGGATCGTGCAGCAACAGCGCTGAACCAAAAATATGCAGGATTAAGCTTAGATGCGCATGTGTCATCACTAAAAGCGCTAGTCACACAAGCTTCATCGGCTATCCCTGTGATGCCGCTGTACATTTCTTTGATTTATAAAGTAATGAAAGAAGAAGGTACACACGAGGGCTGTATTGAGCAGATCGTTGGCCTGTACAACGAATGTTTGCTCAACGCTGATGCTGCCACTGATGAAGCCAATCGCTACCGCATGGACGGCAAAGAAACCAACGATGCCACCCAAGCCAAAATCGCGGCGCTATGGGACCAAGTCACGCAAGACAACTTCCACACCTTAAGTGACTACGCTGGCTACCATGCAGATTTTCTTAACCTGTTTGGCTTTGGCTTTAGCGGGGTTGATTACGAAGCCGACGTTGACCCGTTAGTGACATGGGAATAACTAACTGATGCGACCAAAGTGGTAGCGTCGTAGATAACCTGAATAAACCGCCTGAATGGCGGTTTTTTCCTTTATAATCCAAGGATTATGGGATATCTGGCAGAATTGTTGAACACAAGTCGTATAGCAATGTGTTAATGCGTTGGGTATTCTGTCGATAGATAATGGATCACAACGGATTTTTCCTTTATAATCCGCGAGTTTTTATGACATTTGTTGCTTGTTAAAAGTACGTGGGAATGACAAATGCCGAAAAAAAACATCTGCTGAAAGCTCTGCATGCTAAACGCACTGCACGAGTGAGAAAAGAACAATAATATTCTAAGCAGTCGTTCTAATAGGTGGGCTGAACGAGTGAAAAGATGGGCATTAGAATAACCTCGAAAAAACAACAATATCACTAGACAGATGCTGTCATAGATCGAGACTATCGAAACAATTTAACAACATACTAATTAGCCAAGTCATACCGTGTTGGCAAGCTTGGTGAGCCAAATTCGAGATGCTTTGGCTAATTAGTATCCAAACAGAGTAGTGCAATTGCTTATGTTACATAAAATAAAGAAAGGACTAGACCTTCCTATATCGGGTGCCCCGCAGCAGTCAATCCATGATGGAGTG
>CAZLGJ010000140.1:0-6152 GCA_964559075.1 uncultured Glaciecola sp.
GGTTAGCAAAGTGCAAAGTGACAAAGCGTAACATTCTGGCATGAGGATGTTACAAAAGATGTCGCGCTTATTTATCTACCCAGTCCAGCTGAATACTTGTGCGTTGTTTGATATCGAGGATTTCTTCGATGAGCGGCGTCAATATCAACTCCATTGCCAAGCCCATTTTGCCACCTGGCACAACTAATGTATTGACCCGAGACATAAATGCACCGTCAATCATCTGCAAGAGGTAAGGGAAGTTGACATTGGTCATTTCTCGACGGAAGCGCACCACGACAAAGCTTTCATCTTGCGTGGGGATTTCGCGTGCGCTAAATGGGTTAGAGGTATCTACCGTCGGCACGCGTTGAAAATTGACGTGGGTTTTTGAAAATTGTGGCGTGATGTAATTAAAATAATCATCCAATGAGCGCACGATGCTGCTCATGACGGCTTCACGGCTGTGGCCGCGATCGGTGGTATCGCGCACGATTTTTTGGATCCACTCCAAATTAACGATCGGCACCATGCCCACCAACAGATCAACGTGTTTTGCGACATCAACATCATCTGTAGTGATCCCGCCGTGCAGCCCTTCATAAAACAGCACGTCCGTGCCGCTAGGAAGCGCTTCCCAAGGCGTAAAGGTGCCGGGCATTTGGTTATAAGGGACCGCCTCGTCAAAGGTGTGTAAGTACTGTCGGGTGTTGCCGGTGCCGTCTTCGCCATATTGCGTAAACAATTCTTCTAACAGCGCAAAGTCATTCGCCACTGGGCCAAAATAACTGATGTGTTTCCCTTGCTCTTGCGCTTTGCGGATCTCCACTTCCATCTCAGGCCGAGTGAAGCGATGGAAACTATCACCACTGACGACGGCGGCATTGACATCGAGATTGCGAAAGATGTGTCGAATCGCATTAGTTGTCGTGGTGGTTCCTGCCCCAGAGGAGCCGGTAATTGCAATAATAGGGTGTTTTGCAGACATAAAATACTCACGCGAAATGCACACTTGAAGTGCGTTTATCCGCTTTTTATTGTTTTATCCTACTCGTAGTATACCCAGTCAATACAGAAAAGCCATTACTAAAATGGCCGTGTTCCGCAAGGATGTAGCCTAGGGTTTGTCAGTTAGTAACCACAATGTTTGATCGTTATTCACGCATTGACACCATTTACCATATACGCCCAAATTTGCTTTTGACCATTTGCCGCTGGCAATTTTTACCGTGTCGCCAAAGCACAGTGAATCACCTGGGCTATTTTTTGCGTCGTTGGTTTTCATGATTTTCCACTGTTGTTTTTTGTTATTGCGCTTTTTATCGTAATAGACGTTCCCGATGTCGCTGCTATACATGTAGTGATAGCCATCTTTTGCAACGGAGCGGTCTTTGGTCTCAATCCGCACTAAGCTATTATTGGCTAGAGCAGATCCTGACCATGGCGTAATCACATGGCCAGCGCCTCCAGTGTTGCCGAGGGTGGCTCTCGGCCAGTTAAGGTGGGTTTGCGGATCGCCGATAACTTTTTTGGCGTGTTTCAAAAAGACCTTGTCTTTGCGGGTAATTGCCTTGGGTTTAGGTGGGGGCGTTGGTGCTGGTTCCACAATATGGCCAGTAGCATCAAAAGTAATGGTTGGTTCGCTGCGCGGCACGGCATCGGCAATGGCTGATACCGTATTGGTTCTTGCCGATAAATAATAAAGAGGCTCGTCACCCTTGCGGGTGAAGGTATTTTGGCTTTGCGCGGCAATCTCAAGTTCACCAGCGACGATAAATCCGCTCCACACATAGGTCGTTTCTTGATGCGTTTCATAGTATTGGCGAAGCTTGCTTTTGTATTCAGACTCAGCCTGATAAGAGACATCAATAGGGACTTCCGGTATTGGACTTTTGACATTGCCACTGAGCATAAAGCGATAGTATTGTTCGAATTCAGTTTCCGCAATATGCTGGGTTTTGCTTGAAATAACGTGAGATTGATTTTCTGCAATGATTACCCAAATTGGGGTATTCATTTGATTCACGACAGTGACTTTGGTTACGCTCATGGCTGATTCCCTTCAATAAAAAATAATCTCAGGAATCAGAGTAACTGACAGCTTCCAACTGCGAGAGTGCTGTGTAAGTATAGCTTATAATTTCACAATGCGACCTAACACATTAATCTTGGTTATGCCCCAAGTCAATATAAGCGATTAAGTAGCCATATTGTTTATCTGTGAGCTGTCCTTGTTGGTGCAGTGATTTTGCCAGTTCCATACTCCAGCGTTGATCAACTGGTGGCGCAGGGACAGATAAGTCTAGATGTAACAGGTCAGTGTTGACGATAGTATTACCAAGTTGAGCAGCTTGTTTAGCACAGTGACTTAGTATGTATTCTACAGCGTATTTGTCTACGCTGGGTTGCCAGGTGTATTCTGTTTCGCAGGCGTATTTTGTATCACCTTGAGGGGTAACGTATTCCAATCTGCCGGTTGTGCAACCCGTTAGCAAAAAAACAGCAACTCCACAGACTAAATACTTCATCTTGACGCTAATGACCTTGTTAAATATCTTGTTTTACAGGTCTCAACTCAAATCTGCATGTTGTCATTAGTCCATTCGTGGATTCGTCAAAACTATCCAACGTGTGAAAAAACCAGCTAGATACTGATTTAATGCATGCTTGTTCGAATACACCTTGCGGCTTGCAATTGAGGACCTGCATATTACTGGGTTTTGACAAGACATCGCGAGGATATGCTGGGTCAATAATCATAATTGGTTCTATCGTCTGTCTATTCTCGATAGCCCGACTAAACTTATTATTTCCCTGCTGAGGGTCACTATTATAATCAGTTGACTGGCATCCGAGTAAACTGATTAATAAAAGCGATGTAATTGTGAGTTTAATCATTGAAAGCTCTTTCAGGCGATTTTCGCAAGACGGTTAGCCAAATCATCCGACATAGGTAGTGAAATAAAAAGTTTATCGGGAAAAAGATAATCTTCTCCAGACTCATCAATTACTCTCACGAATCTCTTTTTGTCAGCCAAGTCGTCTTCAATCCTTTCGTATACCTTTCTTGTTTCCAACGAGGCTTCATAGTCAGTGTTATCAATACAAATTAAAAAGTTATGCATAATCTATCTACAAAAATTGCTTTATTTTAAAATCAAATTTACCTAAACCAGTAGCCTCGTACCAGTGTACCTCTACCTTCAAGATTTCACCAGACTCTAATTTTACACGAGCTACTCCTTTTCTTTTGCGCCAACGTCTGAAGTGGTCTAATCTTCTTGGGCACGAAAGTCAATTTTCACCACTGTCTCTTCTTATTTAAACATAACAGTTATTTATGAAGCCTGCATAGTAACCACAGCACGATATCATTACATGCACCCTTAAACCCATAACATAAAAACAAGCATAGTACCTTTTGACCATACTTCCTTATATTTTAAGACATAAAAAAACGCGCCAACGTGTTTAGCGTCCGCGCGTTTTTAATCTTTTTACAGCCCTAAAGCTGCGCTGATGTATGTGTTAGCTTTCTCGGGCGATGGCGCGATAAGCGATATCATTGCGCTGGAACATGCCGTTCCAGCTAATGTGTTTGGCTAACGCATAAGCTGCTTGCTGAGCCTGTGTCACAGTTGCACCCATGGCGGTGGCACATAAGACGCGACCACCTGCGGTGACAACCTTGCCATCTTGCTCGGCAGTACCCGCATGGAACACCTTGGCATCTGCTGATTCGCCTTCGCCTAGACCGCTTATTACGTCGCCTTTGCCATAGCTACCTGGGTAGCCTCCAGCAGCTAAGACCACGCCCACGGCTGGACGCTCATCAAAGGCAATCTCACGACCGGTTAGCTCGCCTTTGGTAGCGGCAAGACATAGCTCAACCAAATCAGACTGCAAGCGCATCATGATAGGCTGGGTCTCTGGATCGCCAAAGCGGCAGTTGTATTCGATGACTTTGGGCGTACCGTCGGCCATAATCATCAGACCGGCGTACAAAAAGCCCGTGTAGTCATTGCCTTCAGCAGCCATGCCTTCAACCGTAGGCACAATTACTTCGTTCATGATACGCGCGTGGATATCAGCTGTAACGACAGGCGCTGGAGAGTATGCGCCCATGCCGCCAGTATTGGGGCCTGAGTCACCATCACCGACGCGCTTGTGGTCTTGAGAGGTGGCAAATGATGCGATGTTTTTACCATCAACCATAACGATAAAGCTTGCTTCTTCGCCGTCCAAAAACTCTTCGATGACCACGCGGCTACCGGCATCACCAAAGGCATTGCCAGCTAACATATCTTGGATGGCAGCTTCGGCTTCGGCAATGGTCATTGCTACGATCACGCCTTTACCAGCAGCAAGGCCATCTGCCTTGACCACAATCGGTGCGCCTTTTTCACGCACATAGGCAAGGGCAGGTTCGATTTCGGTAAAGTTTTGGTATTCCGCTGTTGGGATCTGATGACGCGCCAAAAAGTCTTTAGTAAAGGCTTTTGAACCTTCGAGCTGCGCGGCAGCTTGGGTTGGACCGAAACACGGTAAACCGGCTGCTTGGAAGGCATCGACAACACCTGCAACAAGCGGTGCTTCAGGGCCAACAATCGTCAATTCGATTGATTTTTCTTGGGCAAACGCCACTAAGCCGGCGATATCATCCACGCCGATGGCGACGTTTGATAAGTTTGGCTCAAGTGCAGTCCCGGCATTGCCAGGGGCAACATAGACATGCTCAACACCTGCGCACTGCGCGGCTTTCCACGCTAGGGCGTGTTCACGACCGCCGCTACCAATGATTAATACTTGCATTTATTGTCTCCTTAACTGGAAATATGCTTAGTGACGGAAATGGCGCATGCCGGTAAAGACCATTGCCATGCCTGCTTCATCCGCGGCAGCAATGACTTCTTCATCGCGCATAGAGCCGCCCGGTTGGATCACGGCAGTGATCCCAGCAGCAGCAGCTGCGTCGATGCCGTCGCGGAATGGGAAGAATGCATCAGATGCCATGACTGAGCCTTTGACTTCGAGATTTTCATCAGCGGCTTTGATACCGGCAATTTTAGCGGAGTAAACACGGCTCATTTGACCAGCACCCACGCCAATAGTCATGCTGTCTTTGCAGTAGACGATGGCGTTGGATTTGACGTATTTGGCCACTTTCCACGTGAATAATAGATCTTTGAGTTCGCTCTCGGTCGGTTGACGTTTAGTGACGACAGTGAGATCGTCCATGTCAACCATGCCAAAATCGCGATCTTGCACTAACAAACCGCCGTTAACGCGTTTAAAGTCATAGCCTTCGGTTAATTGACCAGCCCAATCACCACAAGCTAAGACGCGCACGTTTTGCTTTGCCGCAGTGACAGCAAGTGCTTCTTCACTGATAGTAGGGGCAATAATGACCTCGACAAATTGACGGGCGATAATAGCTTGTGCAGTTGCCGCATCAAGCTCGCGGTTAAAGGCGATGATGCCACCAAACGCAGACGTGGGGTCAGTTTGATAAGCGCGCTCATAAGCACCCAGGATGTCTTCACCAAGGGCCACACCACAAGGATTCGCGTGCTTAACGATCACACACGCTGGCTCGTCAAATTCTTTGACGCATTCAAGTGCTGCGTCGGTATCGGCGATGTTATTAAATGACAGGGCTTTGCCTTGCAGCTGCTCAGCCGTGGCTACAGACGCTTCCTGAATGTCGTTTTCGACATAAAACGCTGCTTGCTGGTGTGAGTTTTCACCGTAGCGCAGGTCTTGTTTTTTGCTTAACTGCACGTTGTAGGTACGCGGGAAGGCGCTGTCATTGTCAGCTTCTGCACCAGCCATAGTACCAAAGTAGTTGGCAATCATGCCGTCGTATTCGGCAGTGTGCTCAAAGGCTTTAATGGCTAAATCAAAACGCGTTGCGTGATCAACCGCACCGCCGTTAGCGTTCATTTGCTCTAGCACTGTTGCGTAATCGGCAGCGTTAACCACGATGGTGACATCTTTGTGGTTTTTGGCTGCGGCGCGCACCATGGTTGGGCCGCCGATATCGATATTTTCAACGGCATCTTCTAGGGTGCAATCAGGGTTGGCCACGGTTGCAGCAAACGGATAAAGATTCACAACGACCAAATCAATTGGACCGATATTATTGTCTGCCATCACCGCTTCGTCAGTGCCGC
>CAZLGJ010000141.1:0-6147 GCA_964559075.1 uncultured Glaciecola sp.
TTATTTACGTAAAAAAAATACATTTATAATAATTTTGTAATATAATTACACAAAATAACGATAGACATTAACCGACGATCACGGAAAACCACATGATTTTATCACGCCGTACTAAAATCCTAGCCACTTTAGGTCCTGCCACTGACTCGCAAGAAACGCTCGAAGCATTGTTTGCTGCTGGTGCCAACGTAGTGAGATTGAACTTTTCTCACGGCAGCGCAGAAGATCATATCGCACGTGCCGAGCGCGTCCGTGCAGCTGCTGCAAAACTCAACAAGTACGTCGGTATTTTGGGTGATTTACAAGGCCCCAAGATCCGCATTGCACGCTTTGCAGACGGTCCAATTGAATTGGCAATTGGCGATGCGTTTGTGTTGGATAGCTCTTTAGATCGCGACGCTGGCAACAATCAGCAAGTAGGATTGGATTATAAAGACTTGCCCAAAGACGTTGCCCCGGGTGATGTCTTATTGCTAGACGATGGGCGTGTACAGCTACAAGTCACCGCAATTGACGGCACCGCCATCCATACCACAGTGACTGTTGCGGGCAAATTGTCTAACAACAAAGGCATCAACAAACAAGGCGGCGGGCTTTCTGCAGCAGCGTTGACCGAGAAAGATAAAGAAGATATCAAAACCGCTGCCAAAATCGGCGTTGATTATTTGGCTGTCTCGTTTCCACGTTCGGGTGCGGATTTGGATTATGCACGTCAATTGGCTCAAGAAGCTGGCTGTCATGCCAAAATCTGCGCCAAGGTTGAGCGTGCCGAAACCGTTGCCACTGATGAGGCCATTGACGATATTATTCAAGCTTCTGATGCCGTGATGGTAGCACGAGGCGATCTCGGTGTTGAGATTGGTGATGCCGAGCTTGTCGGCGTGCAAAAGAAACTCATCGCGCGCTCACGCCAGCTTAATAAAGTTGTGATCACCGCAACTCAAATGATGGAATCCATGATTGAAGCGCCTTTACCGACGCGCGCTGAAGTGATGGACGTGGCTAACGCGGTTTTAGATGGGACTGACGCAGTCATGTTATCGGCAGAAACCGCCGCGGGTAAATTCCCAATCGAAACGGTCAAAGCCATGGCGCGCGTGTGTGAAGGTGCAGAAACCCACCCTAACGTACTCTCGTCTAAACACCGCATTGATGAAGCCTTTAGCTCAGTGTCAGAAACCGTTGCCATGGCAGCCGTTTACGCCGCTAACCATTACGGCAATATCAAAGCCATTGTTGGCCTGACCGAATCGGGCAGCAGCATCAAATTAATGTCGCGTATCACCACTGGTCTGCCAATTTTGGGCTTATCACGTCACGTGGACACGCTCAATACGATGGCGCTGTACCGCGGCGTTCGCCCGGTATTGTTTAACTCTAAAGCGTCTGCACCAGGCCAAATCACGCAAGATGTGGTCAACGCGATGAAAGCCTTGGGTTATTTACAAGAAGGCGATCAGTTTATCTTTACCTATGGCGATACGATGGAAACTGTGGGTGCCACCAACACCTGCAAAATCGTCACTGTCAATTAATCCCACCGGCTTATGCCGTTCCAATGGCAATGTTAAATTAAATTAACAAATATTTAACATTGTCGTTATTTTCTATTACTATTAACCACAACGTGAACTAACAATAACAAGTGGAACATAGTGATGGACAAGCATTTTGATATCGTCGTGTACGGCGCAACTGGCTTCACCGGCACATTAGTCTGTGAATATCTGCACTCCCAATACCGCAACAGCAATATTCGCTGGGCCATTGCGGGGCGCAACCAAGACAAACTCGAATCGCTCAAAGCGCACCTAGGCTTGCCCGAACAGGTTGCAGTGCTAGTGGCAGACGGCGCTGATTGTCTAGCACTCACGCCCATTGTCAAAGATACCAAGGTGATTATTGCCGCAGCCGGTCCCTATCAACTGTATGGAGATGAACTTGTCGGGCTATGCGCGCAGTTAGGCACAGATTATGTCGATTTGTGTGGCGAACCCACCTGGATGCACCAGACTATTGCTGCCCATCACAAAACCGCGCAAGCATCTGGTGCTCGAATTGTGCACTCCTGTGGCTTTGACTCCATTCCCTTTGATATGGGCGTGTTTTTCTTGCAAGACAAAGCCATGCAGTACTACAACAAGCCGATGCCGCGTGTTAAAGCGCGCGTGCGCAACATGCAGGGGCAGTTTTCTGGCGGTACAGCGGCAAGCCTACAGGCGACAATGGCAGCAACGCGCGAAGATAAAGCACTTGCAGAGATCATGCGCAACCCATTTAGCCTTTGTGAAGGGTTTAGTGGACCAGAGCAGCCACCGGCACACCAGATCTACTATGATGATGCATTACAATCATGGACAGCACCATTTATTATGGGCGTCATTAATAGCAAAAACATTCACCGCTCAAATTTGTTACTCGATCATTATTACGCCAGTAATTTTTCTTATGATGAGATGATATTGACCGGTGACGGTGAACAAGGCGAAAAAATCGCTCATCATGTTGCTAATGATACCTCACTCAGTGGCCCCAATGCGCCAAAACCCGGTGAAGGCCCTAGTGCAGAGGCACGCGCTAACGGCAGTTATGAAGTGATGTTTATCGGCAGTAACGGCGACCATCAAATTATTGTGAGTGTTGGCGCAAATGAAGATCCAGGCTATGGTTCAACCTCAAAAATGCTCGTAGAATCAGCGCTGTGTTTAGCCTTTGATGATTTGGCCACACCCGGCGGCGTGATGACCCCAGCACCTGCAATGGGCGAGGCGTTGATTAAGCGTCTCACCGAGCGCGCAGGACTGTGGTTCAAAGTGGAGCACAATAGCTAGGGCGCATTCCCTAGCCAGCCTAGCCTATGATGGCTCTAAGACCAGTATTCTAATGCACTATTCCCAGTGCGAAAAGTAGTCGGCAGACGCCACTGCCGGCTTGGGCATGGCTTTAAGTGAACTCGTCCCTAGGTACAAGAAGCCCACCACTTCATCACTTGGTTTAACTCCAATCAACTTTTTAAAGTTATCCGACTGGGCATAACTGCCGGTGCGCCATATCCCTTGAAAGCCCTGTGCTACTGCGGCCATCTGCATGGCGTGCACCGCACAGGCAGTGGAGCATATTTGTTCGACCATGGGCACTTTATCGTGCTCAACTTCCTCAGTAATGGCAATAATCACCATGGGCGCGCGCAGCGGTAATTGGATAGCGCGGTTGATAGACGCCTGATCTTTGTCATCCAAAATGGCAGACTCTTGTAGTAGATCACCTAATTTATGTAGGCCTTTTCCGGTACATACGATGAAGCGCCATGGCTTGAGACTGGCGTGATCGGGGGTGCGCAGGGCGGCTTGCTTGATCGTTTCAAGTGCTTCACCTTCTGGGGCGGGTGCGCTGAGTTTGGGCTGGGAAGAACGGGATAAAAGTAGTGATAATGCGTCCATAAAAAAGTCTCAACAAGAAAAATAGTCACTTCATAGGTACGCAAATGTACTCTGAAAGTTGCAAAACACATAATGCTTTTTACAAAAATTTACAAACTAGTCATGGTAAAACCAATTGGTTCGTTTAGGATTAGAATGTTAATTTATAAAAGGTGTATTATCGCATGGCAGCAAACCAGTCGTTTACCAAATCCCTATTTATTGGTATTTGGAATGTCCTCAACTTTAGCCGCAAGCTATTTTTTAACGCAATCTTTCTGTTCTTATTAGTCTTTATCATCATTGCTATCGCAAGCTCTGGTGACGATGAAATCAAAGTGCCCAAAGGCGGTGCGCTGTATCTTAACTTAAGTGGCAACTTGGTTATTCAGAAAACCTCCGTCGATCCCTTTGACGAGTTTGCCAACGAAGCCTTCGGTGGCGGCGAGCAAGTCAAAGAAGTGCTAGTACGCGATGTGGTCAAAGCCATCAACAACGCCAAAGAAGACCGTCGCATTAGCGCGATTTTAATGGATCTTGACGGCTTACGCGGCGGTGGTTTGGACAAGCTGCGCGTGGTAGCAGCTGCGCTTGAGGACTTTAAAGCCTCGGGCAAACCGCTGATTGCGCGCGGTGATTTTTTTGGTCAAAGCCAATACTATCTCGCGGCACATGCTGACAAAATCTACCTCAACCCTGAAGGTGCGGTACTCTTTGATGGTTTGACGCGCCAGCGCATGTATTACAAAGAAGCCTTAGAAAAGCTCAAAATCAACACTCACGTGTTTAAAGTCGGCACCTATAAATCCGCTATCGAACCGTATTTGCGCAACGATATGTCTGCTGAAGCCAGAGAGGCCAATCAAGCGTGGATGGGCAGCTACTGGCGTCAAATGAAGCAAGATATTGCAAATGCTCGCGGTGTAGATGTTGCAGCATTTGATGAAACCGCGGATGGGTTTTTGAACAAATTTAACGCCGCCAACGGTAATTTTGCGCAATATGCGTTGGATAACGGTTGGGTAGATGAACTGAAGACGCGCGAGCAGATCCGCAGTGAAATGATTGATTTGGTCGGCAAGGATGACAAAGACAAGTCTTGGCAAGGGATCTCGTTTGCACGCTACATGAAAGTGATTGATTTTCCTTTCCCACAAGAACTGACCTCTGACGGTATTGCGGTGGTTGTTGCCAAAGGCACTATCTTGGACGGCAACCAGCCCGCTGGTACTATCGGTGGCGAGTCCACTGCCCGCTTGTTGCGTAAAGCGCGCTTAGACAACAATGTCAAAGCGGTGGTACTGCACGTAGACTCGCCCGGTGGCAGTGCCTTTGCTTCCGAGATCATTCGTCAGGAAGTAGAAGAACTCAAAGCAGCCAATAAGCCAGTTGTTGCGGTGATGAGTACTTACGCGGCGTCTGGTGGCTATTGGATTTCGGCAAGTGCCAACAAGATCATCGCCTCCCCTGCCACTATTACCGGCTCTATTGGGATCTTTGGCATGCTGATGACCTATGAAGATTCATTAGCGCACCTAGGTGTGTACACTGACGGTGTCGCCACTACAGAGCTTGGCTTTAGCACCTTATCTAAGACCCTACCAGAAGGCCTTGAGCAAATCATTCAGCGCTCTATCGAGCGTGGCTATGAGCAGTTTATCTCGCTAGTGGCAGACAACCGCAACATGAGCCTAGAGCAAGTCGACTCGATTGCGCAAGGTCGCGTGTGGATTGGTGAAACTGCCTTAGAGCTTGGCCTGGTAGATGCCCTTGGTGGTTTGGATGACGGCATCAAAGCCGCGGCTGAGTTAGCTGGCCTTGAAACATACGATGTGAAATACATCGAGCGCACCTTGTCGCCAAAAGAGCAGTTTATTCGTGAGCTATTACAAAACGCGGCCATCAAGCTGGTGCAAACGCAAACGATAGACTCGTCTAGCCCGTTGTTAGGATTATTTGGTCAGCTAGTACGTGAAGTGTCGCAGTTTGCTCGCCTCAATGACCCCAAAGCCACTTACGCCATGTGTTTAGAGTGTGAGTTGCGCTAGAGTACTGTTATTTATGAATGTAGAAAAGCCCTAGCGTTGACGTTAGGGCTTTTTTGTATGTATTGGGGCATTTGATACTTATACGGAAATCTTACGTACCATACTGTCATATTAATAAATTCAATAACTCTTAAACAAAGAAGAAGATAATGAAGAAGACGTTGATGGTACAACATCACGTCGCTCAGCGGTGCTTCTCAACAGGCCCCGTTTCAGCGGCTTATGAACTCAAGGTAGACGCGGGAGAGGTGCAGAGAGACGACGCGCAAGTCGCGCTGGTGGCAAAATTAGATGCCCTACACGAGTCTCTTAACTATCTCCCGCCAGTACCTGTGCGCACCAACGATTCGACCCAGAGCAATATTACAGGCAGCAGCCCACTGTTACTGACTCGCCCCTTGGCATCCGCCCGGTCCTTTCTTCGCAAGAAGTTCCATTTGTGGTCTTTTGGCCCACCACCGCGAGGCATTTACATTCATGGACCTGTCGGTGTCGGCAAGAGCTTTTTAATGGATCTCTTTTACTCCTCGGTTAATGCTCCCATTACCAAACGCCGCGTCCACTTCCATGAATTCATGCTAGACGTTCATCATCGAATCTTTATCTACGATCAGAAACACCCACAAGGTGATGCGATTCCCATCATTGCGCAACAATTGGCACAAGAAGCCCAACTCCTC
>CAZLGJ010000142.1:0-6023 GCA_964559075.1 uncultured Glaciecola sp.
TGTTTTTGAGAGAGAATATTGATTGGTGAAATGTTCTTTTAAGTGCATGATCGATTTCCTTATTGACTTAATTTAACTTAAGCGAATATATTTCAGAAATCAACTACTGTGTGTTTTTACAGTGGCAATTTAAAACGGGTATCACCAAAGATATTTTTTGATATCTGCTAAGCACTTAGTGGTAAGACAAATTTGCTGTGCTTTTGCATCTTGATGGTACTGGTTGAGACCTAGTCGCATTATCAAGTAATTAACCATGGCCACTCGACATTTTATGCGAAGCTTGCCGTCTTCCATACCGTATTCTTTTTCGATGCAGTATTTCTGTATCTCAGGTAAGCGTGGGTCTGCTTGGATAGTGACTTCTATATCAGTATTCCAATCAACGTCTTTTGATTTATCTACTTGATTATCCAGTCTATTTTCTACAGTTACTTCATTCATAAACCGAGCAAGATTAAAATCTTTAAACTGGCTATCACCTTCATCATAGGCTCTGACATGCCATCGAATCCCGTCATAGACCAGTGAATGTGGTTGGATGATTCGACCTATATCAATAGATTGTGCGTTCAATGACAAGTAATCAACATCAAGTCGTTGCTTTAATTCACAAGCAATGATGATTTTACTCACGATGTTAGGGTTCAAATTACGTTGTGGAGGGGTAACAAAATAGGTGACACTGTGATTATGATCAGTTGTAAGTTGCCCCTGTTCAAAAAAACTATCTTGGTCAATAAATCTTGCAACATTTAACAATGATGGGGTTTTATCGAATATGTTTGCGTTCAAATTTGCCCGAAAGACCTTTGCAGTCGAATCATAAATGAGCTTTTGCGGAAATGTTTCTTTGTATTTTTTGATGAAGCGTTTTGCAGAGTCATTACTTACCTTGAGGACTTTAGCAAGATAAGTAGAGTTAATTTCACCGCGCCAATAAACAAAAGAATCAATCAAGACCAATACTTCCACATCCTTATACATGTTATTACTCCTTGTTCAAGTATCTTACAGTAAGCATCCTGTGAATATTGAATGACTCCCTTTTGAGGGACTGCTTAGTACTTTTCCCACTTCTTCTTTTATAAACATCTGTTTTTTTAGCCATTTTAGTTGTTCTAACTTAGTACCTTTTTGACTCCAACTTGGTACCAAATGCAATATTAGATCAACTAAGTTAGTGATCTAAAGACTTGGGTCAATGTTGAGAGGTACTTCAGTCAAAAAAGTAGAATTTTCTATAAACGTCCCAATTACACCGCAAACGGATACGAAATGCCCTCGTGACACTCATAGCCTTCAATCGAGAAGTCATCGCGCGTGACCCAAGTTTCGATGTCTTCAAGCGATTTAATGTCAGGATTGATAATCAGCTTAGGTGCGGGGAATGGCTCGCGTTTGAGCTGCACATCGCGCATTAATTCTAGCTGGTCCTCGTAGATGTGAGCATTTACTATCTTGTGATAGGCCTTGCCTGGCTGATGGCCGGTGATCTGCGCCATGAGAGCCAAGAGTACATAGACCTGTACTTGGTTAAAATTGACGCCAAGCGGCACATCGGCACTGCGCTGGATACTGTTGAGGTAGAGCTTACCGCCAAGCAGTGAAAAATGATGCGTGTGCATACACGGACGCAAACAACCCATGTCAAATTCGCCAGGGTTATAAAAGGTGAGGATCTCACCGCGATCATCCACGCCACTCGACAAGTCATCAACGATTTTGCGCAGCTGATCCAGCGTTGAGCCGTCAGGCTTTTGCCAGCGACGACCCTGCACACCATAAACGCGCCCCATATCGTCTTCGCCTTGGCGATGGGGATTGTTGAGCCATGCTTCGTTCTCATTGGCGTTGGCATTCCAAGTGTTACAACCAATCGCGCGAAAATCGGCAGCGTTATCATAGCCGCGCAAATAGCCAAGTAGCTCCGCAATGGCGGCTTTATAAAAACTTTTGCGCGTGGTGCACAATGGAAAGACGTTATTGGCGACATCGTATTCGAGATCCGCGTTGATTAAGGTCAAGCAGCGCTTCCCAGTGCGTTCGTTGGCAACCCACTCGCCTTCATCAATAATGCGTTGACACAAATCTTCGTACTGCCGGTAAATCATGCGGTAACCTCTTTTTTATTCTTTTTGTAAGCATACACGATAAGCCCTAGTCCAAGCAAAATCATCGGTATGCTAAGCATTTGTCCTTGCGATAACCCAAGCGTGTTGAGACCAAGGTGCGCATCAGGCTGTCTCGCAAACTCAACAATAAAGCGAAAGGTACCATAGCCAACCAAAAACAACCCGCCGACTGCGCCGGTTGGGCGTGGTTTGCGAGAGTACAGCCACAATATGGCAAAGAGCGCCATGCCTTCTAGCGCAAACTGATACAGCTGCGAGGGATGACGCGGTTCTGGCCCGGCGCTGGGGAAAATAATCGCCCACGGCACGTCCGTCACCCGGCCCCATAATTCGCCGTTGATAAAATTACCAATACGCCCAGCCGCTAGTCCAAGTGGGACAATGGGCGCGACAAAATCGCCCACTGTCAAAAAGCTCACGCCTTTTTTGCGTGCAAACAACCACAGCGCGGCTAAAACGCCAAGCAAACCTCCGTGAAACGCCATACCGCCGGTCCAGATTTTGAATAGATAAAGCGGGTCGGCCAAAAATGAAGAAAACTGATAAAACAGCACATAACCAAGACGACCACCGACGACCACGCCAATAAAGCCCCAAAACAATAAGTCGCTCAAGTCTTCTTCTGACCAGCCAACTCTTTTTAAACGCGTCTTTGCCAAGAAGTAAGCGGCAGCAAACCCCACCAAATACATCAATCCGTACCAGCGCACCGCGACTGGACCAATGCTGAAAATCACCGGATCAATCTGGCTAAATACCCAATACTGCGAGTCCATCTAGGCTCCTAAATCATATAACATGCGAATACTGACAATGACCAAAAACACGGCAAAAATCCGCTTGAGTTTGGCCGTGTCCATTTGCTGGCCCCATTTAGCACCCAGTGGCGCGGTCAACACTGAGCTAAGCACTATGCCAATACTGGCAGGCAAATAGACATACCCCAGCGAATAGGGCGGTAAGCCTGGCACTGACCAGCCGGTATAGACAAAATTAGCTGTCCCAAAGACCGCAATCACCAGCCCTGCCACCGCCGCGCAACCAATCGCTTTGCGTAAATCCACACAAAATAGCACCAATGCTGGTACCAGTAACGCCCCGCCACCAATGCCCATTAAGGCCGATAAAAAGCCGACAATCAGCCCCGTAATCAATAAAATTGTTGGCGTGTAGCTGATGTTACTGCTGGATTTTTTGCCAAAGACCATATTGGCCGCCACCAAAATCACCAGCGCTGCAAATAACCCCTTTAAGACTCGTCCGTCCATCACGCTGGCGGCTTGCGCGCCTAAACTGGCCCCAACCGCAATGCCCAAAGCACAGTAGAGCACGATGGTCTTATCCACATTGCCCAAGCGATAGTGGGCGCGGGATGAGGACAAGCCGGTCAATATAATGGTAGATAACGATGTCGCAATCGCGATGGTAATGGTGAGAAACGGTGATAAGCCCAAAAAGTGACTGAGCATGTAAGTCAGCGCGGGCACAATGACCAACCCCCCACCAATGCCTAGTAGACCTGCTAGTACACCGACGACTGCGCCAATGCCGACGCAAATCACTAAAATAACTAATTCTATTGGCATATTAGACTCGACTACCCGCCTGCTCTAACCAGGCCACCTAACTGATGGGCTTCTAAATACTGGTCGATTTGTTGTTTGATCGCCTGTGGGTCGGATAAATACATCACTTCACTTAATAGATGTTGGGCCGAGTAGAGTTGGATACTGCGAATGACCCAGTTGATTTTGCGGATATTATACGCATTCATACTCAACTTATCATAGCCCATTGCCATTAATAAAATGGCCCCAGCGGGATCACCGGCCAACTCCCCGCACACGGTGATGGGTTTGTTAAGCAGCTCGGCCTGCTTGGCGATATGTTGAAGTACCTGCAGCACTGCAGGGTGATAGCCGGTGTAGATACTGGCAACGCGAGGATTATTGCGATCGACCGCCAGCAAATATTGGGTCAAATCATTAGTACCCACCGAGAAAAAATCCACATATTTGGCCAGATGCGCCATGATGTGCACCGCCGCTGGCACTTCGATCATGACCCCGACCTGCGGCATCATTAAGGTGGTGCGATTAGCGTTGGACTCTTCTTTGACCTCATAAAAGGCCTGTTTGAGCAAGCGTTTGGCTTCTTTGACCTCATTGACCGATGAGATCATGGGTAACAGGATCTGCAAGTTGGTCAAATCTTCACTGGCGCGGATCATCGCCCGTGCCTGCACCAAAAATATCTCTGGCTGGTCAAGCGTCAAGCGGATCCCGCGCCACCCCAAAAACGGGTTTTCCTCTACAATTGGAAAGTAGGGCAGCGGCTTATCTCCCCCGACATCCAGAGTACGCATGGTGATAGGCTTTTCAGGATTGGCCTGCAAAATGCTGCGATACAGTTCAAACTGCTCTTCCTCTGATGGGAAGCGCTCGCGCATCATAAATGGAATTTCGGTACGAAACAGCCCAACACCGGTGATATTTTGGTTATCGCTGAGTTCGCGCTCCACCGCCAAACCCGCGTTAACCAACAGCGACATTGGGTGATGATCCTTGGTCACGGTCGGCGCAGTTTTTTGCGCGTCAATTTTGGCCAGTAGCTCGTTTTCTTCATGGATCAGGGTGCTAAACGTCTGAATTTGAGTCTCAGAAGGCGCCACAGTGATACTGCCGGCATACCCATCGACAAACAGCGTCTTGCCTTTGAGTAAGTTTGGCAAGATGGAGTTCACCCCCATCACTGCCGGCACGCCCATGGCTCTGGCTAGGATTGCCGCATGCGAGTTTTGTGAGCCTTTGGTAGTGATGATGCCTTTGAGCTGCTCTGCCGGATATTCGGCTAATAGTGGCGCGCTAATCTCTTCAGCAACCAAAATAATATCACTATCGGGTAAGTAAGTGTTTACATCCGTGGCTTGAATGTGGCGCAAGATACGGTTAGATAAGTCAATGATGTCCACCGCACGCTCTTGCATGTAGGGGTCGTCCATAGCGCGAAAACGCGATGCATAATCTTGGATGACCAGCTTCAAGCCCGTGGCAGCATCCCAGCCCATCTTGATCTGTGATTCCACTTCACGGCCTAGCGAGTTCGCATCGAGCAGCTGATCATAGAGCACAAAAATGGCTTTGACGTCTTCGGGTAAGGATGCATCGAGATTTTTCGACAACCCGGCGACTTCTTCGCGCGTTTGTTTGACTGCTGCACGGTAAGCTTGGATCTGAGTATCTGTATCGCCACTGCGACGGTTAATGACTTTTTCTAAATCAGCACTTAACGTTGGGATGAAACCCACACCAAGTCCTAGGCCGGTAGAACCGGGGACGCCGTTGATAACCTTAGTACCAGAGGGCACCGCCTCGGTTTCGGATAAAATCAAATCTCCAAGCATATTGGCATTGGCAATCTCTAGCGCCACCTGTGTGGCCAGTGTTACCAAAAACGCTTCCTCATCTGCACTAAAGCGGCGTTCAGCGGCTTGCTGCATGGTCAAAATGCCCAACACGCGGCGCTGATGAATAATCGGCACGCCCAAAAACGCATTGTAATTGTCTTCTTTGACTTCCGGATACTGTGCAAAGCGCGGATGGCGATGTGCATCTTGAATATTGAGCGGCTCCTCGCGCTGACCGACTAAGCCGATTAAGCCTTCAGAAAAGCCAATACACACTGTGCCGACCGCATCTGGAGAAAGCCCATCAGTCGCGGTTAGTACGTGGTGTTGGTATTCGTAGTTGGATAAATAGATAGAGCATGAATCCACGTTCATCGTGGCTTTAATTGTTGTCACCAAATACTGCAAGGCGTGCTCGAGTCCCGGAATACGGTTTACTTCCTGCACAATCCGTTGCAATGTGGTCAACATATTCATGTTTA
>CAZLGJ010000143.1:0-5890 GCA_964559075.1 uncultured Glaciecola sp.
GATCTTACCTGTTAACTTTAGAATACGTTCTGTAGTGGTCGTTTTACCCGCGTCAACGTGAGCAAAAATACCAATATTACGATAGAGTGATAAATCAGTCATGGTTACACTTTTTAAATTGTTTCAAAAAATCGGGCGGATTATATAGGAAAACAGGCCTAAATTGATAGTGTTTTGTGCGAATAAGCCCAAAAAAAATGGTTTTTAATCCTGACGTCTAATGCAAACTGTGACTTCATCGCGATTGTGATAAAGATGCTTAGCGTCCATAGAAAATCGAATTTTGGCGTGAGTTAACTGCTGTTGTATATTCTCTAGGCATTCTGTGACTGTCGCTAGGCGTGTTTGCATCGGCAGTTTGAGGTTGAACATCGCGTGTTTGGCATCACCGCTAATGAGCCAATCGCACATCAACTGCGCTACCCGCTGCGGCTGCTCTATCATGTCACACACCAACCATTGTACTCGCCCTTGCATCGGCCGGTGTTTAAAGCCATCCACAGCATAGTATTCCACTAGCCCGGTCTGCATTAATTCCGGCTGCATCCGGCCGTTATCAATCGCTTCTACCTGTAGGCCTCGACGCACTAATTGATAAGTCCAGCCACCTGGGCAAGCCCCTAAATCGGTAGCACGATACCCTTCGCGAAACAGCGCATCGTGTTCGTCTTTGGCAATAAAGTAATGAATTGCCTCCTCAAGCTTCAGGGTTGAACGACTCGGGGCATTGGCCGGCATCTTTAAACGACTGATACCGTGCTCATGATCAGAGCGGTTGCCCGGCAGACTAAGCCCGACAAGCGCCTGCTCTGAGCTAGGAAAAAACACGTGCCAACACAAGCCCGCAATGGGTTTGTTAAATTTGCGCCGGTATAGTTTTTCTTGGTCACGCAAGCTATTGCGCAGCGGCACGGCAATCTTGCGACAAAACTTATTTAGCGCTTTACCAGCTTCGGTATCCTGTGATTCAACTACACAGGTTTGGCACGGCATGCCAGCATCAGGCAAGGCGGCCACAATAGCGGCGACCCGATCGCTATCATCTAAGCCAACCGGCTTGCTGATTAAAAACACCAGCTGGCGCGCAAAAATCAAGTCGCGAAATTTAATCAGCTTCGTCAGTTTCGCCACAGCCAGCGGAGATTGAAAATAATACGTTGCATAGGCAGAGGTCTTACTGAACTTCACATAGCCATACAAACCGTTCGCGTGACACGCTTGTTCTAGCTCGAGTGCCATTTGGGATGCATAACCTTGGCGGCAATAGCAAAGCACTCCGACACTGTTCATGTTGGGGGTTGCGTTGGGGATAACGGCTTTCTTTTGAGAGGGTTTGGTGTTCATGTGCTTGCTAGCTAATTTGCGATTGATGCATTAGATGCGTTAGTGCGTGTATGATATAGGATCGCCGCACCTAACGCGAGCCAAGCCAGTATTAAGAGCATGCCGCCATACATGGTCAGTTTTCCCCACAGCGCGATAGCCAATAAATATTTAGCATAAATCGTCAACGAAAATAAGCCAATGCCGGCAATAAACAGCCCTTGCACCGCCATGATCAATTTTGACATAGCGCTGCGGTAGCCGACACCCAACACTAACACCACCAGCACATGCACAATGTGCATCACCTGTGCATGCCCTATACTAGACAGCGCCACATCACTCAGCGTGCTCTGATGCGACACGTAGGCACTCAGGCCAACGTATAAGGCGCCTAACAAGGCAGCAATGACTGTGAAAAGCTGTGACATTTACACTTTCCTCAACTGTGTGCGCGGATAAAGCGAGCAATATGCTCGGCGGCAGCAGCCAAATGGGCATCTTGTGATAAGCCGCTTGCTTTGCGAGGTTGCAAACTATGATCACCATCAGCCAAAAAGTTTACGTCAATATTCGCTTGCAACTCATAGCCTTGGACCTCAGCACGGTTGCCAAACGCGTCGCGTTCACCTTGGCAAATAACCATTGGTAACGTCAGTGCTTGCAGTATATCCAGACGCAAGGTATCGGGTTTACCAATTGGATGAAAGGGATACCCCAACACCGCCAGGCCATTGATATCACAGCGCTCAGCTGCAACGTGACAAGCGACACGTCCGCCCATAGATTTTCCCCCAAGCCAAATCTGCGGCGGTTTAGCCGCGTCTTGCATGTGCTGTTGTTTAATCACATCAATAACCGCATGATATTCATTTATTAACGCGGGCAAACGAGATGGTGGGATCTTTTTATCTTGCGCATAGGCTTTTTGCATGTAGCCGAAATTAAACAGCCAGGTATTGATACCCTGCGCAGCCAACAGAGTCTGCATGCGCTGCATAAAATCGTTTTTTAACCCTGCACCTGCACCATGGGCTAACACCAAGTGATAGTGATTGCCTGATGCAGATGGAGCAAGATGTAAATCGTTCACTTGATTATTCTCTGTATGGTCAATGTCGTTCAAATCTGCAGTTACAGCCCGCTTTCAGAGGCTACTAGCCCAAGCATCCACTCGCGAAATGCCGTGACTTTTTCCGATTCGTAATGCAGCTTATCCGCCACCAAATAAAAGGCATCTTTGGCGGCCAGTTTTTCTTGAAACGGGCAAATCAACCGCCCTGACTCCAACTCTGGTTTGGCTAATACTGTGTTGGCTAACGCCACGCCTTGACCTAATGCTGCAGCTTGCAACACCAGCATGGAGTGGCTAAAAACCGGCCCCTGATTCACATTAATGTGCGTCAAACCATAGAGGCGCAGCCAATTACGCCAACCGCTTCGCGATTCGTCATGCAGTAGCGTTTGGTTATCAAGCTTGCTGACATCGGTTAGTTCAGGCGATTTTTCAAGTAATAAAGGGGAGCACACCGGCGTAATATATTCATCGTGCAGTTTATCAGCCAGCAACCCTGACCAGCGACCACGGCCGTAGTACACGGCAACATCCATATCATCACTCAAAAATCCATCGTCAAAGTCTACGGCTTTGAGGCGAACATCGATATCGGGATACGCTTGGCTAAATAAACTCAAGCGCGGCACTAACCAGGTACTGGCAAAACTTGGCGGTGAGCCAATCGTAATGGCGCCCTTCGCACCTCGTGCGAGAAGTTTTTCGGTAGCATCTTCTAACGCCCCAAAGACTTCTTTGATATCTTGATAGTATGCCTGACCTTCTTCAGTCAACAGCAAGGTACGATTGCGACGCAAAAACAGCTTAATTCCGAGATGCTCTTCAAGCTGTTTTATTTGGTGACTAATGGCCGCCTGGGTCACAAATAATTCTTGTGACGCTTGCGTAAAGCTCAGGTGTTTGGCCGCAGCCACAAACACCCTAAGCGCATTGAGTGGAGGAAGGCGTTTAATTGGCACTGGTATCCAATGGTGCAAAGCTTTTGACTAATGCATCAACCGCCTGCATTTGCGCCAAATACGGCTCTAATTTCGACAGTGGCAAGGCACACGGACCATCACATTTTGCTTCATCCGGGTTGGGGTGCGCCTCAATAAACAATCCCGCAATCCCCAGCGCCATACCAGAACGGGCCAGCTGCGCAGCTTGTGCACGTCGACCATCTGCCGATGATTCTCTGCCGCCTGGTTTTTGTAGCGCATGCGTCGCGTCAAAAATTACCGGTGCCATGGTTTTCATTTCATCCATTGCCAGCATGTCCACGACAAGGTTATTGTAGCCATAACAGGAACCGCGTTCACATAACATGACGTTTTCGTTGCCTGCTTCGGCAAACTTACTGATGATGTGACGCATTTCGTGAGCAGCCAAGAACTGCGGTTTTTTGACGTTGATCACCGCATTGGTTTTGGCCATAGCAACGACCAGATCGGTCTGTCTTGCCAAAAACGCCGGCAGCTGGATCACATCTACCACATCTGCCACAGGCTGCGCTTGATGCGGCTCATGCACATCAGTAATAATCGGTACGTTAAAAGTCGCTTTGATTTCTTCAAAAATCGCTAACCCTTTGTCCAAGCCAGGTCCCCGAAAAGAGTGCACCGATGAACGATTGGCCTTATCAAAGCTCGCTTTAAACACATACGGGATGTTCAGCTTTTGCGTCACCTCCACATAGTGTTCGGCAATGCGCATTGCCAAATCTCGCGACTCAAGCACATTCATGCCACCAAAAAGAGTAAACGGTTGATCATTGGCGACACTGAGTGCACCGACTTGACATTGGGTAATGGCCATAGGTGTTCCTAAACTATTTGAATCTAAATTTAAAATAACGGGGTTTTGCTAAAGGCGATGTTTACGGTGATCAATAACCACGCAATAGCACCGAGATAGCCCAATAATCGCATCATGTTGTTGCGCGCAAATTTATAGGCAAATGCACCTAAAACCACATAACAGACAAAGCCCAATACTTTGTGCATCACCCACGGGTGCTCCATTGGGTTTAATTTTAACGTCCCCAACAAGCCCAGTGCAGTCACCAGAATCAGAGTGTACAACACGTGTGGGAGTATTTTGAGCCACTTGGCATCTTTGGCTTTGAGGTCAAAATAATGCGCAATAAACTGAATGGTTAGCACAATAGCCGACAAACTAACGGCTAAAATATGCAAGTGTTTGAACATCATGTACATGTTATTTTTCCTAATGTAATACGAGGTTGCTGTGCATAATCGCACACGGTTTCTATTTGTGTAAAGCCTGCAAGTTCAAATAGCGCGCGCACCGCACTTCCCTGCAGATAGCCATGCTCAACTAACAACCACCCATCTTGGGATAAGTATTGTGGCGCGTGTGCGACAATAATGTTGAGATCCGCCATGCCATTATCCGCTGCAGCTAGTGCGCTTTGCGGTTCAAAACGGCAATCACCTTGGGTCAAATAAGGACTATCAGGCTCCACATAAGGCGGGTTAGATACGATGACATTAAACGCTTGGCTCACTTGACTGAACCAATCACTTTGCACAACTGTTGCATTATTGATGGATAATCGCTGCGCGTTATTCGCAGCAAGCGCGACTGCGTCTGGCACATAATCCACACAGGTCACCTGCGTATCTGGCCGTGCTTTGGCTACGGATAAACCAATGGCCCCAGTGCCCGTCCCCAAGTCAAGGATGCGAGCACCTTGAGTGGCCTTTTCCAGCGCAAGATCAACTAACATTTCGGTTTCGCTGCGCGGAATTAACGTACAGGGAGCGACAATAAACACGCTGTCATAAAACGCCTGTTCACCAATAATGTAAGCCAGTGGTTGCCCGGTTAGCCGGGCTTGCAACAGTTCACTGAACTGTTTAACACTTGCTGGCGCGATGATTTTTTCTGGATAGGTAAGCTGCGCAGTGGTCGTCAGCTCGGTGACGTGCGTGAGTAACAGACGAGCATCCAGCGCAGCATCGGCCTCAGCATAACGCACGCCTTCGCCTTGCACCGAAGATAGCGCGGCCAATAGTTGTGTTTTTGCCGCTGAAATTAGCTGAACAACTGATGTCGCGCTATCAAAGGAATCTGACACAGGATTAATCGTCTGCAAGTGCCGCGAGCATGTCCGCTTGGTGCTCTTGACGAATAGGCTCTAATAAAGCACCTACATCACCGGCAATCACCTCATCTAATTTGTAAAGGGTCAAATTAATGCGATGGTCAGTGACCCGTCCTTGGGGATAGTTATAGGTCCGAATGCGCTCTGAGCGATCGCCAGAGCCGACCAAGCTCTTGCGCGTGGACGCTTCTTCTGCGGCGCGTTTTTCTTGTTCAATATTGTTTAGGCGAGATTGCAATACCGACATCGCCTTAGCGCGGTTTTTGTGCTGAGAACGCTCGTCTTGACATTCCACCACTAGGCCTGTGGGAATGTGGGTCAAACGGATTGCAGAATCCGTTTTGTTAACGTGCTGACCACCCGCACCAGATGCGCGGAACGTG
>CAZLGJ010000144.1:0-5871 GCA_964559075.1 uncultured Glaciecola sp.
AGGTATTATGACGAGTTTTTGGCAAGATTTCATCCAGCGCTATCAAAATAGTCAGCCCTGTCAAGTGATCTATGATCAACAGTGGCCTTCATCTTGTTTAGCGCATCATATTGAAGCGCTTATTGATGATCATGTTTACACCTGGCAAGCCGTCAAAAGACATGATGATAATTTGGACAACATAGCAAAAGCGTTAGAAATTGACATTCCTGCGGATATTGTTGAGTTTTATTCCAGTGTTTACGCTGACCATTTACAGGTGACCTTCGAAAATCGCCAATTAACGCTGCTGCAAGTATGGAACGATGACGATTTTGCTAGATTGCAAGAAAACATCATCGGTCACGTATTAATGAAGCGCCGTCTAAAGCAATCCGATACTATATTTATCGGGTTAACCGATGATGATGAGGAGCTTATCTCAATTCTACTGTCTTCTGGTGAAGTGGTGTTAGAAAAACTCGGCAAAGTACCGCACCGCGTTGTCGCCAACAACTTATCGAGTTTTATTGCTTATTTACAACTAGACTAAGCTCAACGCGCAAGGCACTGACCTGTTCCTGCAATAATCCTATTTCTTGCCTCTGAAGCTTCACTTGATGTTCAAGTTTAGCAAGTCTCTCCTCCGCGCTTGGCTGCGTAATCGCAGGGGGAGTATCAGGCATCCCACTTTTGAACGATTTAACTGCACTAATTATTTGGGGAAGAGGTATCTGCGTCGTTAATTTGGCTTTGACCAAAGCGACGCTGGGAGTTTTGCCTGCATCAAACAGGTTTTGGCAAATCGTGTGGATATCGCTGGAGCTCATGGCTAGTCGTCGTTTAGTGAACAGGCTGTGATCATAGCAAAAAATCTGCGCGCCGTAAGTCTCTTGGAACTAAATACATAGTTGTGTACCTAACCTTAGCTATGCTGTACATTAGCAACTGTAAAAAAAATGTTAATTACGCTTTTGGAGAGTTACATGTCACATGCTTCAGCAATTGAGTTTACGGATGATGATATCGAATTTGAAATCAAGCATCTCAGCGCCAGCGATCTTAAGGTGGCCGCATCTATTTTATATAACGCCTATTTTGATGATCCGTTATTTCAACGCATCTTTAAAGTTGAGGATGAGGGCTATGAAATGCGTTTGCGCGGCGCGATCCGTGAAGAGCTCAACATCTTCTGGGATGCCAAGCAACCAATGCTGGGGGTATATCGAGGAGCCAGTCTTGTGGCGGTAACCTGTTTAATTACTCCAACGCCTGATTTCGGTTATGGTCGTTACTGGCACTGGCGCTTGCGGATGTTGCTAACGGCCGGTCTTTTGGGTACACAACAATTACTCAATAAAGAAAAACTTGTGCGCGAGGCACTCCCAGTGTCAGATTGCCACATGATTTCATTTATTGGGGTGCATCCACAGCATCAAGATCAAGGCTTAGGGCATGTATTATTAGCTGGTATCAACGAAATAGTACTGGCTGATGAGAGCTCAAAAGGGGTGGGGGTGTTTGTCACATTGGACAAATGTTTGTCCTTTTTTACCTCGGGTGGATTTAAATTTATCAAAAAGTTATCCACTGAAAATATCTCTGGTCAAATAATGTACAGGGATATTTCTAGCTGATATGGTAATGGCTTACCTAGGCTGTACGAAATATCTCACAATTATGTAAGTCCAAATCGTTAATTTTATCCACAGATTGCGCACAGGTTTCTCACAGGCCAATATAAATAGGCGTTTGCGGCAGTATTGATTTAAATGATGGGGAGTGTCACTAAAATTTCATACATTTAGGTGGTGCAATGCCACATCAATTGTTTAATATGAACTTGTCACACGGAAATACGACGAGTCAGGACGACAACAAGTATGGACATGGCAACTGCCAAAACTCACTAAAGGATGGTGAGTAAAAGCAAGGACAAATGGAAAGGGACATTGGTTTTTTAAACCAAATAGGAACAACTCCAGGAAGGAGGTAGGTTGCAGTATGGATGTGCAACTTCGTACTGGAGACAAGGAAAGGGACCCGTGGAAGGATTTCGCGGCCAGCTTAGGATGAGTTGGATTAAAAGGAAAGGGGCGTATACGGATGTTAATCGGGATGATTATAGTAGCAAGGGAACGCTGAGATGGAAGCTCAAAATCTAAGGCGGTAGTCAAATGACTACCGCCTTTTCTTTTATCCGGAAAAAACTAACATTAATCTGGCGTGCGGTGCGGCGGGATATTGGTTCTAAGCACGCGTTGTTGTTTGACGGTGATTTGGCCTTCATAAGTGATTTCGTGATCACTGCTAAATATCATCGTATATTCAACCACGCCAAACTGTCTGCCAAGCCAACCGATCTTGCTGCGATGAAGACTGATAAAGATAAGGCGCTGCTGTTGGCAATAGCGTATTGCCCACTGTCTAGCCACTTCTGCATTGGCCCTGATTTGCCAAAACCAGACAGCGACACTCAAGATAATTACCGCGATCAGAATATCGCCTAAGCTCATGCTGACACCATCGCTTTAATTCTTTGTGCCAAGCCCGTGTTATCTTTAGGATCATGCAAGCGAGCTAATAACAATGGTCGGGTAATGGGTAACTGTACCAAATCTTGATATAAGCCCAAGACAATCTCGTCAGACGCTTGCAGTAGGTGTGCTAAAAAGGCATTCATTGTGTTTTCAACCGCTAGTGCGCGATAACCGCGAGCCGCGATCACGACGAGTGTATCTGGCGCTAACCTAGGTTGTTGTAATAACTGATCAACACAGCGTTGCAGCTGCGGCAGTGGAGCTTGATTTAATGCGCGCAGCAACGTATGCAATTGCTGTTGTACAGTGGCAGCATTGTGTTCAGCTGAGGCAATATGTGCGATCGTGTGAGCAAATAACTTTGCTAGCATGACGGCAACGGGTTTGCTCAATGTTTTATTTTCAAAGCTAGTTAACAAGTGTTGCTGAACGGGTAAAGGATAATGCGCAAACTGCTTAAGTAAGGCTTGTTGGATACGAGGCTCGGCTTCTCGCATGGCGATTTCTGATAAACCCTGTACCGGGAGCTGACTATAATCAGCTTGTGGTTGTTGGATGTAGGTCAAACACGGCGCAAAATATTGACTTTCAGGCTGTACCAGTAATTGGCGCACGTATGCATTAAAGTCGCTCAACTGCTGCTGCCCAGGTACAAAGGTAAAAGGGTTATCACCAAGCTGTCCCTGTTGGCGCTCAGTATTTTCAAGTTCAGCGCCGAGTGCAACAACGACTTTCTCTAAAAATGTATTACGCGCAGCAAGATTCAGCAGCCCACGCTCATCTAAGGGCAGCTTGATAAACCAAATGAAGTGCGAAGATGATTGCCAAAATACACAACCGAACCACATGTGTTGCTGCCTAGGCGATGGAGCAGGCAGTTTTTGGTATTCGAGATCCAAAAATGTTTGCGCCGGAATTTCGACAAAGCCCCTTCCCATATCGATGATGCGAAACTGGGTGCCAGCGGCGTGTAAAAATTCACTGATTGAATTGATAGTGTCAGATGGTGTATCTTGCATGGTAATTCTATGTGGCGTGTCTTAATGTGTTACGGCCATTATAACCTTTTTATCTGAGAATTCATGTTATCCATTATTTATCATGATACGGCTTTAGTGGTGATCAACAAGCCCAGTGGTTTATTGGTACATCGCAGTATGATAGATCGCCATGAAACTGCCTTTGCCATGCAAATGGTGCGTGACCAAATTGGCCAACATGTATTCCCCATTCATCGTTTGGACAAACCCACATCTGGGATTTTAGTCTTTGCACTGAGCAGCGCTGTTGCCCAACAAGTCAACCAGCAGTTAACCGCTCAACACTGGCACAAAGAATATACAGCCATAGTGAGAGGTTGGGCCCAACCGCAGCTGATTGACTATGCCTTGAAAGAAAAATTAGATAAGATCGCTGATAAACAAGCACAAGTTGACAAACCCGCGCAAGAGGCAGTAACAAGGTTACTAAGTGCTCAACATTTTTTGGTGCCTGAGCCGGTCGGACGATATCAGCAGGCGCGCTTGAGTCAGGTGCAGCTAGCGCCAATCACGGGGCGGAAGCATCAACTAAGGCGTCATTTGGCACACGTTAATCACCCGATTGTGGGGGATACTACGCATGGTGATGGCAAACAAAACGCCTTCATGCGGCAGCACTTTGGCCTGCAACGATTAGCGTTACACCATCACCGCCTGCGGATGCAACATCCGTTAACGGGCGGGGAACTGTGCTTGGAAGCTCCGTTAACGGAGGATATGACAACGATTATTGACTCGCTGCAAAGCTATCGGGTCAATACTAATTAAATAAATACAAGAGAAGAGGTAGCAGAATATATGGCACATATTGGTATTGTAGTCGGTTCAGTCTATGGAAATGCGCAAAATGTCGCTGAGCATGCGCAGGGGTGTTTGGAGGAGTTTGGTCACGATGTGACGCTAAGTACCGATCCTGAATTAGAGATACTGACCGAGAGCGATGCATTATTGGTCATTACTTCTACAACGGGCATGGGGGACGTGCCGCCAAACTTAGAGCTTTTTTATGCCGATGCACAGGCCGATATGCCGATGCTTGATGGCAAAAAATACGCGGTGGTTGCGCTTGGTGACAGCTCGTATTGCGAGTCGTATTGTGGCGCCGGCAAGCAGTTTGTAGAACTGTTTGAGTCACTGCAGGGTAAGCAAGTTGCGCCGCTGCTCGAAGTCGATGCAATGGAGACATTTGAGCCAGAAGTCGATGTGGTTGAATGGCTTAAAACCGTACAAGACAAGTTCAATTAGTGGGCGATACAAACACTTTGCTAAATTAATACATTTCGGCAAATAAAAAGGCCATACAAGCTCACCTTGTATGGCCCTTTGTTCATAGATTCTGCTTACTCAGCAGCACGCAATAACTCATTGATGCCGACTTTGGCGCGAGTTTTAGCGTCGACTTTTTTGACGATGATAGCTGCGTAGAGTGAGTAGGTGCCACACTTACTTGGCAACGAGCCAGATACCACAACTGAGCCAGCAGGTACACGACCGTAGTGGATCTCACCAGTTTCGCGATCAAAAATACGCGTGCTTTGACCGATATACACGCCCATAGAGATCACCGCACCTTCTTCAACAATCACGCCTTCAACGATCTCTGAACGCGCTCCGATGAAACAATTATCTTCAATAATAGTTGGGTTAGCTTGGAGTGGTTCAAGCACTCCGCCGATGCCAACACCGCCAGATAAGTGAACGTTTTTACCAATTTGTGCGCATGAACCAACTGTAGCCCAAGTATCCACCATAGTGCCTTCATCGACATAGGCGCCAATGTTGACGTAAGAAGGCATCAAGACCGCATTTTTACCAATAAAAGTACCGGTGCGAACAGCCGCTGGCGGAACGACGCGCGCGCCATCACGGGCAAAGTCTGCCGCGGTATAATCTGTGTATTTCAGAGGCACTTTGTCAAAATACTTGCTTTCAGCACCTTCAATGACATCGTTGTTATAACAGCGAAAATATAATAATACGGCTTTTTTTAGCCATTGGTGAACGACCCACTCCCCGTCGATCTTTTCAGCAACGCGTGCTTCACCAGAGTTGAGTAGAGCGATAGCATCATTGACGGCCTGTTTGATGTCGTCACTGACAGTGCTTGGAGAAATGGTATCGCGCGCATCAAATGCCGCTTCGATAGTAGATTGTAAGTTTGCCATAAATGTATTACTTTTTCCGATTTAGTGTTCTGCTTGATCAAGCGTTGTGATGATCCGCTTCTTTAAAGCGAGTTGAGTTTCTGTACTGAGGGCTCTTCCATGTGCGTCACTGACTATAAACACGTCTTCTGCGCGCTCTCCAATGGT
>CAZLGJ010000145.1:0-4007 GCA_964559075.1 uncultured Glaciecola sp.
TACTTACCCAATTCAGCAAACTCATCGTGTTGTGCATTTTCAACGCCGCTGAGCCCTTCATTATCGATTGGTTTATCCAATTGTGGGATGTGTTCAAGTTGTACTTGTCCTTTTTGTGGTTCTGGGTAGTCGGTGATGCATTGGGTAAACTGGAGTTGCGTCCAACAGCGAAAAAGGCCCAATGGGTAGTCGCATTGCAACGTCATGCGCGGCAAGGTGTAGACCCCACGCTGCTGTGCAAAATAGCGTATATTGTACTGCGAATCTTGACTGTCCAACTCAATGGCTTGATAGCGCTTCACGGCTGACGCTTCGCTTGGCATAAAATTGACCCACAGCGTACCTTGGGCGCGCCGTTGTTGTGGTGGCGTGATGAGCGTTAGCGGCACCGCAGCGGTTGCCCCGGCAAAGACCGGTTTGATTTGGCCAATACTGACGTGTAAGCGGGCAAAGTTGAGATAACTAAAAAACAAATGCACGACAAACAGTGCTAGCATAAAATAAGCCACACCCACCAAGCCTAAATGCTGGTAATTACTGGCAATCATAAATATCAATAGGGCCACAAGTAAAAACAGCCAGCCAAAACGGGTGGGCAGAATAAAGATTGATTTGTTATTGAGCTGATAGCGTTCCGCTTTGGGGATACGCTGATCTAGCCAAGCGCGCTGACGTTGATAAAGATAGGCGCGAGTCCGAGCAAACATACCTTGTTCTGCCAAGACTATGCTGACACCAGTGTCAGCGGATCAACCGCGTCCAGCAGGAGATAACTGAGCATCTGGTCGTCATTCAAATCAACCAAATTCGAGCGGATCCGATGTTCCGCCACACTCGGCAGTACCTCTTGTACATCTTCTGGGATGAGATAGTCTCGCTCGTGCAAAAACGCCCATGCTTTGGCGGCTTTGAGTAAGCCTTTGAGCGCACGTGGCGACAGCGCATTCGGGAATTCTGGTTGTTCTCGTGTATAGTTCGCTAAGCGAATCACGTAGTGCGCAACGGCTTCAGATACGTGTACATCCAGTACTTGCTGTTGGGCTGTACGCAGCTCATCAAGGGTCATTTGTGCCTCTGTCGTCAGGCGTGTAGCGTCAAACTGTTCAAGCAGCATCCTAAACTCGGCATCAGGACTTGGGTAGCCAAGATGCAAGCGCATCAAAAAGCGATCTAACTGCGATTCAGGCAAGGGGTAGGTGCCCGATTGAGACGCTGGATTTTGGGTCGCGATGACAAAAAACGGATCGGCTAATGCGTGAGTGTGCCCATCAATGGTCACTTGTTTTTCTTCCATGGCTTCAAGTAGCGCCGATTGGCTTTTGGGACTGGCACGGTTGATTTCGTCAGCGAGCAGTAGCTGGGTAAAAATCGGACCTCGATGCAGTTCAAACTGTTGCGTCTGGGCATTAAATATCGATACGCCGACCACATCAGCGGGCAACAAATCCGAGGTAAATTGCAGCCGAGTATAGTCCAAACCAAAAGCATTCGCTAAGGCATAGGAGAGGGTGGTTTTGCCCATGCCCGGTAAGTCTTCAATTAACAGATGCCCATTTGCTAACATGCATGCAGTCGCCAGCTTGATATGTTTTTCTTTGCCGAGCAACACTTGGCTAATATGGCGAATAATGTGAGTAAACTTGCTGTGCATGTCGATGTTCCCTTCAACTATTTATTAACCCTAGTCAAAAATAGATGAGTTTGCTGATAAAAATTCATATACTGTACGTATTTTGATTGCATATTGTATCGACAAGGAAGCGAATGAACTTACATCCTCTTGCTGGAAAACCGGCCCAAGCGACACATTTAATTAACATTCCCAAATTGATCAGCGATTATTACACGCTTTTACCAGATATGCGCGACCCAACGCAGCAAGTCAGTTTTGGTACTTCAGGCCACCGCGGCAGTGCCTTTAGCGTTTCATTTAACGATGCACACATTGCGGCTATCGCCCAAGCGTTGGCAGAGTATCGCACGGCTCAAGGGATCACCGGCCCCTGTTTTGTCGGCATGGATACGCATGCCTTGTCGGAAGCCGCGTTGACCACCACCATCGAAGTGCTCGTGGCCAATAATGTGCAGGTGGTGCTCCAAGCCGAGCGTGACTATACCCCTACACCGGTAATCTCTCGCGCGATTTTGCAGCATAATAGCGCCGGTGGCAGTATTGCTGATGGTGTGGTCATTACACCGTCGCATAACCCACCTCAAGATGGCGGGTTTAAATACAATGCCGCGCATGGTGGGCCTGCGGACACCGATGCAACGAGCGCTATCCAAACCCGAGCAAATGCTTTGCTTGAAGGACATAACCGCGATGTTAAGCGCATGCCCATTCGCACCGCTATGGCCAGTGAATTGGCGCAAGAGATTGACTTTATGGAAAGCTACATTGCGGATTTGGCTAACGTGGTCGATATGGCCGCGATCAAAGATGCCCAGATCAAAATTGGCGTCGATCCTCTTGGTGGTTCAGGCATGCGTTACTGGCAACGCATTGGCGAGGTGTATGACCTTGATATTACTGTGGTGAATGAGCAGATTGACCCGACATTTCGGTTTATGACATTGGACAAAGATGGCCAAATCCGCATGGATTGCTCATCGCCTTATGCGATGGCTGGCTTGCTTGCCTACGCAGAGCAGTTTGATATCGCGTTTGGCAATGATGCGGATTTTGACCGCCATGGAATAGTGACACCGACTCACGGTTTGCTCAACCCGAATCACTACTTGGCCGTGGCGATTGATTATGTGTTAGGACATCGCCCTGATTGGCCAAGCAGCGCCCGCATTGGTAAAACTCTGGTGTCTAGTTCGATGATTGATCGCGTGGTGGCCCATCACAATATGCAGCTTGCCGAAATGCCGGTTGGCTTTAAGTGGTTCGTACAAGGCCTACTCAGTCAAGGTATTAGCTTTGCAGGTGAAGAAAGCGCTGGCGGGATCTTTTTGCGCCGCGACGGTTCGCCTTGGGCAACCGACAAAGACGGCTTTATCCTGTGTTTATTGGGTGCCGAAATCTTGGCTAAAACGGGTAAAAACCCAGGCCAGTACTATGCTGAGCTGGTTGCCAAACACGGTGAGCCATTCTACAAACGCATGGACGTGGCAGCATCTTTAGCGCAAAAACAGGCGCTGGCCGGTATGGATATCAACTCCATTACCAGTGATACCATCGCTGGAGAAGCTATTTTGCGCATTGAAACTCATGCCTCGGGCAATCAAGCGGCCATCGGTGGGGTAAAGGTTAGTACACAAAATGGTTGGTTTGCAGCGCGTCCTTCTGGCACGGAAAACGTTTACAAGATTTATGCAGAAAGCTTTGTCAGTGAACGTCACCTTGATGCGCTACTCAATGACGCACAAGAATTAGTCGATAGTGTCATAAAATAACGCATATGTGACAGAGTTTTTATGATTAAGTTAATCAATTATTAAGATATAACGTTTTGCAATCGTATGTATCGATTTACTGTGTATATTTAACAATAATTTTACATAAAAAGCTGGAGTAGCCTGATACACTTTATACAGTAAGTTTTATGATGAGTGTATTTTATGGCTACTACAGCAATTACTAAACAAACGTTTAAAGCATCGGTTATTCGACACCTGCATTCGACCTTAGGTACGGATGAGAACAAAGCGAATAATCACGCTTGGTGGAAAGCAACCTCTGCAGCAATGCAAGAGCTCGTGCTTGAAGGCCTACGCAAAACCCAAAAATCCCACTACCTCAACGATACTCGCGCTGTACATTATTTGTCGGCGGAGTTTTTGATGGGGCGCTTGTTGTCCAATAACATGCACAACTTTGGTGTGTTTGAAGCTGCCGATGCTGCCCTTCAAGAGCTTGGTGTATCGTTAACTGACGTACTTGAAGAAGAGCCGGATATGGCACTGGGCAACGGTGGACTAGGGCGTCTTGCTGCGTGTTTTTTAGATTCTCTTGCCACTCAAGACCTACCGGCAATTGGTTACGGTATTCACTATGAGCA
>CAZLGJ010000145.1:4017-5866 GCA_964559075.1 uncultured Glaciecola sp.
CGGTCTGTTCCGCCAAGAAATTCGTGATAATCAACAAATTGAGCGTCCTGATAGCTGGCGTGATTACGGTAACCCGTGGGAGATTTGTCGCCCAGAATCGATTCAAGAAATTCCGTTATATGGCTATGTCGAAACCAAATACAACAAAGATGGCGGGATTAGTAAAGAGTGGCACCCGGGGATGATTGTTAAAGGGGTACCGTGGGATGTGCCGGTAGTCGGTTACGGTGGTAACACGGTCAATGTACTGCGCCTATGGCAGTCAGAAGCCTCTGGTTATTTTAACTGGGATGTATTTAACGCTGGTGGCTATGTTGATGCACAGCGTGAGAACGTGCAGGCTGAAACTATTTCCAAAGTGCTTTATCCGAATGACGAAACCGAAGCGGGTAAAGAGCTGCGGTTGATTCAGCAATACTTCTTCTGTGCCTGTTCACTCAAAGATATCATCCGTCGCTATAAGCGCGCGCACGGCGATGACTGGTCACGTTTTGTGGATCAAGTGGTGATCCAGCTCAATGACACCCATCCAGCAATTGCGATCCCTGAACTCATGCGTATTTTAGTCGACCGCGCCGAGCTTGACTGGGATACCGCGTGGGATATTTCTAGCCGCGTGTTTGCCTACACTAACCATACGTTACTGCCAGAAGCGCTCGAAAAATGGCCGGTGCGCATGATTGAAAAAATATTACCGCGTCACATCGAAATCATTTACGAAATTAACCATCGTTTCATGGCTGAGGTTGAAAAAGTGTGGCCGGGCGACAATGCGATGAAAGCCAAGCTGTCGATCATCGAAGAGTCATCAGAAAAAATGGTACGCATGGGTAATCTTTCTGTCATTGGGTCATTTAAAGTCAACGGTGTGGCACAAATTCACTCCAAGCTGGTGAAAGCCAACCTGTTTCCTGAGTTTGAACAAATGTCACCTGGCAAGTTGACCAACGTCACCAATGGCATCACACCGCGTCGCTGGCTCAAAGCCTGTAACCCGCGTTTGTCTAAGCTGATTGACAAAAAGATCGGCAAAAACTGGCCTGAAGATTTGGATAAACTGGTTGGACTTGAAGCGTTCGCCGATGACGTGAAATTCCAAAAAGCCTTCATGAAAGCCAAACAAGAAAATAAAGCAGATTTGGCAAAAGAGATCCTTAAGCAAACGGGGATTAAAGTCGACACAAAAGCGATTTTTGATATCCAAATCAAGCGTCTTCACGAGTACAAGCGTCAGCATTTAAACTTGTTGCATATTTTGGCTCTGTATCGTCGTTTGTTAGAAAACCCCAACTATGACATGCACCCACGCGTGTTCATCTTTGGCGCCAAAGCCGCGCCGGGCTATCAGCTAGCTAAAGATATTATTTATGCGATCAACGCTGTGGCGGAAAAAATCAACACTGATCCGCGTGTGAATCACAAGTTAAAAGTGGTGTTTTTACCCAATTACCGCGTATCCTCGGCAGAGAAGATGATCCCAGCGGCAGACGTGTCTGAGCAGATTTCGACTGCGGGTAAAGAAGCATCTGGTACGGGCAATATGAAGCTGTCACTCAACGGCGCGTTGACCATTGGCACGCTTGATGGTGCGAATATCGAAATCGCTGAAGAAGTGGGAGAAGATAACATCTTTATCTTTGGCCTGACCGTTGATGAAGTACAGCAGCTTAAAATACAAGGCTATAACCCTTATGATTATTATTATGGCAATGCCGAGCTTAAAGCAGTGGTCGACTGGCTAGATACAGACTATTTTACGCCGGGTAAACCAGGTGCGCTGAGCACTATTAAACACAGCTTGCTCGATGGTGGCGACCCTTACTTAGTTCTTGCTGACTTCGCTGCGTAC
>CAZLGJ010000146.1:0-5855 GCA_964559075.1 uncultured Glaciecola sp.
CAAGTATATAAGGTCAAAGACGCTAACGGTGAGTATCGCGGTGGACCAGCGTATTATATCAAGCAGGGACTCAATCAATCGTGGCTAGCGATTTTGTTTTCGCTATGTTTGTTTATGGGCTACGGCTTCATCTTCTCAGCGGTACAGGCTAATACCATTACCGATGCTTTGAATAACGCCTATGCCATCGATACCTTTTACTCTGGATTAGTCATCATTACACTGGCTGGCTTAATTGTCATTGGTGGACTTAAAACCATTGCACGCTTTGCCGAGTGGATCGTGCCGTTTATGGGCATTGCCTATGTCTTGATAGCCCTGATCATCACCGCAATCAATATCGATTTGTTACCGGCCATGCTGTGGCAGATTATTGCAGGCGCATTTGGGTTAGAAGAAGCGGCGGCGGGTACTTTTGCCGCTGCTGTTAAATACGGCATTATGCGCGGTTTGTATTCAAACGAAGCCGGTTCAGGTTCAGTGCCTCATGCTGCTGCGGCGGCGGCCCCCGTGCCAAATCACCCAGCTTCGCAAGGCTATGTGCAAATGCTTGGGGTATTTATTGATACCATGATTTTGTGTACTGCTACTGCGTTTATCATTTTACTCGCAGGTGGCGGTCAGTCTGAACAAATGGAAGGCATTCGCCTAACGCAGACTGCCATGAGCTTTCACCTTGGCGATGTGGGTCAAGATTTTGTCGCCGCGGCTATCGCACTGTTTGCCTTTACCTCAGTGGTCGCCAACTATGCCTACGGTGAGTCGAATTTGCATATTTTTAAGCTCGATCACAAAGTGGGTCGTTGGGCCTACACCGCTGGCTATTTGGCGATGATACTGTGGGGCTCGATGGCCGCATTACCGCAAGTATGGGCAATGGCAGATATGGCTTTGGGATTGATGACGGTGATCAACATCATTGCGATTGTCTGGCTCACTCCCACCATTGTCAGTATTAGCCAAGACTACATTGCCAAACGCAAAGCAGCAAAAAGCTCGGATGATATGACCTATCGCGATGGCGATTGTAAGATCCAAGGACAATCAGAGAAAGGGATCTGGTGATCCCTTTTTGCAAGAACAGTTATAGCTGTTTAATTATATAGCCTGTGTCTGCGAGCATAGCTAATATGCTGTGTTCGCCAGCCATGTGTAAGGTACCAACCAACACAAACTCGGTGTCCTCGTCTGCAAACATCGCTTCAATCTGCGGTACCCAGCGGGAATTGCGCTCCACTAACAAAGTATTATAAATGTCTGGGTATGTCGTTGCCATATCAGCAATGCCGACCTCAGCCATTTTCTGCATATTCCCCACTCGCCAAGCTTGTAACATACCGTCTAGTAAGGTTTTGGCGTTAGCCGTTTCTTTGACCGAATACTGCACAAACTCGTCCTCATTACCGCTTGCCATTGCTTGCATAAAGCCAAGTTGCTCTTCGGGTGTTTCTAACCAACTAATGGCTTTACCCTCGGTATTACCTCGGTCAAAATACATTTTGTCAACGCCCGGCTCAGTCAGCCCCAATAGTTGCAACTCCATAAACGTCACTGTCAAACCTAACATAACGGGTTTCATTGGTAGCACGTTTTCTATGGGTACATCGCGTTGGGCTAGATGCTGTGCAACAAGATCTACCGTTTCAGGGGATAACACATCTTTAAACGTGGTATCGTCTTGATACAGCATGGATTGCATCATCATCTGTTGAAAACCAGCTGACTCAATGAATGCCATATCCGTCTCAAAAACTAGCTCATCCGATTGCGCAAATACCGTATCAAATGCAGCTGGTAATGGATACTCCGAAGCGGGTAACACATGCACAGTCCCGCCAATAAACACCGTTTGATTATTTTTTGTGATCTGCCAGATAGAGGTCGCTGGCGATGACGGTGCTACAGGCAGGGAAGATGATTGATTACCATTATTATTAGTAGCTGCATCAGTAGTAGCGCAACCACTCATGATAGCCGATGCAGCAAGCGCTAGTGCACAAAGGGTTGATGGGAATGCGTTTGGTTTAACCATGTTGAATCTCTATCCGTGATTAAATGTGCTAAAAGGCCAGCATAAATAGCTGTACGATGAGCATGATCATGATAAGTGGCCAAATGAAACGACTGATTTTACTAGTGGTCTCATCACTCACACGCATTTTGGATTTCTCAATCAAAGGAATAATGATCACCAGTGCCAAAAACAGCAGCCCTAATATGACAAATACTTCCACAACACCTCTCCATTATGTCCGTTATGATGTTTGTTATGATGAATATTTAAGATGATAGCCGGTAAACGCCTTAGCGCAAGCCCATGGCGTGCTTGATGACTTGTTGTTTGGCCCAACCGCCGCGTTGGGCCACAAACAATCCCAGGTTTCGCAATGGCTTGAGCAATAGGTTGTGATTAGAAAACAGGTGGTACAAGCCGTCCATCGCGTGGATCATTTGTCGATTCGCCGCTTGGCGCGGTAACTGGTAATGACGTAACAATGACTTGTTGTCGGCAACCGCATCCAGCAAACAGCGGACATCGGCAAAACCGAGGTTGACGCCCTGTCCTGCTAGCGGGTTAATGGCGTGCGCCGCATCGCCTATCAAAATCATGCGTTCTTTGACATAGCGCTGAGCATGCATCCGACTCAGTGGAAAGCGCGCTTTATCTAGCACCGTAAAATCACCGACTTGATCGGGAAAATGAGCCTGTATTGCGTCTTTCAACTCGGTATTATCTAGCTGTTCGAGTTCAGCTAGACGCTGCGGCGAGTCATACCAAATCAAACTGGCATGATTATCGTGCATAGGCAAAAACGCCACAGGACCAGATGGTTTAAACGCTTGCCAAGTGAGCTGTTGGGCTTGCTGCGCCTGTTGCTCATCGGCGTAGTGATTCCGAACCGTGATCCCCATTGCCTGCTGGTCATATTCGCAACCACTAGTGGCGATTCCGGCTTGCTTACGTACCAGTGAGTGCACGCCATCAGCGGCAATTATCCAGTCACCTTGGCAGCTATCACCGTTATCAAGCACAACCTCACCTTTGGTAATATTGACCTGTTTGGCCTTGGCATGCACTATGGTGACATTTGCTTCTGCCATCAATGACTGTGTCAGACCAAGCTGGGTAACGCGATTTTCGACAAAATAACCCAGCACATCATGACCAACTTCAGCAGCTACAAAGGTAGTTTTGGCCCAAGTATCTTCCCACACGGCAAGATGTGAATAGGGCTGATAGCGCATCGCTTTGATATGCTCCCAGGCTCCCATATCGTCTAACAATTGAACACTGGCAAGGGCCAGTGCCGACATGCGTAGATCAGGGGCTTGTTCCGGTGCAAACGCATTGGCAGGAAAAGCTTCCAGCAGCACGACACTGTGGCCGAGTTGGGCTAAACCTAGCGCAGCCGCTGAACCAACCATGCCACCACCCACAACAATGTATTCGGCGCAGTGTGTATGATGAGTCATGGTCGAAATCCCTGTACGTAAAACATGATAGTGATAGATAATATTAATACGGCGGTTGCTAGCGTTTGGGTTAATTAAAATCGAAAAGTTCGCTAAAGCCTACACAGTTCATTCTGATCCAGCAACCAAAAATCAACCATGACTAGTCAATATCCACAGACTGGGGTAAAATCACGTTTTATTTTAACCCGTTTGAACAGAGCACAACTTTCAATGAGCCAAAAACTGTATATCAAAACTTGGGGCTGTCAGATGAACGAGTACGACTCGGAAAAAATGGCAGACCTGCTGGATTCAACCCACGGATATATCCTTGCAGAGGAAGCTGAGGAGGCAGATGTCATTCTGCTTAACACCTGTTCAATTCGCGAAAAAGCCCAAGAAAAAGTTTTTCACCAGCTCGGTCGTTGGAAAACGCTCAAAAAAACCAATCCCGACCTCATCATTGGTGTGGGTGGTTGTGTGGCCTCGCAAGAAGGCGACCACATCCGTCAACGCGCACCATATGTAGACATTATTTTCGGACCGCAAACTCTGCACCGCTTGCCCGAAATGATCAACGACATCAAGCAAGGCAAAGACGCGGTGATGGACATTTCATTCCCAGAAATAGAAAAATTTGACCGTTTACCTGAACCGCGTGCGGAAGGTCCAACGGCATTTGTATCCATTATGGAAGGCTGCTCAAAATACTGTACCTTCTGTGTCGTCCCCTACACCCGAGGCGAAGAAGTCTCGCGCCCGGTGGATGATGTGCTCTTTGAAATTGCCCAATTAGCTGAACAAGGTGTACGTGAGGTGAATTTGTTGGGCCAAAACGTCAACGCGTTTCGCGGTGAGCATCACGACGGCAGCGTCTGCCGCTTTGCCGAGCTATTGGAGCTTATCGCCTCGATTGACGGCATTGACCGCATTCGATATACCACCTCACACCCAGTTGAGTTTACCGACGATATCATTGCCGCTTACGCAAGTATCCCAGAGCTAGTTGATCATTTACATTTGCCAGTGCAAAGCGGTTCTGATCGCATTCTCAACTTTATGAAGCGCGGCCATACGGCCATAGAGTACAAATCCAAAATCCGCGCTCTCAAAAAAATCCGCCCTAACCTGTCGATGTCCTCCGACTTTATCATTGGCTTTCCTGGCGAAACCCAAGATGATTTTGCTGCGACCATGAAACTCATCGAAGATATCGAATATGACTTAAGCTTTAGCTTCATTTATTCAGCAAGACCCGGCACACCAGCTGCCGATATTGTTGATGACGTATCTGAAGATGAAAAGAAGCAGCGCCTGTGGATTTTGCAAGACCGTATCAATCAATCGGCACAGCGCATCGCGCGCAACATGCTCAATACTGAGCAGCGCATTTTGGTCGAAGGCCCGTCTAAGAAAAATCCAATGGAGCTGACCGGCCGTACTGAAAACAACCGCGTTGTGAATTTCGTTGGCACCCCAGATATGATTGGCGAGTTTGTCGATGTGTTGGTCACTGACGTGTTCACCAACTCTTTACGCGGTGATGTGCTGCGTCGTGAAGCGGATATGGGACTGCGTATTGCAGTATCCCCACAAAGCATTTTGGCCAAACAAAAAGACAGCTTAGGCGTACAGATTGTCACGCCACAAAGCGCTTAATCGATAATGATAGAAAACTTAATTGATAACGAAAACAACCAAGGAAGCTACCGCTTTTGAGTAACTTAGACGCTAATGAACTCGTTTTAGAAGATGATAATAAACGCCTTGCTAGCCTTTGCGGGCCATTTGATGACAATATCAAGCATCTAGAAAGGCGCTTAGGTGTCGAGATCACCTATCGCAACAATCATTTTAAAGTGTTAGGTGAAGAACAAGCGAGCCTCACGGCAGTAGATTTGCTCAAGCAACTGTTTGTTGAAACCGCACCGGTTAAAGGCGTTATCCAAGAGTTGAGTGCTGACCAAGTGCACCTAGCCATTCAAGCTGCTCGCGTGTTAGACAAAGTCAGCGACGATGAGCTCAACCCCTACGGCAAACAGGTTCATATCAAGACCAAACGCGGCATCATAAAGCCACGTAATCCCAATCAAGCTCAGTATGTGGCCAATGTCATCAACCACGATATCGCATTTGGCGTTGGCCCGGCGGGTACGGGCAAAACTTACCTTGCGGTTGCATGTGCTGTCGATGCGCTGGAGCGTCAGGAAGTCAGACGCATCTTACTAACACGCCCTGCAGTTGAAGCGGGTGAAAAGCTCGGCTTTTTACCCGGAGATTTATCGCAAAAAGTCGATCCTTATTTGCGTCCACTCTATGATGCGTTATTCGAAATGCTCGGCTTTGAAAAAGTCGAAAAGCTCATCGAGCGCAGCGTGATTGAAATTGCGCCGTTAGCC
>CAZLGJ010000147.1:0-5784 GCA_964559075.1 uncultured Glaciecola sp.
GCCTACTAGGCGATTTTTTAATGCTGTATCCACTTTACACTTCCTGATTAAAGGTCTGCAGCGCTGCTTGCACTTCACTCACGGTAAGAAACGACCCTAATACTAACACTTTATCGACACTTTGGGCACTTTGATAAGCAGCGATTAACGCATCTACTGCATCCCCGACATAAGACACCGAGGAGTCTGTGACCGCGTTCACTTTCTCGGCTAATGCCTTGCCAGCAATCGCGCGAGGCGTCTCCAAATCCACGCATAACCAGCGTGTTGCTAACGGCACCAAAGGTGCAAGCGTCCGGGCAATATCCTTATCCGCCATCATGCCGATGACGACGGTGATATGCTGATACTGCTGCGCCGCCAACCAGCTGGCTAAATACTCGGCTGCCTGTGGATTATGTGCTACATCAAAGATGATTTTGTCTTGGTATTGACCAAAATCAGCGCTCTGCAAACGTCCACGCATGCCCGTTTGTTCGATACATCCGATGAGCTTCTCATCACTTAATTGCCAACCCAGTACACCAACTGTCGCAACTGCGGTCGCGACATTGTGATGGGGAATACGAGGAATATGTGTCGTTACAGTGCGCTGGGGATCGCGATAATGCCACCGACCATCTTGCAAGCTGTGGCTAAAATCTTCGCCCACCCAGCGCGCATTGGCACCATGCTCAGTCACTGCTTGGCGCAAACTCTGAGGCGGATCAGGCTCGCCAATAATGGCTGGCTTGGCACGGCGCATAATGCCGGCCTTTTCAACCGCAATTAACTCGCGTGTATCGCCCAAAAATGCCTGATGATCAAGGCCAATTGACGTAATAATGGCCACATCACACGAGACGACATTAGTGGCGTCCAAGCGACCGCCTAAACCGACCTCGAGGATGACACAGTCTAATTTCGCATCATGCAGTAACACCAAGCCTGCTAGCGTGCTAAATTCAAAATAGGTTAACGGAATATTGGCTCTTGCCGCATCCACACGTTGAAACGCATCACAATGCGCTTTATCGGACAGGACCTCGCGATTGATACGCACGCGCTCATTGTAGTGATGAATATGCGGTGAGCTGTAAACGCCCACGCTTTTTTGCGCTGCTAGTGCAAAGGATTCTAGCATGGCACAAGTAGTGCCTTTGCCGTTAGTCCCCGCTACGGTGATGATTTTGCTGTGCGCAAAATCCAAAAAAAGGTTATCCAGCACCGCTTGTGTGCGTGATAACCCCATATCAATTTCGGCAGGGTGACTAGCTTCGATATAAGCTAGCCAATCTGTTAATTGCCACTGTGTTTTATTCTTCATGCTCTTCTGTAATGGCAGGCGCATCAAGCGGAGCAACCGGTTGATGAAGCTTACTCAAGACACTGTGCAGCTTGTCGCGCATTTTTGAGCGATGCACAATCATGTCAATCGCACCTTTTTCGAGCAAAAACTCACTGCGCTGGAAGCCTTCAGGCAAGGTCTCACGCACTGTTTGTTCAATCACGCGAGGACCGGCAAAACCAATCAGCGCTTTTGGCTCAGCAACATTCACATCACCGAGCATCGCAAGACTTGCAGACACGCCGCCCATGGTTGGATCCGTTAACACTGAAATATACGGTAAGCCGCGCTGACTCATTTTGGCAAGAGCTGCGCTGGTTTTGGCCATCTGCATCAGTGACAACAGCGCTTCTTGCATGCGCGCCCCACCCGACGTAGAAAAACAAATCAACGGGCAGTTATGTTCAAGACACGCCTGCACTGCGGCGACAAAACGCGCGCCTACAACAGATGCCATTGAGCCGCCAAGGAATGAAAATTCAAAACTGGCTACGACTACAGGCATGCCTTTTAGCGTACCTTTCATCACAACGAGCGCGTCTTTTTCATTGGTTGCTTTTTGCGCAGCTGTTAAGCGATCTTTGTACTTTTTGGAGTCTTTAAATTTTAAAACATCCTGCGGTTCAAATTCTACGCCGATTTCAGTACGGCCTTCCTTGTCCAAAAAATGGTTGAGGCGCGAGCGTGCGCTGATGCGCATATGATGGTCACATTTTGGGCAAACTTCCTGCAAACGCTCAAGTTCACTGCGATAGAGCACGGCGTCACATTTGCTACACTTGGTCCAAATGCCCTCTGGGACATTGCTTTTTTCCGACGATTGGGTACGGGGTAGGATTTTTTCTATCCAACTCATATTAATTCATTCCTAACGAAGAGCGTCACTGGCAGATGTGCCGTGTTGTTTGTCGTTTTATACGGCGTATATTAAACCACAATTCTGTCAATAGCAGCAAAAAAACTGGTCTAATGATTAGTGGCTACACACTTAAAAAAAGTGGTCCGAGCGCACTTTGCGGTAAGCCAAAGCTCGAGGGATATATCACATCAACAAAATACAAGCCGTGCGCTTTTGCCGTTGCCGCTGCTTGGGTTCGGTCTTTGTTGATTAGTAATGTGTGCATCCATTCGACAGGTGCTTCATCACTGCCAACGACCAAAAGTGAACCCACAATATTGCGCACCATGTGGTGCAAAAAGGCATTGGCTTGAATATCGACAATGACGTATGGCCCTTGTCGACTTACATTGACAAAATGCACATTGCGAAATGGCGTGTTTGATTGACAGAGGCTGGCGCGAAACGCACTAAAGTCCTGCTCGCCTAATAACGCTTGAGCCGCCTCATGCATACGCTGGGCATCCAGTGGTTTGTGCCAGTGAGTGACGCCAGAAGTAAGGATCCCCGGACGGGTGCGTGCATTGTATATGATATAGCGATAGCGTCTTGCCGTCGCGCTAAACCTTGCGTGGAAGTCAGCCTCAACAGGCGTGGTCCATTTGACACTAATAGTATCGGGAAGATGCGCGTTGACGCCGAGTAACCACGCATTTTCCGGTCGCTCAACGCTAGTCTTAAAATTCACTACTTGCTGAGTTGCGTGCACTCCCGCATCGGTGCGACCGGCACAGTTCACCACAATGCGTTCATCCGCAATGCTAGATAAGGCATCTTCTAGTTGGGCTTGTACAGTAGGTACATTGTCTTGACGCTGCCAGCCATAAAAAGCACTGCCGTCGTATTCAATACCAAGCGCAATATTATTCATGAGGGATTCTTATTTGAGCTGTTTTAGTTGTTCTAATAATGTGTTGGCTTCTTCACGCTCGGCATCATTACCCACAGAAAGTACTTCTTTAAGCAACGATTGCGCGTCTTTTAGCTCATCAATTTCGATATAGGCCCTAGCCAAATCTAGTTTGCCAAGTGCTTCAGATTCAGCCACGACGTTATCAGTTTGGGCCGGTAGTTGGTCCGCGATATTTTGCAGGACATCAAGCTCAGGCTCTTCGGTGCGCGTCATCGCCTCGGTCTCAGCCAAAAGCGCATCAACATCAATAAAATCGGGCAGTTCTTCATCAGCAATCTTTTTTGCTTGGGCCTTTTCTGCTGCGCTTGCATCGCTATCACCAGTTAACACGTCAAGATTGAGCGCCAAATCATCAAAATCTGATAGCATAGATTTGTCTGCGGTGGACGGTTCATCTTTTGGCTCAGGTGCTAGACTCACATCATCATCTGCCTCTAGCGAGTCGAGAATCTCATCAAAGTCTGTGTTTTCGATTTCGGATAATATATCTGCGTCACTATCGCCGTTGAGCCACCCATCAAGATCAGGCAGATCTGGGAAATCATCCATGGCGGGAGGCGTTTTCGCAGGCGTTTTTTCAGCCACGGGCGTTTCTTTCGAGGGTGCACCCTCGACTAGTTCAGGCTGATTAGCCGGCTCTGCCTCTGACGTTCGCTCAGTCGTGTCTTGCGCTGTTGCTTCGGTAGTTTCCTCAAACAATTCAACTGCATCGGATAAAGGCGCTTCTTCATCAAGCGTTGCACCATTATCGTCCATGTCGCCAAGCATACTTTCCATCATGTCAATCTGGTCAAGTTCGCTTAGTAAGGTATCCATGTCCAAGTCAATTGCATCCGCTTGTGTTTGTAGCTCGTCAGTTAACTTGGATAAATCGTCGTCTTTAAGCGGCGCCGATTCATCGATATCTAGACTATCGGGAAGCTCGGCTACAATATCATCGGGTAATTCAACCAATTCATCAGCCACCTCAGCCAAAAGCTCATCAGCATCATCTGTCGCTTGTTCGAGCTGACTTTCGAATGTTGTCTCGTCTAGCACCGCCTCGTCTAGCTCCGCCTCATTTAGCCCAGCCTCATTTAGCGCAGCTTCATCTAAATGAGCTCCCTCTTGCTCAGCTTCATTTGGCAAGTCATCCTCAACAGCTGAATCAGCAGTTTCATCCAACCCATCACCAAAGAGCGCATCGAGGTCATCTTGCTTAAGCGTATCGGAACCTGCTTCAAACTCGTTTTCAGCAATCGCATCTCGCAGTGCTTTTTCATGCTCATCATCGGCTTCATCGACGCCAGCGACGTCCAGATCACTATCATCAAAAATAGCATCATCAGATAACGAGCCGTCCAAGTCAGACACCATCAAGTCTTCACCAAACGGGTTCTCGGATACACTGGCTTCACTTTGACTGTCTAGTTGCACATCATTTTGTGGCGCATCTATGTCTGTGACAGCGTCTGGTACTTGGTCGGTTACTGATTGGTCAGGAGCTTGGTTGGCAGGTGCAATAATATCATCTGAAAGTTCTTGGGCGAGCTCATCAGTCGAGACGACATCGGGTGTCTCTGTGGCCGTGTCGTCTTTAAATAAGGCATCTAAATTAGATTCGTCAATCTCGGCGATTTCTCCAAGCTCATCAAGCTCTTCGTTCTCGACTGGTTTGCTGCGCTTGAACAGCCATAACCCTAGACCCACCAAGCTCAACAACACGACTACAGAGATTAATCCAATCAATACAAATGGTTTTGCCAAGATTGCCTTTAACGTGTCAACCGATATGGTTTCATCGGGAAGCTGCTGTTGCTGAAGCTCGAACATTTCTGCTTGCAATGCGGCAAGTGCGTCAATCTGCGATTGCACATCATCGTTTATCTGATTATTCAAACCCTCAACGCGAGTAGCCACTGTGTTGAGCTGGTCCGCAAGGCGCTCATTTTCGTCTAACAATATCTGGATAGTCTCTAGTGATATCGCGTATTGTGATTTTAGTTCATTGAGAATTTGTAATTCCTGGGCAGATAACTCACGTGTTTCAGTTGCCGTAAATGTAGTTTCTGCTGGGGGCGTATTCGGAGTCAGCTGAATCGGTTGCTGAGGCTCAGGTGATGGCGCTTCAACAGCTGGCGTCACCGCATCAGCACGAGCTTCTGTTGCAGGCTTTGGCGTGGCTGGTGCAAAGTTTTTCAGCGCCTGCAGCTCCGCCCATAAAGTCTCATCCCCTTCAATCTTGGCCTCGGCCTCACGGACATCAATGCGATTAATAAACGCCGCCGTCGGCATTTCTAGCATGGTGTCGTTGAGTAAGTGATTGACGTTATTGTCTTTAAACGCCTGAGTGTTGACCAGGTAAATGCCGTACATGACCGGGTATAAAGAGACGGGCTTAGGACCTTTAAAATCACTTGAGTTGCGGTAGTCTTTGGCTATTTTCCACAGCGTATCATCAGAATTGACGGGGCCAAATACCACTCCGCTCAAATCGTCGTTTTTGTCGCCGCGCAGTTGTAGCGTTTGAAATTCACCGGCCGCGCTGATAGGCACGCAGACAGTAAATAAAATGGTAAGAAGAAGTACGCCGCTCAGAGCTTTCATTAATTGTTTTATCCAAGTGATATTTAGTTGAATTTCAAAGCAATTCACCGGTTATCTTGG
>CAZLGJ010000148.1:0-5101 GCA_964559075.1 uncultured Glaciecola sp.
AGACCATAAATAAATATTTAGGCAAAGATTTTATTGTCAAATCATCTGTAGGCCACATCCGCGACTTGCCTACCAAGGCGTTGGGCAATGTTGCGCCAAAAATTCCCGCCAAAGAGCTAAATACGTGGACAGATAAAAAGAAAGCAGAGTATTTGCGCAAGCACGAGTATCAAAAATTGGTCGACCGCATGGGCGTGGATCCGGAAAACGACTGGCAGGCTCACTATCAAATTTTGCAAGGCAAAGAAAAAGTAGTGTCTGAGCTTAAAAAGCTCGCCAAAGACGCGGACACCATTTATCTTGCGACGGATTTGGATAGAGAAGGAGAGGCCATCGCCTGGCATCTACAAGAACTGCTGGGCGGCAAAGGCAAGACCTTTCAGCGCGTGGTGTTTAACGAAATCACCAAATCTGCCATCCAAGATGCTTTCCAAGCGCCAGGCGAGGTCAATATTGACCGCGTCAATGCACAACAGGCCAGACGTTTTCTCGACCGAGTGGTCGGTTTTATGGTGTCGCCCTTGTTATGGAAGAAGGTTGCACGGGGCTTGTCTGCCGGTCGAGTGCAGTCAGTCGCCATGCGCTTAGTAGTTGAAAAAGAGCGCGAGATCAAAGCCTTTACCCCAGAAGAGTTCTGGGACATCCACGCTGACCTGAAATATTCAACGGTGAGCCAGCAAGAAGCAGCACTGCGCATGTTGGTTGCTAAACATTTGGATAAAGCATTCAAACCGGTCAATCGCGAACAAGCGCAAGCCGCTACCGATTATTTGCAGCGTCAGCAGTTTGTCGTTGCTGCACGCGATAGTCGCCCGACATCGTCTCGCCCTAGTGCACCGTTTATCACATCGACACTGCAACAAGCGGCATCTACCCGCTTGGGTTTTGGGGTCAAAAAGACCATGATGTTGGCGCAGCGCTTGTATGAGGCTGGACACATTACCTATATGAGAACAGATTCGACGAACCTGTCGAAAGAAGCTATCAGCAGCGCCCGTGATTATATCAATGAACATTTCGGCGATGCTTATCTACCTTCTCAACCAACCGTTTATGGTGCGAAAGATAACGCTCAAGAGGCCCACGAAGCGATTAGACCGTCAAACGTCATGGTAACAGGGGCTAGCCTCAAAGAAATGGAAAGAGACGCTCAGCGTCTTTATGAGCTCATTTGGCGACAGTTTGTGGCATGTCAGATGACCCCGGCCAAATATGACTCTACCACCTTGCGTGTCAAAGCTGGCGATTATGAACTTACTGCCAAGGGCCGAGTACTAAAATTCGCCGGTTGGACCAAAGTCCAGCCGCAAATCAGCAAAAAAGGCGATGACACTACGTTACCCGACGTTAAGGTGGGCGATGTGTTGGCGTTGGATGCACTGGATCCACAGCAGCACTTTACTAAGCCGCCTGCGCGTTACAATGAAGCCTCTTTGGTTAAAGAGCTTGAAAAACGCGGCATTGGCAGACCGTCTACCTATGCCAGCATCATCACCACGATCCAAGATCGCGGCTATGTTTATCTAGAAAATAAACGCTTCTTCGCCACCAAGATGGGCGAAATCGTCACCGATCGATTATCCGATAACTTTGCCGATCTGATGTCGTATGACTTCACCGCCAAGATGGAAGAGCGCCTTGATGATGTGGCGCATGGCGAAAAAGCATGGAAAGACGTGCTCAACACCTTTTATGATGATTTTTATAGTCTGTTGATGCAGGCCGAAAAATCCGAAGACGAAGGCGGGATGCTGCCTAACGCAGCCGTACCCGTTACGATCACTTGTCCTGCCGAGGGCTGTGGTCGCCCAATGAATATTCGCACCGCCAGCACCGGCGTGTTCTTGGGGTGCTCGGGCTACAATTTACCGCCCAAAGAGCGCTGCACGCAGACCCTTAATCTAACACCTGGCGATGAAGCCATTGCCGTGGCGGATGAAGAAGATCTCGAAACTGAGATGTTGCGCGCCAAAAAACGTTGTCCTATCTGTGATACCGCGATGGATAGTTATTTGGTTAACGAAACCACCAAGCTACACGTGTGTGGTAATACACCTAATTGTCCTGGTACGCTGATTGAAAACGGCACCTTTAAGATCAAAGGTTATGATGGCCCTGTTCTTGAGTGCGATAAGTGTCAATCGGAGATGCAGTTAAAAAATGGCCGGTTCGGTAAGTATTTTGACTGTACTAACGACGCGTGTAAAAACACCCGTAAACTGCTTAAAAACGGCGAGCCTGCACCACCTAAAGAAGATCCGGTGCACTTGCCAGAACTGCCTTGTGAAAAGTCAGAAGGGGCTTATTTTGTGCTCCGTGATGGCGCCTCTGGCATTTTTATGGCCGCACACAACTTCCCCAAATCCCGTGAGACACGAGCGCCACTGGTGAGCGAGTTAAAGCGTTTCCGCGACCGTATTTCACCGAAGTTTTATTACCTAGCGGATGCACCCGTTGCCGATCCAGATGGTGCGCCAACGATTGTGAGATTCAGCCGTAAGACTAAGCAGCAATACGTGATGTCTGAAAATGACAGCGGTAAGGCAAGCGGCTGGTCAGCCTGGTATCAAGACGGTAAGTGGGTCGTGGACGATAAGCGCAAGCCGGCTAAGAAAAAGTAAATTTCATCCTTCAGCGTTTAGATAAAAAAAACCACTTCAATTGAAGTGGTTTTTTTGTGTTGGTATCAGATAGAACAAGTCGCTATTGCTCTATTGACGCCGGCTTTGTTGTTGGAGCTTGTGCTCGTGCACCAACACTTGCGATATTAGCTTGACGCGATGAGCGCGCAATCACAGGGCGCTGTGCATCGGCTAATACGTTGATCACAATATCACCCAAATCACTTTCAAGCGCTTTTGGCAATGCAGCGGGGTGCGAAGCTCGAGCCATGACTATTGCTGGCGAAGGTGCTGCTGTGGATTCTGATGCAGGCGCATTTTGTGCCTGTTTTATATCCGCTTCTGCAGCCACTGCTACATCCACTGTCGCAGTCGCATCAACGGCAACTGGTTCGCTAGTAGCGGGTGTAGGCTCTTCTGTTTCTTCATCAAACAAACTCGTTTGCAGCTGCTCAGCCTGTGCTGGTACCACATCGCCCTTGTTGTCAGTAGACTCTTCGACTTCTATCGGCGTTTCGACAACTGCTGCAGCTTCCTCTAGTGGTAGCTCAGATTGTGCTTGCACCGGCGTTGTATCTTCAGCTGTCTTTTCAGTAGATGCAACAGGTGCAGCAGGCTCAGCCGCCACTGTTTCGTTACTCACAGCCTCGGTAGCAACAGACTCATTCCCTGCAGTATCTGCAACAACAGCATCAGTGTTTTCCTGTTTGCGCTTTTGTCCTGCCGCACGCGCGTGACGCGGTGAACGGCGTGAACGACTAGCACGCTTAGGCGACTCTTGCTCTGTGTTTTCAGCGCTTGTTTGAGGCGTCTCTGCTGCTGGTTCAGTTGTTTTAGCAGCTTGTGGCTCCGGTGCTGTTTGCGGCACTGTTACAGGCGCTACTGGAGCAGCTGTGTTCGCTTCTGCAGCGTTATCACTAGCTGGCGTTACGTCACTTGGTGCCTGAGTACTATTGGTCTCAGCAGCATTCTCACCGCGGACCGAGCGATTACGAGAACGACGCTGACGACGCTCGCGTGGCGGCTTATCCTCTTTCGGTGCAGCTGCTTCTTCAGCACTATTTGTGCTTTGAGTAGCGTTTTGAGTAACTTCATCGCGCTTCTGATCTTTGTTTCGCGCTTGATTGCGATCTTTGTTATTACGACGAGATTTAGGCTTGCGCTCACCACCGTCTTTGGCTGTCAGTTCACCATCTTGGCTCGGTTTCGCGTTGCGCTTGCTTTGCGAGCGGTTGCCGTTGCGCTGATTGCGACGCTGGCCTTGACGACGTTGATTTTGGTTGCGGTTGCGACCTGTGCTCTGTTTCTTTGGTTCAGGCTTAGGCGCAAACAGGGCAGCAATCCAAGCAAAGAACTGGGTAAAAATATTTGGCTCAGGCGATGCCACAGGAGCTGGTGCAGGCGCTTGGGCTGGTGCAGCCATGCCTTTAAGCGCAGGCTCTTCGCGTTTAATTGGAGCTGCGGCCACCGATTCTTGTCGTGCCTCTGCAGACTCTGCAAGCTCAAGCGTATAGCTTGTTCCGGTTGCCATTTCTTCAGCACGACGACGCGTAATTTGAAAGTGCGGCGTGGTCAAATTCGGGTTAGGTAAGACTAAAACATGAACGTTATTGCGGTCTTCTAGTGCGCGAATCGCTTTGCGTTTTTCATTCAGGATATAAGTGGCAACGTCAACTGGAAGCTGAGCTTCAACCTGTGCTGAATTATCTTTGATACATTCTTCTTCAATAATGCGCAGTACGGATAATGCTAATGACTCTGTTCCGCGGATGGTGCCTAAGCCATTACAGCGAGGGCAGACGTGATGTGCTGATTCGCCTAATGACGGACGCAAGCGCTGACGCGACATTTCTAGAAGACCAAAGCGTGAGATACGGCCAAGTTGCACGCGCGCTCGATCCCCACTGACCGAGTCCTTCATGCGGTTTTCGACTTCGCGCTGGTGCTTATTGACCGACATATCGATAAAGTCAATGACAACCAGACCGCCTAAGTCGCGCAAACGCAGCTGTCGAGCGATTTCTTCGGCGGCTTCTAAGTTGGTATTAAACGCCGTTTCTTCAATATCACCGCCTTTGGTAGCGCGTGCGGAGTTAATATCAATCGAGGTCAACGCTTCTGTCGGATCGATGACAATTGAGCCACCAGATGGCAAACGCACTTCGCGCTGGAACGCAGACTCAATCTGACTTTCTACTTGATAATGGCTGAATAATGGCACATCGCCAGTGTAGAGTTTCACGCGATTGGCAAAGTCAGGACGAACTAGTTTGATATGCTCAAGCGCTTGTTCATAAATGGACTTGCGATCGATGATGATTTCGCCAACATCTCGGCGCAAATAATCGCGAATAGCACGTACAATTACATTACTTTCTTGATGAATTAAGAAAGGTGCAGGACGTGATTCTGCGGCTTCACTGATTGCTTTCCAGTGAGTGACCAACACGCTCAAATCCCATTTGAGTTCTTCGTATGAC
>CAZLGJ010000148.1:5111-5784 GCA_964559075.1 uncultured Glaciecola sp.
CGCACGATAACGTTGGACTCTTGGTGGATCAAAAACGGAGCAGGGCGCTCAGCCGCCACTTCAGAGATGGCTTGCCAATGCGAAAGCAGCACTTTCAAATCCCAGGCGAGTTCTTCGGCAGACTTGCCAACGCCGGCGGTACGGACAATTAAGCCCATGCCTTTGGGCAGTTCTAATTGATCAAGGGCTGATTTTAAATCACTGCGTTCGTCGCCTTCAATACGACGTGAAATGCCACCCGCGCGCGGATTATTCGGCATAAGAACGAGATAACTACCCGCTAGACTGATAAATGTGGTTAATGCTGCGCCTTTTTGACCGCGTTCTTCTTTGTCGATTTGAACAATGACCTGCTGGCCTTCTTTGACGGCGTCTTTTATGTCTGGACGACCTTCAAAAGTGTAGTTGTCAGGGAAGTAATGACGGGCGATTTCTTTTAGTGGTAAAAAACCGTGACGCTCCGCACCATAATCCACGAAGGCTGCTTCTAGGCTTGGTTCAACGCGAGTAATTGTCCCTTTGTATATATTGGCTTTTTTCTGTTCATGCCCCGGGCTTTCTATGTCGAGATCATAGAGCTTTTGGCCATCAACAAGTGCTACACGCAACTCTTCTTGCTGCGTAGCGTTGATTAACATTCTTTTCATTGTCACTTCTCATAGTGTACGGACAA
>CAZLGJ010000149.1:0-2353 GCA_964559075.1 uncultured Glaciecola sp.
GATAGCGCGTGACCAACTAACAGACCACCATAATAGGCTTTAACCGCTACCAGAGAGGCTTTGCCATCGGCAAATTCGACCACTTGCAGGGCGCCGGGGTAGTCGATAAGGCGCTTTATCGCTTTGGTCACCAGTTGTTCCGGCGCAATGATATGGTCAACCGGAATATCCATGTGCTTATAGAGCTGGTCTTTATAAACAATATACTGTTCTGAGCGGATCCGAGCGATCTTGGTGGGAGTGTTAAAAATACTGTGGGCCACTTGGCACGACATCATGTTTGACTCATCTGAGTTGGTGACCGCGATCAGCATATCCGCATCTTCCGCGCCGGCTTGGCGTAACACATCGGGGTGCGAGCCAATCCCTTGCACGACGCGGATGTCGAGGCGGTCTTGCAAATTGCGCAAGATGTCACCGTTGGCATCAATGACCGTAATGTCGTTTTTTTCGCCTACGAGGTTTTCTGCTAACGTCCCACCGACCTGGCCGGCACCCAAAATGATGATTTTCACGTCTACACCAAACGCACCCATACCGGATGCGAGTCATTCAAATGATTGCAAAGTATTATTTATGTATGATTCTCATTATGCACGTTTTTGTAGCAGTGCATAGTAAAACCCGTCACATTGTGCCGTATTTGGGAGAATTTGCAATCCAAGCCTAGCATCGTCACTAGCTGAAGCTGGCGCTTGGTAGGCAAAATGTGCCTCGATGTCAGCGGGTATGGGTACCAATGCTGCATCCTCATGGCTAGCTAAAAAAGCGCGAATTTGTTCACTATTTTCGGCAGGTAAAATGGAGCAGGTCGCATACAGCAAGCGACCGCCGGGTTTTAAGCTTAACCACATGTTCTCCAAAATTGCTTTTTGGGTGGCCACCAATGGGGCGATATCTGAGGCTTTGCGCAACCACCGAATATCGGGGTGACGGCGAATGACGCCAGTGGCTGAGCAGGGTACATCGCACAAGATAAAATCACACGGCGAGGTCATATAATCGATCACAGTCGCTGCGTCGGCGCAGCGTAATTGAGCTTGGTGTCCAAGTCGCGCTAAGTTTTCTGCAACGCGCGCCAGACGCGCACTGTCACTATCAAGGGCGGTTAGCTGTGCTAACTTAGGTTGGGTTGCCAACAGGTGGGCAGTTTTGCCCCCGGGCGCGGCACAACAGTCTAGGCCAGTTTCGCCAGCCTTTGGTGCGAGTATGGCCGCGGCAAGTTGCGCTGCGCCATCCTGCACGGCAAACCAGCCTTGTGCAAACCCTGGTAAATCAGGTACATGAACGAGCTGTTCAATACAGATCGCGTCAGGTAATAAGGTTTCAATAGAGCTATTGATGTTTGCCTCTGTTAATAATGCACGGTAGTCAGAGACACTGATATGCGCGGGATTGATGCGCAGCCACAGCGGCGCGCTGTCGTTCATCGCCCCCAAAAGCTCATCCAACTGCGCTGGATAATGCGTTTGGCAGGCTTTGTAAAGCCACCCAGGCAGACCGGCCTGTGCGGCCTCGCCAGTTACGCGTTGTTGTGCAAGATCATCACGAATGAAGCGTCGCAACACGGCATTAACCAGTCCTTTTAAACCCCGACCTTGTAATTTGTCGCAGGCCGCCACGGTGGCACCTACAGCGGCGTGATCTGCAACACGCATGGCAAAGAGTTGGTAAAAACCGACCATCAGCAAATGTTCGAGGACTTTTTTGTTGCCTTTAAGTGGTTTATCTAGGCTGTTGCGCACCCAAAATTGATACTGGGGCAAGGCGCGCAAAATGCCATATACCGTATGCTGAAGCCATGCTTTATCTTTGCCTTGTAATTTGTTTTGGTAGCGGGGCAACACCGCTCGTGCAGATTGCCCTTGCTCTAAAATATCAAACAGTGCTTGGGCGCAGTAGGCTCTTAACTGTGCGCCTTTCACAAGCACGTACCGACGCTAAACCAATCCGCGCGCGCGTTGATGACATCAGCAAACGCCATGGCTTTTTTGTTGGGAAGTTGGCAGCGGGTAATGCGCAGCGCATCTTGTCCGGTTTGCACGATTAAGCCGTGCTTATCAGCAGCCAAAATGGTGCCTGCAGCGACAGTTTTGGTACTTGGCTCTACGTGTGCTTCCCACACTTTGATATGCTGGGTACTATCGGCTTGCGCCAGCGCAAAAAACGCTACTGGCCACGGATTAAATGCGCGCACATTACGCGCCAACTGTGCGGCCGGTAAAGTCCAATCGATTAGTGCTTCAGCTTTGCTAAGTTTTTTTGCATAAATGGCATCACTTTCTAGCTGCGGCTCTGGATGAAATGCTGGCAGATCGGCCAATACCTTCACCAACGCTTCGGGTCCTTGTTG
>CAZLGJ010000149.1:2363-5703 GCA_964559075.1 uncultured Glaciecola sp.
GTTTTGCATACAGTGTTGCGCTGGTATCGGTTGGGCTGATATCAAGCGTGGTCGTGTAAAGCATATCACCGGTATCTAGCCCGATGTCCATTTGCATAATGGTGACACCTGTGACTTTATCACCGGCCCATAAAGCACGTTGGATGGGCGCTGCGCCGCGCCAACGCGGCAGGATAGAACCATGCACATTGAGACAGCCAAAGCGCGGAATATCCAGCACGGCTTGCGGTAGCAACAGGCCATAAGCCACTACCACCATCAAATCAGGTTTAAGTGCGGCGAGAGCGGCAACATCGTCTTCGTGTTTAAAATTTTCTGGTTGGAAGACCGGAATGTCATTTGCTAACGCGAGTTGTTTAACGGCGCTGGGCATGGGTTTTTTGCCACGTCCTGCTGGTCTATCCGGTTGCGTGTAAGCGGCAATGATGCGATGCGGGGTATCGAGCAGCGCGCGTAGGTGGTCGGCTGCAAATTCAGGCGTACCGGCAAAAACAATATTTAAAGGTTTGGTCACTAAGGGATCCTTAGGCTTGATTGCGCGCAGCGATACGGGCTTCTTTTTCGAGTTTTTTGAGAATGCGTTGGCGCTTCAGGGGAGACAAATAATCAACGAATAGCTTGCCAGCGAGGTGGTCCATTTCGTGCTGAATACAGATGGCCAATAGCCCCTCTGCCTCTAGCGTAAATGGATTGCCATCGCCATCACGGGCACTGACTGTGATGGTTTCAGCGCGCTCTACCTTAGCGTAGTTGCCCGGTACCGATAGACAACCTTCGTCATTGAGCATGCTGCCAGATTGGGCATCAATAGTGGGGTTGATAAATACGCGCGGTTCGTTTTGCTCTTCAGAGACATCCATGACAATCACTTGCTGATGGACATCGACTTGCGTGGCGGCAAGGCCAATGCCGCGCTCTGCCTTCATCGTCTCAAACATATCGGCGATAAGTTGTTTGATCTCGCTATTGACGGCTGTTACCGGTTTGGCAACAGTGCGTAAGCGCGGGTCAGGAAAGGTTAAAACGTCTAAAACAGCCATAAATCACTCAACAAAATAATATGGTTTAAGTATAACACGAGATAACAGCGCATAAAAAACTGAACTACCTCATGGGTGTAGATGGTTTATTCTAACATTATTTAAAACCGAGTGGCAGATGAGCGATGCACAGTAGTAGGCAGTTTTCAACGAAATTCTATGTAACGCAATCGATGCAATGTATCCACATGCTTATGCGCAGCATGTTGTGTGCGATAATACTGTGTGTCAGTGCGCAAATTCACGCGATGCAGGTTATCGAAGAGGTATCTTATCGGACCGATGCACCTGCTACCTATAAGGTTCAACGCGGTGATACGCTGTGGGACATTGCCGGTTTGTTTTTGCAAGATCCGTGGTTATGGCCGGAGTTATGGCGTACCAATACTGATATTCTCAATCCGCATTTGATTTACCCTGGCGACATTTTGCAGTTGATCACGGTCGGTGGCCGACCACAACTCTTGCTCAAACGCGCTAAACGTCAGACCGTGTTGCATCCAACGGGCAAGATTCAGCGCAAACAGCCTGCGCCAATCCGTAACTTTGCTTGGCAACAGGTATTACAGCATATTCAGCAAGACCGCATCGTGCCAGATGCCATCGAGGCTCATGGCTATGTGTTGGGGGATCGCGATGGACGCTTGTTGTTTGAGTCGCAGGATGTCGTTTTTACTTCCTTAAATACATCGTCACATACCTTGCAAAACCCATCGCAAGATCAGTATCCACAGTATCAACTGTTACGCTATAGTCACACATTATACGATGTTGATGGTCAGCCAAGTGTCCAGGTCTTACACCATGTTGCTGATGGTCAACCGCTAAAGACTGCATTAAACCATGGCGCCTTAGTCAAAGTGACGCGCCAGCATCGCGAAATTGCGCAACATGACTGGTTGCTACCTGTAGAGCAGGGGTTGCCTGAGGATGTTTTTTTGCACCCAGCGACCACCCAGATAGCTACGGTAATCGGCGGTATTGAGGCGCGTACCCATTTTGCACAAGGTGATGTCATTGTGTTGCAAAGCACCAATGAGACTTCGGTGGGGATGTTGATGGGGCTATATGCAGCGGGGCCGAAAGTCATCCACTCTGAGCAGGCTACCGAATATCTCGGCACAAACCAGACCGCAAAAAGCGCACAACCCGCTCTAAAAATTGGCGAGGTGGTGGTTATCAAACAGGTCGGTCAATTGCGCTATGGCTACATATTAAGTGCGCAACTCACGATAACACGAGGCGTACTTGCTGGTCTGCCTTAACCAAAACTATAAGGATCTCACTAATGTCAGAAGGATTTGGACTACCACCCACTCTGCGTCCATTGCTGCCTTTGTTGGGGTTGTATCAATGTCCTAGACTTGGCCCTGCCACCATTGGTATGTTGGCTAGTGAGCTGGGGTGTCAGGTAAGTGAAATAGCAACACAGCCCAGTGCATTACTCTCAACAATGGGGCTCACTGAGCACCAAATAGAAACAATTAAAGCGCCTGCTGAGCAAGCACTTCACCAGATCTTGGGACACATGTTGCCCGATACAGTCTTTTTGGGCTGCGATGATGATGCTTACCCGCAGATGTTGGCAGCGTGTACTGGGGCACCGTTGTTTTTATTTGCACAAGGGAACCTTGCATTGTTAGATCAGCCCAGTATAGCCATTGTCGGTGCTCGTCATGCGTCTGCACAAGGTACGCAACAGGCTAAAACCCTAGCGGCAGAGTTAGCGCAAGTGGGATTGGTGATCACCTCGGGGCTGGCCCAAGGTATTGATGCAGCAGCACATCGAGGTGCACTCATGGTCAGCGGTGCGACTATTGCTGTCTTAGGGCATGGTCTGCGGTATACCTACCCCAAACACCACGCAAATTTGCGCGCCCAAATTATTGCTGAGGGTGGGCTAGTGCTATCGGAATTTTTGCCTAATGAAGCGGCAAAGCCTTATTTTTTTCCGCGTCGCAATCGCGTGATTGCCGGCTTATCACATGGTGTGTGTTTAATTGAAGCGGGTATACAATCGGGTTCAATGCATAGTGCGCAGCATGCGTTAAGCTGTGACCGCGAGATTTTTGCAATGCCTGGAAGTGTTGCGGATGCGCGGCACCGAGGGTGTCATCAGCTGATCCAGCAAGGCGCGCACCTGATTAATGATGCGCATGATGTGCTGGATAATTTGCCGCTATCGGTAAAGGCCTACATTGAAAATCGTCAACTAAACCCCCATATCACCGATAATAAAGAAAATGGCACAAAAAAATTGCCGCAACACTTGGCAAATTCACCTTTGTTAGATAGTGTAG
>CAZLGJ010000150.1:0-5634 GCA_964559075.1 uncultured Glaciecola sp.
CCCGCCTACACTGATACAGTTGTTAAAGTGGCCAGCGCCAGCAAGCACCATCAATTGGAATCTGGAGTTTTTAGCTCCCCTACCTGAGGTGGCTGGCAACGCATGGTTTGCCTACCAAGATTTGACGGTGTCGGCCAAACAAGGGTATGGCGCAACTGAAGCGACCATCTGGTCTGAAGACGGCGAGTGTTTAGTATTATCAAGACAAACAGTGGGCGTATTTGACGGCTAAGGATTAGTGGAGCACCAGCACACTATCATCAAATCGACACGTAACCACTCGGGGTAAACAGACTGACCACCGTCAATAGCCGGTGACGTATATTGTCCACAGACTTATCAAGGCTTTGTTGATTCAACCCCAAACTGATCGCATATTGTTCAGGGAGTTCTGTAATGTCGTTGATAAACAGCGGATACGATTCAAGCAAGGCTTGATGATAAGCAAGCTGCATGACTTTACTATCAATTGAGCCGATGTGTTGTGGCGAGTCGTGCAGGGGCTTAATCAAATCAGTAATACTGCCTGGTACGCCCCACACTTGTAGCAAATTCACCGTGATATCTTTAAAGGTATAGCCCATGATATCCAGTTGCTTCTCCCACGGCTGTTCGTTGATGGTAAAGCGATTGCACTGCTTAGCGATTTTTGGCTCACGCCGAATAACCACAAGCTCACCAATATTGTGAATTAACCCTGCGGTAAAAAACCGCTCGGGTTCATGTAGTGACAACTTTTGCGCCCAATATTGTGCAAACAGCGCCGTTCTTACCGAATATTCCCAGAAACGCTCAAGATCGACAGTATCCTCATCCACATCATTAAAGGCTGAAGCAATCCCATAACTTATGGCCAAATCATAAACCGCTTTGGTGCCGAGTATTTTGACCGCGCGAGACACCGAGTCAACCGGACCGCGAAAGTTATACAGTGGTGAATTAACGATTTTAATGAGTTGAGTAGACAACGTCGGATCAAATTTAACCACACTGGCAAAATCATCCATGGTCGCTGTCTCATCATCGAGCATGGATTGGATTTTGGTAACGGCAGCAGGGAGGACAAATATCTCTGATGCAAACGAGGCATACTCAATGGCTTTTATCATATAGGGCTAATGTTTCAAATAAATACCCTTTGGTTATAGTTCAAATTAGCGAAATTTGCATAACTATCAGAGCCGAAAACAGCTAAGCGTCTAAAAAACCATCAACTCACTGGCTGATACCGCTCGTCTTGGTAAGCCCTGCTGACGTTCACGTTCTAACTGTTTAATCATAGTCACCACGGCTTCGTTCGCCGGCGCAGCCACGGCTAGGCGCTTACCCATTGCGACGGTAGCACCGTTAATGAAGTCAATTTCAGTAAGCCGACCATTTTCCAAGTCCCACCACATAGAAAGTTTGGCGGCAGGATCTATGGCCACCATTTTTTTGGCAACGATGGGAAACAGCCAATTTGGTAAGCGCATAATATGCGGGATCCAGTGCGCTGGCACTTGCGTGATGTTGGGCAAATCCAAACCTAATGCTTGGCATACCGCAAGGTGCTCGTCCATCAAGGCAGCAATCAGGCGACGATACTCACGCTGCATTAACGTCTCTTTTAAACTGAGATTCGCCAGCGCATTCACCGCATTCGTGAGATTGATTTGGCACTTGGCCCACAGCAGTGCATCCATTTGTGTTGCTATCGTCACCGGCATGGTCGCGCAGTTTAACTGTTGCGCCAATGCATCAGTATTCCATTCAGAGGAGGTTTCGAATACAACGGTGCCGGTAGAGCTGCGATGCCATGAACGCGGGCCAACCTTTACCACATTAAACGGCACCATCACACGCAGCACGCGCTGTTTGGGAAAGTGTTGACGTACAATACTGTCACTGCCAATGCCGTTTTGACAGCACATAATAAGGGTATCAGGCGTAATTAAAGGGGCGAGATCGCGGCATGCTTGCTCAAGCCCTGTACATTTAACTGTCAGCCACAGCACGTCAACAGGCTGCGTTGGCGGAGCTAACCAACTCGCGGAAGCTTGAGTACTCAGCGTGGCGCCAAAAACATCAGTAATGCTCAATTCTCCCTGCAAATTGGGATGGGCAGATGCTCTAGCCACAACATTGACAAGATCATTAGATAGTTTTGCACGCAAATGCAATGCTAAAAAACTGCCAATCAAACCAGCGCCAAATACCAGATGCTGCATGCCTTTTTCCTTATCTTTTTTGTATGGGACACATAGCGAACATATTACAGAAAATGGACAGATACAACCAAAATAGCAATATTAGGCAAAAGTCTACTTTTGCGGCTAATCAACGATTTATTACAAATGTTGACTAAAATTTATACATATATTGAAAGTCATGAGTAATTCTTGTGTTAAACCTAAATATGCTGGCGAAACCGCGCAGCTTAGTAAGCCCTACTACCCCGCCCATTCAAAATTTGACCATTTTGTTCATCGATGACTCGCTGTACGATCTCAATTATTTTGGTGGCATGATCAGCGACTTATGCAAGGTGCATTTTGCCTCATCAGCAGCAGGTGCATTTAATTTGGTCAAAAGCGGCCTGCAACCGGACTTGCTTATCGTCGATTTGTACATGCCGCAAAAAAATGGGCTTGAAGTACTCGAAGAGCTCGTCGCCAATTATCACTTAACGCAAACGCGCATTGTTGTCTTGAGTAACGAAAACGATATCTACTGGAAACTGCAGTCATTTTCTTGTGGTGTACACGACTACATACTCAAAAGTATCGAAAAAGAAGAGTTTATCTGTCGCATCAAGTTTCATTTGATCGAACAAAATAAGCTTATCACGCTATCCCGCCGCAGTTACTTTGATACCTTAACGAATGTTGCTAATCGTGCCACCGTAAATACTGCTATCGAAAATTATTGGCACCTTGCCATTCGCGACGAAAAAAAGATCATCTTTGGTCTCATCGATATCGATAATTTTAAGCAATACAACCAAACGCACGGCCACTTAGCTGGGGATGATGCGCTAGTGCAAATTGCGCAAATACTTTCAACCGTGTTCAGCGGGGCCAACGATATTGTGGGGCGCTACGGAGGCGAGGAGTTCACCCTCCTTTTGCCAGATACATCTCTGGCCCAAGTGGTTCAAATGTGTGAGGAGTTTTTGCACCTAGTGGAGGAGCGATTGAGTAATCTCTCCTTGAGTATCGGTCTGACGTGTCTGTTTCCTAATCAAACCCAAGATATTCCCAAAGAGGTGTTCTCTAATCAACTGATTACGCAATCAGAAAAGGCGCTGTTCGCCGCAAAAGCCAATGCCAAAACATCCATCACCGTATATAATGATTTGTTGTTACAGCAACCCGATGACTAAGCAACTATGTCCGATGTGCGTATTTTGGCAATTGGCACTGTCTGGCCTGAGCCAAATAGTTCAGCCGCAGGCCAACACCTACTGAGTTTATTAACCGCCCTACAAGCGACCGGCGCGACCGTTCACTTTGCTAGTAGTGCCCAAGCAGATGCACAATCATGTGATCTCGAATACCTCGGCTTTCATACCCAAGCCATTGCGCTTAACTGCAGTAGTTTCGATGATTATATTGCAGCGCTTCAACCAGACTTAGTGATTTTTGATCGGTTTTTAATTGAAGAACAATTCAGCTGGCGAGTGCGCAAGTCCTGTCCCAATGCCGTAACCATTTTGGACACTGAAGATTTACACAGTCTGCGTCAGCTGCGTCACGACATTGTTAAGCGCGCGCCAGAGCAGAATGTATCTTGGCCAGCATTGGCAGAGCTGCATGAACAACATCACATTTTCCATAACCCGCTGGCAGTGCGGGAAGTAGCCAGTATTTTGCGCTGTGATTTGGCGCTGATCATCTCTGCTATAGAACATGAGATATTGCAAAGCATCTACCATGTGCCTGCGGCACAACTGCTGTACTGCCCGTTTTTATTGCCGCCCACGCAGCCAGTTCAAGATCACCCTGCGAAGGCAACGGCACAGTCCCTAGACTTTGCAGAACGGCGTGATTTTGTCTTTATTGGCAACTACCGCCATGCCCCGAACTGGGATGCGGTCCAATTTTTGGCGCAGCACATTTGGCCCAAGCTGCGCGCCCGCTTGCCGCAAGCCAATTGTTATATTTACGGTGCCTATACACCGGCAAAAGCGCAACAATACCATCAGCCCAAACGCGGCCTGCATATTGCTGGCTTTGCCAAAGATGCCTTACAAGTCGTTCGAGAAGCGCGCGTACAGCTAGCTCCGCTGCGCTTTGGCGCAGGCTTAAAAGGCAAGGTCTGCGAAGCATTTCGCTGCCGCACGCCCATTGTCACATCGCCAATCGGTCTGGAAGGCATTGATCGTGACGCTGTATTACCACAGGTTGTCCTGCATCACCCAAACGCGGTAGATGACTTTGTTGCACTCGCTTATCAGCTATACACAGAGCCACAGCAGTGGGAGCGTTACAATCTGTATGCCCAAAAGATATTGGCGACCAACTTTGCTAGTGATATTCACACCAAGCGACTCCAAGAAACAGTGGCGTATTTATTGGCAAACCGTGAGAAACATCGCGCGCCGCTGTTTTTGCGCGCCATGCTCACCGCTCAAGGCAGTGCCGCACAGCAATACATGTCCCAGTGGATAGAAGCAAAAAATAAATTAGTTAATTAACTATGATGCATTATTGAGAAAGGCGTTGATGTGTTGAAGGCCTGATATGCGTGACTCGCTCAACACGGACAACACTCCTATTTCAGCTAAGTAGGCAAGATAATCAAACGACTCGGAATTCTCCGCGAGCAATAATGGCGAGTTGGCTTTTTCTAACAGTACCGCAAGCAACCCGCGTATGATCTTGCTCGGTGTATGCGCATGCCATTGTCCATCAACTTTTGCCAAATACACCGCTGCCTCACAGCCATTGACCAAGTTATCAGGCGTACACAAGGCGTCAGCTAATTGTGGGCACGCTTTGGCATTTAGCATGAGCGCACGATTTATCTGGCTATGCCCTTGTTGATTAGCAAGCGTTTTGGCCAGTGGCAGAGCTGGAGAGCTTGCTGAAGGCCCTTCAGACTGTGTAGGCGCTTGAGGAACTGGCATTTGCACAGGCTGAGTCACCGCATCTAACAGCGCAAAGAAACGGTCGACCTCATCCGTGGTGTTATAGGCCGCCAGCGAAATGCGTGCGCTGCTATCAATACCTAACGCTTGTTGTAAGGGCATCGCACAATGTTGCCCTACTCGCATCGATACCTGATGCGGCGCTAGTAATTGTAACAAATCGTAGCTGTGGATCTTGTCGTGCACAAAGCTCACTAGCGGCACGCGCTGGGCATCTGCGGCAAACACGCGACACTGCGCAAGTGCATTGAGGTGTCCTTGGATCCGCGTGAGCAGCTGCTGTTCATGGTGATACCAAGATACTTGATGGGCTTGCATAAAGTTTGCCGCTGCCGCCAGCCCTAGCGCAGCATGAATGGGCGGTGTTCCGGCTTCGAATTTTAATGGCGCAGCTTGAAAGCGCACATCCTGCTCACTGACATGCGAGACCATCTCACCACCGAGTTGGTAGACAGGCAGTGCTTCAAGTAACGCTGTCGTGCCATATAACACTCCGATCCCGGTGG
>CAZLGJ010000151.1:0-1011 GCA_964559075.1 uncultured Glaciecola sp.
TCGGGAAATACTATCTGTAAATCCACATGAAATCAAGGCTTTTGATGAAACGAATTCCCTCAAAATCAGGTTCCCAGTACTGAGGCTCCAAATCGAGCTCGATATCTGATTTTCCCAGCTTGAACAACCATTTTTTGCCCTCAATCAGGGTGTCGACGCCAACATCACGGTTCACAGAGATGCCAGCTTCAGCGAATGCTTGCGACATCGATTCAGGCAAACTTCCAGCGTCAAGCGTGGGAGTCAGTGCTGATTTGAAGTCTTCCAAGTTAACCATCGCATCCATTTCCATGATCAGAACCTTGCGGTCCGCCGTTCGGTCACGCTCGTAGGCTCTGATGACGGGTCCCGGAAGGTTGTAGCGGCGGGTGATCAGAACTTGCTCTTCCGGATCGTCTACCAAGGGAATGCCGTATTTGATTCGGTCTTTGTCTTCTTCAAAATCATCGCCCGGACGCCAGTAATTCATCTGCAGCGTCTTCCGGACAAACGAAATGTTGTCGTCTGAATCGCGTTTCATTCGTTGTGCGTTGGTTAAGCCACTGACGTAAACACTCACGTAATCGACATTCGGATTTACGTCACCCCAGATGGCAACACCCCAGACACCAACGTTCGAGCTCGATTTGACCTTGGGAATGTCGACTTTTGAAAGCTGGACCCTGTCGAGAAGAGGCATGCGTGGATCTTCCTGAGTCCGGATAGCACGCATAACTGCAGGGTTAATGATTTCTCGATAGCTCAGCTTCACATACTGTTTCTTTGACGGATCGTAAACCCAGCCTTCGAGCGTATGTCGCGGGTGAAAGAAACGGTCTGTATCGTCAAGTGGCTCGCCCTTTTTCAGGTTGTAGGTGACCTTATTGAACTTTGGATCTTTTACCTTCTCGTACGAGAGAGTTTCGCCCAAGTCGCGGATCCGAAAAATCGAATACCACCAGTTCTTGCCACCGAATTTAATCTGCCGCAAGCCGGTCGTCGCATAGTCGTACTGATATACGTCCCGGTAAA
>CAZLGJ010000151.1:1021-5597 GCA_964559075.1 uncultured Glaciecola sp.
TGCTGCTCTGCGTTGACCCCAGGTAAGCTTTGAGGCAGCGAAAAACTGTCGCGAGCGTTAAGCTCGCTGGGGATGTCATGCAGAACACCGGGCGCAAACTTTCGGTGAGTCACGATTTCTGCAGAATCGTCTTGGGCGACGGCAATGGCCACGCCCGCGAAAAGAACCGCCGAAGCGGCAATAGCAAAGATATTGAAATGGTTGGTTCGTGCAAATTGCATGGAGCTGCCCAAATTCCGGTGGTCAGTTTGAAACGGTCGTTATTCCGGGAACAACGGCGATTTAAGTATAGTTGCGAGGTCAAATGCAGGACGAAATAAAGTCCTACCATCCGTGGAATGCTAAAACTTGACCAACACTTTTTCAAAAAATTAGACTGGTGCCAATCAAGGCAATCGTCATAGGCCTGACAGTCCCACGTTCAGCGGAGAGCTTCTCCGTGATAGATCTCTATCGATGGATCAGCAGCGATCGTTTTTTGTCGAAAAACAAAGGGTTTTGAGCGCGGTCGTCACCAGAAGAATCACGGAAACTTCAGTTCCACGACTGTTTTCGGTTCGTCGGTCGCTTGGAATCAGTCAAAAATGCCTTGGCCGAAATCGTCCCCAGAAGCCGGAGAGATATCCGGATTGCTTGATGAACCATTGGCCTCGGACTGCTCGGGACGGCTCTTTGTGGAATTCGGTGGGCGATTGCCGTCTGAGTGAGCCTTGTCAGTTCGTTCCGCTTTTTCTGAATCTGACCTTTTCGGTTGGTCGACGAATTCGTCCGAACGGACATCGGGACCAGCGTCATAGGATTCATCGTAGCGGGATCGATATCCGGGCTGTCGGGCGAGTTCCTGCTCTTTCTTCAGCTCCTCGATGACTCGTTTCTGGATCATCTCGCGGCAGCGGGCGTTGATGGGATGAGCAATGTCTGCATACAACTTTGCTCGGCCGTCAGCACCCTGTTGCGGTTTGATCTGACGAAGTTTCTGTCCGCATTGGTTGCAGTAATTCGCCCGCATGTGGTTTTTGGTACGACACTTTCCGCAGTTCGACGTGAGCTTCCGGCTGGGCATGGCAACGAAAGGGCCTGAGTTGCCGTCGATGATCTTGAGATCTCTTACGACAAAACACGAATCAAATGTGACGCTACAAAATCCTCTCAGGCGATCTTCCGATGCCTCCATGAGCTTGATTCTGACTTCCGTAATTTCCATCCTGTCCTCCGCTATCCTGTCTCGACTAGCGCTCGGAACGATTGTTCCTGCCCCAAAGTCGAACAGGCAAAAATCGTGTTGCCATGGTCCGTTGTTGCAATTTTCGCGGCGCGGCGAGCATCGGCAGCGTTTCGGAAAATTCCGAAGTAGCTGGATCCGCTCCCACTCATCTGATGACCAACGCAGTCCAGTTGATCAAACGTCTCCTTTAGTTTGCCAATCGCCGGAGTCATCGACATGGCAAACGTTTCTAGCCGGTTGAATAAATTCTGGCCGGCTTGATTCCAATTTCCTCTTTGAAGTTCATTCTGCAGTTCATGTGAGCCTTGCGGCATCTCAGGTACTGAGCATTTTCCGTAAACCGCAGCCGTCGAGAGGCCTGCTTCAGGTTTGGCAATCAAAACAGCCATCCCGGAAGGGATCTCAATGGATTCGATGATTTCTCCTCTTCCGGTGCAGCGAGCTGTACCGCCTCGAAAGAAAAATGGAACGTCGCTTCCAATCTCTGCCGCAACGGAATCCAGATCGCTGGTGGACAGCCCCAGTTTCCAAATCCAGTTTGCTGCCAAGAGAGCGCCCGCTGCATTACCAGAGGCACCGCCCAAACCAGCGGCCGAAGGAATTCTCTTTCGCAGATAGACATCGCAGCCAAAACTCGACTTTCCGAATCGGTCCCTAATGGACTTCATGGCGCGAAGAATCAGGTTGCTGTCGTCGGTCGGAATCGATTCCTTCTTCGTGCAACCCTGTTGATCGATAGAGAGGCTAAAAGCTCCATCGTCGCGACTCGAAAACTCGAGTTCGTCAAACAAAGAAACGGTAGACATGACAGTTTCAATCTCGTGGAAACCATCGCCCCGCTTTCCCAGCAATTCAAAAAACAGATTTATCTTGGCTGGAGTAGCTAGCCTTATTAAGCGGCCGTCTCGGCCAGTGTGCCGAATCTTCATGTTGTTCAACAAAGGTCGCACGGTTCAGCATCGCAAACCGAGTCGACGTCCAGATGTTCATCAATAAGCAACTTATCAAATTGCGCGACACTTGTCGAAACAAAACTCTGGTTTATTTTCGATCCGACTTGCTTATAGGTTGCCTAATTTGACAGTTGAGACAGCGATCAACTTCCTAACACAAACTGAAACGCCCTTGCGGTTCTCTTCAACATCTCGAAGACTGTGCAATTTTGAAAGACTGTGTCTACGCATACTGAATCGGTACCAACTTCCATGAATCTCGAAACGCAAAGCGATACTTCATCCGACATGCCAAAATCTTCCACCGAATGCGTAGAACATTCGTCTGATTTGTCTTCTGCGACATTGGTGACCCGGTCGGCATACGGAGGCGTTTTGATGGGGTTAGCGAATCTGGTTCCGGGAATCAGTGGTGGGACAATGCTGTTGGCTGCAGGGATCTACCCAAAATTTATTAACGCGATCGCAGACGTCACGCGATTTCGAATTCGATTGAACTCTGTCCTCGTTTTAGGAACAGTGGTCGCCGCAGCGGGTATTTCGATTCTACTTTTTGCTGGTCTGTTAAAAGACTTGGTCGTGAACCAGCGCTGGATCATGTACAGCTTGTTCATTGGTTTGACGCTAGGTGGCGTTCCGCTGGTTTACAAAATGGTAAAACCACTCTCTCTGAAGAGCATTTTGGCTGGCGTTGTTGCGTTTGCTGCGATGGTTGTTTTGGCCTTGCTGCAGAGCTATGGCTATTCTGGGAAGGGCTCGGGAAACTTCGTCATGATGGTGATCGCGGGTCTTGCAGGCGCAAGCGCGATGATTTTGCCAGGCGTGTCGGGTGGCTATTTGCTTTTGTTGCTTGGTCAGTACGTTCCAATCCTTGGCGGAATCGACCAACTGAAGGAGGCTCTCAAGGCTCGCGATTTTTCGGCCGCGCTCGAACCTGGAATTTCCGTAGTGCTCCCAGTCGGAATTGGCGTGGTTTTGGGCGTCGTTGTCGTCGGCAACTTGCTGAAATGGTTGCTTGAAAAGTATCGCGAACCAACTTTGGGAGCGCTGCTAGGATTATTGCTCGGTTCGACCATTGGGCTGTGGCCCTTTCAAGTTGGCGTTGCGCCACAGATCGGAGACACGATTAAGGCACAAATAGTCACCGCCGATAACATCGCGGAAATTGACAAGGAAGACTGGAAGACAGAAGTGTTTCGACCTGACGCCCAGCAGATGATCGGTTCGGTAGCTTTAGTCGTGCTTGGACTTGGCGTGACGATGGGAGTATCGAGGTTAGGTGGAGATCAAGGTTAGCTCGGTTTGAGCAGTTAGTCTGAAGTACGGCTTGGAACTTTTCACGAGTTCCGCTGCAAGAAATCCGATTCGAGGCGACTGTTATTCTTTTTCGCCGACTTCCTCGGGAGTCTTCATTTCCATATTTGATAAATGAAGCAGAAGAACATATCGATCGTCTTTCGTGCGCCCCTCAAGGAAACCCCTGTATGGAACGCTGCCGCGACGCAGGATCAGTGGCTGGTTTGATTTGGGGCCTGCACCTAGGAGCATCATCGAATCCCGGTCTTCCAGATCCTTGGCCATCGCGTAGAGAAAGTCGTAGGTCAGGCCGTTGATATGGGTAAGCTGCATCTTGCTGGCGAAGACAAATTTGCGAATGACTTCGGATCGCTTCAGGAATTTCCCAGTCCATTTAAGCGGTAGCTCATTAGAAACATTTTGAGGCACGAGAGACTTCGGACGCCTGTCCTTTTCGGTGCCGTCTGGGTCGCGAATGATTTCGAACTGTTGGACTCGATGCACCATTTCCTGATCTTTATCAACGAAAACACGAGAAGTACCCTGCAACGAGAGACCAACCATTTCAAGATTCACTTCCGGGTCACCGTCGACAATTGCTTGAGATACGGTGTCGAGATCACCGAATTCCTTGACGAGCGCTTGCGTATCGTGATCCAGCGTTGATTTAAGAATGCGAACATTGGATGCTTGACGAGATTGCGAATCGACCCAGCGAACTCGTAACGGAATGGTTGCGGTTTCCATGTTGACGACGGCGTCACGGTTTGAGCTGTTGCTGATATTGATTTCAGGCATTCGTTTTCCTCAGTTTGATTCAGGCCTTTTCACAGCATGTCGCCAGGAATGTGTTGATGTGAGTCCCAAGTTTGTCGTCTCCGCCCCAGCCGTCTTCATAGAATCCAGTGAGTCGGAGACCTGCATTGAGTTGTTCGCCTATTAAATCGGACAGTGTGTGCCCGAACTCTCGAGGACGTTCTTCGCCAATGACTTCGGTTTCTTGTTCGCCCAAGTCCGCGTCACTGTAAGGAATTTTGTGTCGCACTTCAAACTCATCGCGATCAAGCTTCGTTGCATCGAAAATATAATAGAGCGGGTTGAT
>CAZLGJ010000152.1:0-5553 GCA_964559075.1 uncultured Glaciecola sp.
ATAAAAACGATTGTCGTGGTCAAGTTTATAATGCCAGACTGCATCGGGGTTGGGTGGCTTATCCCAAGGTTTCCCATAACCCGGCTTTGGCGAATCCGACCAGATAAAATAATCTTCATAAGGTTTCTGGTAATTTAGGGCGTTATGAAACCATGGGTGCTGATCCGACACATGATTAATCGGCACATCCAACAGCACTTTCAAACCGAGTTCATGTGCTTCTTCAATCAATTCGGATAAATCGTCCCAATCGCCAAAATCCTGCTCAATCTGTTTAAAGTCTGTGACGTCATACCCATGATAACTTGGCGATTCAAATATAGGAGAAAGTATCACCGCCCTCACGCCGAGTGATTTGATATACATGAGTGTTGATATAATGCCTTGCAAGTCTCCGTTGCCGTCCCCGTTACTGTCTTTGAAGGACCTGACCCAAATATAATAAAAGCTTGCTGTATCCCACCACCGACCACTAGAAGTATCATGTGGCTTATCGGTAAGTCGATTGTAGAGAATGTGTGCTTGCACCTTGTTATTGTCAGTACTAACGGTGTGAGCCGTGCCTTGTTGTTCAAATTGAGGCACGGTTTCATTTGCTGGGCGCTCACTACAGGCAGTTGAGGCTACAATAAAAAGCACAACAACTATCATAACGTTTTTCCGTAATCCCATGAGCCATCCAATACGCAGGTCTAATATAAAAAAATACGCTATGTACTTTAAACTAACTAGGATGACATTTACAACATGCCTGTTAAGGATTATTTGTATGCGTTTTTTGGCTTGCGTGACATGTTTCTTATTACTTTTATTTAGCTCGTCAAGCTTGGCGTATGTTTATATCTCGGGAATAAACGCGAATGGGCATTTTATCGTCAAATGGACAAACACCAGCTATAACTCGTGTTATTTGCCATTAACACCTGGCAGTGGTGAGCCACGTTTGACATACATAGATGCCTATACCATCGAAGAACGACTTAATGGTGCCTTAGTTGAACAGCACATCATCAGAGCTGGTGGGACAAGCACCTACAACCCGCCCCAATCGTTAAGTTTTAGTAGCAAGGAAGCCGGTCAGTACACCTTTAAACTGACAGTAACGAATTGCTCTTCAAGTGGGCAAACATCGTATGATGCTGGCACAGCTGTCCTAACATTAACAATTGTCAATCAATCTCGAAGTGGAAAACCGGTTATTTTCATCCACACGGATATGTTGGGTAGCCCTGTAGCGGAAACCGACGAGTATGGGGATATCATTCAATGAAAGCAAAACACAATCATGCCGCAATACACATAATCTGCATTATTGCGGTATTTTGCATTACGTCAACACAGACTGTATTTGCAGATGACATTATACAGCGCTTGGCCACATTCAGAGATTCGCCGACAAATCATCATGAACAGTTAATTATCGATCCGACCACGACAGAACGATACGACCCCAATACGGGCACTATTTCGTTTGAGGCCGTGGATATCAGCATACCTGGCAATTTTGATATTCCGGTTGAACTGCGACGCGTTTACAAACCTGGGGGCGGAAACACTTCTGCAATAGAGAAAGATTATGCCAATTACGCGGGGGATAGCCTACATTCCTTTGGCAAAAGAGCATCGGCTCCACACAAGGGGGGTACTTGGTCATTAGATGTGCCCTATGTGAAAGGTTATTTTTTGCAGCCTATCGGTTCAAACGTATCGGTATCACCGGGCGGTTGGAAAGACGGTTATGTGTGCTCACAAAGTTACACAAAGGTCACTAATACCTCCTATAATGGCAGCTTTACAGAATCGTCCACTATTCTTCCGACTACTTACTGGCAAGGTAAAGTCCTTCATATACCAGGAAAAACCTCTGAGCCGTTTATTCAATCTACTCAAACATTTTCAGCAAATGAGGAGGTGACGTTATCCAACTATAAAATTTCCGAATGCTTCACAAAACCCGACGGAGATGAGGGATTTATTGTCAAGAGTCCAGAGGGTCTCACTTACGAGTTTGGCCATTATCTGGACTTCATCGACGTCTTTAGCACACCTGAAGGGGTCAACCATCGCACTGTGCGTCGGCACGTTGTTGTCACCAAAATAACAGATCCATTTGGTAATTATGTGAACTATCATTGGCAAGGTAAAAAATTATTACGTATTAGCAGTAGTGATAACCGAGTACTTACCTTTAGTTATGGCAGTGGTGATAATATTACCTCTGCAACGGCGGATGGCAAAACGTGGCTTTATTCTTCCAACGCAGGTAATTTAAGTGTGACGACGCCAGATGGTAAAACTGCTCAGTACAATACGTCCTCTTATCGCAAAATATTGGGCAATTCCCATGAGCATTTGCCTCCCGGAGGCGTCGGTTTTATTAATGAAAGTCATAAAGGTAACTGTGAAATTGATTCACATAACCCGGATGTGCATTTTTCAATCACGCTGGTATCGGGTGCTAAGGTTGACTATACCCTAAGAGCCACATTTCATGGCAAATCGAGAACTCGGCCTATCGACCAACTCACTGGAAGAGGCTTTTTCGGATATCATTCCACTCATATTTATAATCGACCTTCCAATTTAAAGTGTGCGATTTACTATAGTTTGGCGCAAAAGGTCATCAGTGGGCCCAATATGCCCACCATGACGTGGGACTATGCATATTCTGAAAATGAAGGTAATTACCGCGCAGAATACCTGTCAGCCACTCCAACAGACAAGGCTGTCTGGTCTATTCCAGAAGTAGATGTCCCTCAGAATGTGGCAAATCGATACGATGTAAAAACCACTAAAGTGAGTGGTCCGGATTCCACTACGCTGATGTTCATTAGTCGGCTACAAGATGATGCGACCGATGGAAAAATCATTGCCTTAAACACCTATGACAAAATTGGGTCAACATTACTCAAACAGGAACAATTTAACTATGCGACTGTGCAAGCAGTAGGCAACGATTATTTTTTTCCTAACGATAATATTTTATACGCCTCAACCAATGAACTAACGCTTGAAAATCGCGTGCTATTAACTCACGTCAATACCACATATTTTCTGTCTGGCGGCAACGATTCCTATTATGTCGATAATGAAGCATACGATGCTTTTGGTAACGTGACTCAGATTAAGCAACATAATTCATTTACGACCAATGTGCGTTATATTACGCATACCTATCTTAACAGTGGTCAAGATTGGCGTTTTGGTCTCCCCTTGGTTACTAAGCAAGGGGCTGATTTAAATGCGTTAACCGAAACAGTCAGGCGTGAATATCACTCTGGTAGCAATACCGGGCTTTACTCAGGAAAATATCATCTTTATCAGCTGTATCGCTTTGGGCGATGGCAAACCATGTACCCAGAATATCACAGCGACGGCAATAAAAAGACCATTGAATTCAATGCGGCAATGATAAACACCAACGGTATCTTGCAACCGCAAAACCGGTTTATACAACTGGAGTCGTTCTACAGAGGACATCCTCAAACGGTAAAAATGCCAGCTCGTTATGATCACACTGCACAAATCACTAGCACTTATGGCGTGGACTACTTTGGACGACTAAGTCACTTTACCGATTTTAACGGCAATACGACAGCGTATAAATATAGCGATGATGGATTGTTAAGCGCCATCATTAAGCCTTACCCTTTTCATGGTCAAGCTATTCACTGGAGTCAAGCGCCAAGCGGCGCATGGCGTCGCGTTTCGAGAGAATGTCGCCTGTTTATCGTGAACAATGAATGTATAAACGGCACAGTGGTTAATGAACAGACTATCGAGTTTGATGGCTTGTTTCGCCCCGTTAAGACAGAAGATAGAGATATCACAACTGACGATGTGATTTACCAGCATGTTGAGTATGACAGTCGACATAATAAGACTTTGACGAGTGTGCCTTCATATACACCCGCCCTCATCTCTGGAAACACGGTAGAGTATGATGCATTATCGCGTGTCGTGACCATGACAAAACTCGGCAATAAGGTAACTCAGTTTACTTATAAACATGACAACACGACGGATATCAAAAACGCGCGTGATGTTACCACGACAATTAAGTATCTTGCCTATGGTCAGCCAACATCGCTGCCTACGCAAATCGACTCTCCTGAAAACATTACTACCTATATTAACTACGATGAGATGGATAATGTTGAATCTATTTCACAAACAGGCCCAGGGAAAGTGGGCGAGTCTGCGGTATATGGTATAGAGCAGCGCTATTACAATACGTTTAACCAACTGTGTATGATTGAACGTGCTGATACCGGCAATATCGTGTATACGCGAAACGCGCTAGGTGAAATGACCGGCCAGAAAACCGGGGCATTCTCAGACACGAGCTGTGATTATATGAGTGCTGGATTTATGCCATTGTACATCTTGGATAATCACGGCAATATGATGAAGCAGTTTCATTGGGGGGACGGACCTGATGTGACTTATGAATTAGATAATAATGGCAACCTGCTTAGCTCAACAGTGGGTTCGGACGTTGTTACCACGTACAGCTATAATGCGCTTAATTTACCGCTAACTGAATCTGTGACGGTAAATAACCATACGCTTGGGCTAGCTTATGAATATACCGATTCAGGTCATATCAAACGTATTACATATCCAAATGATGACGTGGTTGAATACCGGCACAATGGCCGTGGGCAACCCATCAGCGTCCGCAGATTAGCCGATACAACACACCCTGCGTTTACTTATGCCAAAGAGGTGAAGTATTTTGCGAATGGCGTCATCGAAGCCTTCACATATGGCAATGGTGTGGCGCACACCAAAACCCTCAACCCTGAATACCAAATAGAAGACATTAAAGATGAAACGAACAGTGCGTTGGTCAACCACCTGCGCTACGCGTACGATAGCAATGATAATATCAGCCAAATACTCAATCTAAAGGCCTTTGAATATTCCCTCAATACCATCAGTTACGATGGTTTAGATAGATTAACCGATATCTCAGGCGGTGCAAACATCGGCAATACGCAAGTGGAGTATGACGGTTTAGGGAACATCACGTATTATCAAACGAAGCACAGTACACTGGATTATGTGTATGACCGCAGCGATAATAAAAACAGGCTCATTAGCGTCACCGGAACCGGCTCAGCATCAAAAAGTTACTCCTCTTTTCACTATGACCCTAGTGGTAATGTCATCTATAACGGACATCGCAGTTTTGACTACAATGCGTTGGGCCAGATGACATCATCTGGAAGTTTCTCTTATCTTTATGACGGCAACAATAAGCGTGTTTATCAACACGATTCAAATGGACCTGCCTACAGCTTGTATGGGTATGATGGAAAACTGCGCTATCTGGAAACAAGTGATGGCGGTACCAATCACATTTATTTGAATAATCAAATCATTGCGCGTGATGGTATAGCGCGTTCCGAAAATGGCTATCAACATTTTAAAGCGTTTGGCGAAAGTGTTGACGGTGCAACTGACAATGTGGGCTATACCGGACATAAATATGACACAGCCATTGACTTGAACTACATGCAGGCACGATACTATGATCCAGTCATAGGT
>CAZLGJ010000153.1:0-5526 GCA_964559075.1 uncultured Glaciecola sp.
GCATTTACACTATTGGTATCACTGAGCATGCGCAAGACTTGCTAGGCGATATGGTATTTTTGGACCTGCCCGATGTCGATGATGAATTTAGCGCCGGAGACGATGCCGCCGTTGCTGAATCGGTCAAAGCCGCTTCTGATGTATATACACCCATCTCTGGCACCATCGTTGAAATCAATCAAGAGCTAGAAGATTCACCAGAACTAGTGAATTCTGACCCATACGGAGATGGTTGGTTATTTAAAGTCAAAGCGGGTGATGAAGCTGAAGTCAATGACTTGTTAGATGCGGAAGGATACGCAGAAAGTATCGCTGACGATTAATCAGCCTTACGTCCGACTGATAGTCATGTGCCGGTGACTACCAGTGTTTTATGTTTCCAATAGAAGTGCTTAACAATATGTCCAATACCCATGCCAAGATGACTCTAGCTGATCTAGAGCACAACACTGATTTTATTCGTCGCCACATTGGTCCAGGCCAAGGCGAAATTGCCCAAATGCTCGCTGAAGTAGGCGCGAATTCACTCGATGACCTCATGGAACAAACCGTTCCTGCGCACATCCGTTCTGAAGGCCTGAATGTAGGCGAAGCAGTAACGGAAGTGAATGCCCTTGCTGAGCTAAAAGCGGTCGCTGCCAAAAATCAAATTAGACGCTCATTTATTGGTATGGGGTATTATAATACCCACACCCCGAATGTCATTTTGCGCAACGTATTAGAAAATCCAGGTTGGTACACGGCCTACACGCCTTATCAGCCGGAGATTGCGCAAGGGCGCTTGGAAGCGATTTTGAACTTCCAACAGGTCACGCTTGATTTGACCGGAATGGATTTGGCCTCTGCGTCATTGCTCGATGAAGCAACGGCTGCGGCAGAAGCCATGGCGCTGGCTAAACGCGTGTCCAAAAACAAAAAGTGCAACGCGTTTTTTGTCGCCGATAATGTCCATCCGCAAACGCTCGACGTGGTCAATACCCGCGCAGAAATGTTCGGCTTTGAAATTATTACTGGGCCAGCCGTCACGGCAGCTGAGCATGACGTGTTTGGTGCGTTACTGCAATATCCTGGCTCCCAAGGCGAGATCCACAATATCGCCGAAATAATACAAGCATTGCAAAGCAACAAGGCTATTGTCGCAGTGGCGACTGACTTGTTAGCCCTCACGCTGCTCAAGTCTCCCGGTGAACTAGGCGCGGACGTCGTCTTAGGCTCGGCTCAGCGCTTTGGTGTCCCCATGGGCTATGGCGGCCCACATGCCGCTTTCTTTGGCACACGTGATGCGTACAAGCGTTCATTACCAGGTCGCATTATCGGTGTATCCAAAGACACCCGTGGCCGTCCTGCGTTGCGTATGGCGCTGCAAACCCGTGAACAGCATATTCGCCGTGAAAAAGCCAACTCCAACATCTGTACTGCTCAGGTGTTGCTGGCAAATATGGCGTCGTTCTATGCGGTCTATCACGGTCCTCAGGGCTTAAAAAATATCGCCACGCGTACCCACCGTATGGCGCAAATCCTTGCCGCAGGTCTTTCGGCCAAGGGCGTTGGGGTGGTGCATGAGCATTTCTTTGATACGATCACCGTCAAACCGGCCGACCGTGCAGCTGTCCTCGCTGCAGCAGACAGCTTGGAGATGAACTTACGTATCGATCAGGCTGACGTATTGGGCGTGAGCGTGGATGAAACCACAACGCGTCAAGATATCTTGGATTTGTTTACCGCCTTTGTTGGTGCTGATCACGACTTGGATATTGATGCTTTGGATGCGCAAGTGTCCGATATGTTAGCGATCCCAGCAGAGCTTGTGCGCACCGCGCCTTATTTAGAAAAGCCGGTGTTTAACCAGTATCACTCTGAAACCGAAATGCTGCGCTATATCAAGTCTTTGGAAAATAAAGACTTGGCACTAAATCACTCGATGATTTCCCTCGGTTCCTGCACCATGAAGCTCAACGCAACTGCGGAGATGATCCCGGTGACTTGGCCTGAATTTGGTCAGCTGCACCCGTTTGCGCCAGTGACACAAGCCCAAGGCTACCAAGAGATGATCGACGAGCTCTCTGATTGGTTGATTGATATTACTGGCTATGATGCGCTATCAATGCAGCCAAATTCAGGTGCACAAGGTGAGTACGCTGGGTTATTGGCTATCCAGCGCTATCACATCAGCCGCGGTGACGGGCATCGCAATATTTGTTTGATCCCACAATCGGCGCACGGTACCAACCCAGCCTCAGCGCAAATGGTCAGCCTAAAGGTTGTTGTCGTTAACTGTGACGAAAAGGGCAATGTGGATTTGGCCGATTTGCGTGCCAAAGCCGAAGAGCATGCCGATAACTTATCTTGCGCCATGATCACCTATCCGTCAACTCACGGTGTGTATGAAGAAACCGTGCGTGAGATCTGTGACATCGTGCACGAGTTTGGTGGTCAGGTTTATATGGATGGCGCCAACATGAACGCCCAAGTAGGCGTAACCTCACCGGGTTTAATTGGCTCTGACGTGTCGCATTTAAACCTGCACAAGACGTTTTGTATCCCGCACGGCGGTGGTGGCCCAGGTATGGGACCGATTGGCGTCAAGGCGCACTTGGCTCCGTTTTTATCTAGCCACAGCATGCAGCCGCTCAAAGCAGCAGGCACGGGTGAAGATTTAGGATCTAATGGCGCAGTGTCAGCAGCCCCATTTGGGAGCGCGTCAATCTTGCCGATCAGCTACATGTACATCAAAATGATGGGTTCAGACGGCTTGCGCAAGGCGACTGAAGTGGCCATGCTCAACGCCAACTATGTGGCGAAGAAACTGGCCGATCACTATCCGATTTTGTACACCGGTAACAACGGTCGTATCGCGCACGAGTGCATCATTGACTTGCGTCCACTTAAAGAAGCCTCAGGCGTTACCGAGATGGACGTTGCCAAACGCTTGAACGACTATGGCTTCCACGCGCCAACTATGTCGTTCCCGGTAGCGGGCACGCTTATGATCGAACCTACTGAATCGGAAGCAAAAGTTGAGCTAGACCGCTTTATTGAGGCTATGATTGGGATCCGTCAAGAGATTGCCAAGGTCGAGTCAGGTGAGTGGGACAGCATTGATAACCCGCTACACAATGCACCGCACACCCTTAATGACATTATTGATAGTGAGTGGAACCGCAGCTACTCTCGCGAGCTCGCGGCATACCCAGTTGAGGCTGTGAAGCGCAACAAGTTCTGGCCAACGGTCAACCGCATCGACGATGTGTATGGCGACCGTAACTTGGTCTGTAGCTGTCCTGATTTGGATAGCTATCGCGAGTTTGCGGAAGATTAAGCAATCACCCACTGAGTGTGTGAACACCTAAAGGCGAACCAAGCGGTTCGCCTTTTTTGTGACTGCAGGGTTAATGCAAGCACGCATATCACGGAATATCTTTAATGATCTCGATAATCTCAGTAGTTGACACCGATGGCGTGCGCGGCAAATAAATCACCTCGCAAATGTCCTTGAATTCATCAAACTTCCCTTCCCAATCGTTACCCATGACCAGCGCATCTGCTTGATGATCGAGAATATACTGGCGCTTTTGTTCCAGCGACTCTTCCATAAAGACCGCATCGACAAAGCGCATTGAGGTCAGTAATTCCTCTCGACTCGTATAGGGGTAAACTGGGTTTCGGCCTTTTTTATTCATATTGAGCTGATCAGAAGATAGCCCCACGGTGAGGTGGTCACCATAGCTACGGGCGCGTTTTAGAATGCGAATGTGTCCTACATGAAGCACATCAAAGGTGCCAAAGGTGATGATTTTCTTCATAGGAAGACTCTCTAATTATTGGTTAATTATTAGTTAAGTAAGCAGCGATACGCAGGGCGCATTGACCATCGACGGCACCGACAAACTCTTCGGTGACTCTGGCGCGAACGGCTGATTGATCTGCTGATTCTGTTAGGCAGTGCTCGATGCAGGTTTTGACCTGGGCATAGCTGTCAGCGCGTTCACACAGGGTGTGAAAAATCTCAATGCTGTCATCAAGGCGCTTTTTGAAACGAAAAGAGAATATCCCAGAGTAGCTCCAGCGCAACTTATAAAAGTCACACCACACGACCGGTTTATCTAGCGCTGCAAATTCAAATACCGTGGAGGAGGCCTCGGACAACAACACGTCTGCAAGTTGCATGAAGGGGACGAGGTTGTACTCATCCACCGGCGCTAGATAGACATTGTCAGCTTGGGCCCAGTGTTTGAGTAAGGCCGCTTGTTTTTTGTATTTGTCTTTGGTCAGCGAAAAAAAATGCGGTTTGAGAATAATATTGTACTGGGCAAATTGCGTAGGAAAATCTTTTGCAAACCGCTCGATAGAGCTTGGATAAAAGGTCGGGGCGTACAATAGCGTCGGTTTTGTTGGATCCAATCCGAGATCGCTGTGTGTCAGAGTACTGGCGGTGCCGTTGATGGCGGCATCTAATTTGGCATAGCCGGTATCCACAAAATGCCCGTTAGGGTAGCGCTGTTGCAGGTTATTGAGACGCAGTTGACCCTCGACAAAACGCACGGAAGTGGGGTTTTCCGACACTGTATAATAACAGCTTTTAGGGCCCACGCCATGCTGCATCAAGGCGGTTTTGGAATGCTGATGCAGTTTATCAAGATCGTTCACCGCATTGCCAAAAATGATCCACGCGGGTTTTTCATATAGATACAGCGTGAGTGCTTCTTCCCAGCCTGCAACATAGCGAATGTTGGCCGGACTTTTGGTTAGGGCGGTGCGCAAGTTGAGGTTAAGCAGCGGGTCGTCGGTCTGATGCGCGACGATATTAACCTCGTGACCTTGCTCGATCAGAGCGGCAATAACCGGTTCATACTGGGGCAAATAATACAGGTGTAACAAATCAAAATAATAATGCAAAACAGCCCCCTTAAAAACGAGGCTGGAGTATAGCACGCTAAGCGGTTTATGACACTTTTGTGACGGTTTTGTGAACAGTACAGTGTCTGCGGTTGGCTGTCTTTATTGGCCTGACTGCTGTATGATATGCGCCTTTAAATTTCCGCACCTTTAGGATACACAGATGATCACCACGGCCAATATCACCATGCAATTTGGTGCCCAGCCTCTTTTTGAAAATATTTCAGCCAAATTTGGCAACGGCAACAAATACGGCTTAATTGGCGCAAACGGCTGTGGGAAGTCGACATTCATGAAAATTTTATCTGGTGAACTTACGCCATCAGCTGGTAACGTATCCATTACACCGGGCGAACGTTTGGGGATCTTGAGTCAGAACCAATATGCGTTTGAAGAATACTCGGTTGTTGACGCGGTGATCATGGGCGACACCGAACTGTGGCCAATCAAAGTCGAGCGTGACCGTATCTACAGCTTACCTGAAATGTCAGAAGAAGAGGGCATGTTAGTCGCAGAGCTTGAAACCCAGTTTGCTGAGCTTGATGGCTATACTGCGGAGCGCCGAGCAGGAGAGCGATTGATTGAAGCGGGCATTAGTGAAGCGCATCATTTTGGCCTGATGTCTGAACT
>CAZLGJ010000154.1:0-5503 GCA_964559075.1 uncultured Glaciecola sp.
TATTTTGGCTCATCTTAACTATCCCAAATCCTATGAAAAAAATTATGAACTTGAATGTATCTTGCTTTTTCAAATCCTATTGTAAACTGCAAACGACAAAAATTTCGTCAACATCCCTACATTATAGATATTACTCAATATGCGCTAGTAAAAACGTGCTAGACCTTAGTGGTAAAATTGTTTGATAAGCCAACATCAGTCTACGTAATGTGATCGTTAATTGTGATTGGTGTTAATTATTTGTAAACTTTTAGGTGTGATGGTAGCCTAGCTCCACAATAATAAGTGTAGCCAAAAATTGGCTAATTAATCAAAAAAACGACAGAAACGAGAGAAAAAAAATATGAATCCAACGAATGATCTATCCCTTACTGCAACAAGCGATTCGAGCCTGCATCCAGCCGTAAAAGAGACATGTAAAGTATTGGCATCGATGGCAATGTCGGCGTCTATTTTGTATTTTATTGTGATTTACGTCAGTTAGTTCATCAGCAGGGAGTATCTATGCCTTTGACTTTAAAACAGTTTAGCGCTTTATTAGCGGCTTCAACCGTGCTAACAGCGCCTGCCTTAGCTCACGACCATGGCGAATCCAATCACTTCACCATTGAACATCTGCCCCAGGTGCAACATGCTGGCAACATTACAGTTGCGCCAAATGGTAAATTATCGGCTTATACATTATCCGTCCCTCGTGATATGACCTCAGATGATGAGGATGGTCGCGCAGACACGCACCTTTATATTCTTGATGAGAGAGGCAACAGCCGCTTGTTTATTGGCGGTGCAGGCAGTATTGCTAGCCTTGCTTTTAATCAAGCTAGCGATACCTTATATTTTCGAACAAAGCGCGACGATGATAAGCACACATCTCTCTATGCCATTTCTGTGAATGGCGGTGAAGCCTATAAGGTATTTGGGTTTGAAACGGCGATTGGCGATTATGAAATTATTGATGAGACGCTGTTTTTTGTCGCTAAAGCCAAAGACGACGCTGAAGATTTAAAGGATAAAGGCTTTAACGCCAGAGTATATGAGGAAGATACGCGGCTAAACCAGTTATGGTCTGTGTCAATCAAAGGCGGTGAACCCACCCCTATATTTAACAATGGGCACGTTTCTGATATTGACGTTTCCAGTGATGGGGAATTTGTATTAGCGGCGGTCGCTCCGACCAATTTAGTCGATGATTCACTAATGGCACGTGATATTCACACCATTCAGGTCAGCTCTGGCGAAGTAACCAACATCATTGATATGCCAGGCAAGCTTGGTGAATTTGTGCTGCACGACAACGACAAAGACATCGCGATTATTGGTGGTGCAGATATCAGTGATTCTTCTGACGGGGTGCTCATGGTCGCGCAAGCCAACTCACCATCGCTCACACAGCTCACCACAGATGCTTTACAACATATTGTAGATATCACGTGGAAGGGTCGAGATATCCTTGCCGTTGTGCATCGGGGGGTGGAGAGCGCGGTGGTAGTGTATGACAAAAAAGGCAAAGAAAAGCGAACCATCACGACTTCAGAAAATATTGTCGCTCGTAGCCTGTCGGTTGGTGATGATACTGTGCAGCTGATTGCTGATAGTCCAGCTCACCCTCGAGCGGTCTTTGCAGTAAAACGCAATAAGGCGACAAAGGTCACCGAGCACAATACATGGTTAGCTAATATGGACTTAGCGCCTCAATCTACTTTTATGTACGAAGCACGTGACGGGGAAAAAGTTGAAGGTCTGCTCATCACGCCACAAGGTGATGCTCCAGCAACAGGCTGGCCACTAATTCTAATGGTACACGGCGGTCCTGAGGCCCATTATAGTGACGGTTGGTTAACGGCTTATTCCATGCCTGGCCAATACGCAGCGGCGCAAGGGTATGCTGTCTATTATCCAAACTACCGTGGTTCAACAGGTCGTGGTGTCGCGTATGCTAAACAACATCAAAACGATTATGCCGGCAAAGAGTTCAACGACTTAGTTGATGGTGTGGATGCACTCGTCAAATCGGGTTTAGTGGATCGTGACCGAGTTGGGATCACTGGCGGCTCATACGGCGGTTATGCCTCAATGTGGGGAGCGACTGCATTGACCGAGCATTTTGCGGCGGCTGTGGCGTTTGTTGGGATTTCTAATCAAGTGTCCAAGTTTGGTACTTCGGACATTCCAAATGAGATGCATTTGGTGCATTCGCTCAAATGGCCGTGGGAAGATAACTGGATGAACTTACTTGAGCGTTCGCCTATTTTCCACGCCGGCAAAGCAGATACGCCCATTTTGATTTTGCATGGAGAGAAGGACACCCGCGTCCATCCATCGCAATCCATGGAGTTATATCGTTCAATTAAGGTGCGAACCGATACACCGGTGCGCTTGGTTTTCTATCCAAATGAGGGACATGGTAACCGTCGCGCTGCTGCGCAGTACGACTATGCGTTGCGTTTGATGCGCTGGATGGATACGTATTTGGCCGAAGGCGCGACGCGTGATTCGGCAAAACCGCCATTTGATTTGGGCTTGGCTGAGAAGTTAAAGAAAGACGACTAGATATACTTTGTATTAAATGCAAATGAAAGGCAGCACACATGATGCTGCCTTTTTTTATTCTTTATATTTTGCGCACCGTTTGGACTATTTTGCCAAAAATACAGTGTCCCTGCGCGTCTTCCATTGCAATTTCAACCTTGTCACCAAACTGCATAAAAGCAGTACTAGGTGAGCCGGTTTCAATCGTTTCTATCATCCGGATTTCTGCGATGCAGCTATAGCCAACGCCACCTTGTGCAACTGGCTTGCCAGGGCCATTATCAAGCTTATTCGAAACAGTACCAGAGCCAATAATAGTGCCGGCGCATAATGGCCGAGTGCGCGCCGCATGGGCGATCAGTTGTGCAAAATCAAAGGTCATATCAATGCCCGCGTTGGGTTTGCCAAACAGTTCACTGTTGTATTTGCTCAATAATGGCAAATGCAATTTATTGCCATGCCAAGCGTCGCCAAGCGCATCCGGAGTTACGCACACCGGCGAAAATGCACTGGATGGTTTAGATTGATAGAAGCCAAATCCTTTGGCTAGCTCTCCAGGGATTAATCCACGCAGTGATACATCATTCACTAACATGATTAGCTTAATGTGTTTGCCAGCATCTGCAACGCTTACCCCCATGGGGACATCATCAGTAATGACTGCGATTTCGGCCTCAAAATCCAAGCCAAAGCCGTCTAGATCAGCAAAACATATGGCTTCTTGCGGTCGCAAAAAACTATCTGAGCCACCTTGATACATCAGCGGATCATGGTAGAAGCTTTCAGGCATTTCCGCGTTGCGCGCTTTGCGCACCAGCTCAACGTGATTAACATAAGCACTGCCATCCGCCCATTGATATGCTCTGGGGAGTGGGGAATGTGCTTGTGATTGGTCAAATGGTAATTGCGTTACCTTGCCGTCGACCAAGTCCTGATAGCGCTGCTGCAAAAGTGGCGCAATCTGTGCCCAATCATCCAGCGCAGCTTGCATAGTTGGCGCAACGTCTGTCGCGTCAGCATAGTGCTGGAGATCAAGTGATACGACGACTAATTGTCCATCACGACCGTGCTGTAGGCTTGCTAATTTCATTGTAATTCCTTATTTATTTGCTGGGCTAGATGTCGGACGAGGCTGATGCAGCCATGCAGCGTGTGTAGGCGCTTGTTTGGTGTGTGCCCATTCTTCTAGCATGTCGGGGGCAACCTGATGTAAACGCTGCAACATTTCTGGTGTATGTGTGTTGTATGCAAGCTCTATGCGATGACCATTGGGATCAAAAAAATAGATGGACTGAAATAAGGTGTGATCCGTGGGACCAACGACCTCAATACCGTCTTCACTTAGCTTTTTATGCACGGCCATTAAGGTCGCCTCGTCAGCAACTTTAAACGCAATGTGCTGCACCCAATCTGGGGTATTGTGGTCGCGTCCCATCGCAGGCTGTTCAGGTAACTCAAAAAACGCCAGTACGTTGCCATTGCCTGCATTGAGAAACACGTGCATGTAAGGATCATAGGCACCCGTGGATGGGACGTGATCTTCAGCAATGGCTAATTGGAAATCCATGTCCAGATAACGCTGATAAAACGCCACCGTGGTTTTGGCACAGCGGCACCGATAGGCAACGTGATGCACACCTTGTAAAAATGCCATTAAGGTGCCTCTGTCGTTGCTGATTGTTGGATAACTCCTCGATTGAGCTGGTCGCGTTCAATCGACTCAAATAAGGCTTTGAAGTTACCTTCACCAAAGCCATCATCGGCTTTGCGCTGAATAAACTCAAAAAAGACCGGTCCAAGCAGGGCTTCTGAGAAAATTTGCAACAACAAGCGCGGTTTGCCGTCATCACTGGCTGAGCCGTCCAACAAAATCCCGCGAGATTGCAGCGCATCTACCGGTTCACCGTGATTGGGCAAACGCTCATCCAGCATCTCATAGTATGTGTCTGGCGGCGCGGTCATAAAGCGCATGCCTTGTGCTTTGAGGCGATCCCAGCAGGCAATCAAATCATCACAGGCAAAGGCAATATGTTGGATACCTTCGCCGTTGTACTGCATTAAAAACTCTTCAATTTGTCCACCACCACCGGCGGCTTCTTCGTTGAGCGGGATGCGGATTTTGCCGTCTGGTGCTGTCATTGCTTTTGATAACAGGCCGGTGTATTCGCCTTTAATATCAAAGTAACGGATCTCTTTAAAATTGAATAGGTTCTCGTACCAATTCGCCCAATAGGCCATTCTTCCGCGGTAAACATTGTGCGTGAGATGATCAAGCGTGTGAAAGCCACAGCCCTCAGGGTGCTTATCGACACCTTCCAACCAGTCAAAATCGATGTCATAAATGGTATTTTCGCCTTCGTAGCGATCAATCAGATACAAAGTCGCACCGCCAATCCCTTTAATGGCTGGTAGCTTTAACTCCATTGGCCCGGTTTGAATATCAACGGGTTGGGCGCCTTTGCGAATGGCTTCAGAATAAGCGTGACGGGAGTTTTGTACGCGGAACGCCAAACCACAGGCTGCCGCACCGTGTTCTTGGGCATAATAATCCGCGTAGCTGCCTTTTTGGTAGTTAGTGATCAGGTTAATGTCACCCTGGCGCCATAATTCCACGTCTTTTGATTTATGGCGTGCCACTTTGGTAAAGCCCATCATGGTAAACACTGGCTCCAAAATGCCTTTGTTGGGTGCACTAAACTCCACGAACTCAAAACCGTCTAGCCCCATTGGGTTGGCTGCTGTTGTCATTGTTATTCTGTCCTTCATGTATAGGTGATTTTGTGTAAGTGTGCATTAAATGTTACAGCTGAGCAATTTTGTAGGGATTGATTGATTTGCATGGAATGTTCACAAATCTAGACGTATTATGTAAATAATTATTTACATTAAAAAGTGATGATTATCCTCTTTAAATCTACAAAAAAAGGACGATAATGAAAGGTGAAGGATAACTTTTTTGATGCAACACATTATG
>CAZLGJ010000155.1:0-5450 GCA_964559075.1 uncultured Glaciecola sp.
AGTCTCGATCCAGAGACCTTAAATATTGAAGTCGTCGCTCATCATGATGCACTAATGACAGCCCGAGTGCTTACGACCAAACCAAACTGATTATGTGATATCAAAAACCCATCAAGTATTGCTTGATGGGTTTTTTGTTGCCTGTTACATAAGCCCTTAGAATAAACGGTTCAAGCCGTTTAACGCGGCGACGCGATAGGCCTCTGCCATGGTGGGATAGTTGAACGTCGTGTTGACGAAGTATTCGATCGTATTGCCAGCGCCGTTTTGTTGCATGATGGCTTGACCGATGTGGATAATTTCGGACGCACGCTCGCCAAAGCAATGAATCCCCAAGATTTCTTTCGTTTCGCGATGAAACAGAATTTTTAAGCTACCAACATCAGTCTGGGCAATCTGTGCTCGTGCTAAGTGCTTAAACTGCGCACGACCTACCTCATAAGGCACTTTGGCTTTGGTAAGTTCTTGTTCGGTTTTACCCACAGACGAAATCTCAGGGATCGTATAGATACCGGTGGGAATATCCGCGACCAAGTGGGCATTCGCCGTGCCGTGCAGCATGGCTTCAGCTGCAAAACGTCCTTGATTGTATGCGGCAGATGCAAGTGACGGATAACCGATGACATCTCCCACCGCGTAGATATGTTCAACCTCAGTGCGATAATGCGCATCGACCTCAAGTTGTCCTCGTGAATCTACCGTCAGGCCAACCGCGTCGAGATTAAGTGCTTCAGTATTACCGCTGCGGCCATTGGCAAATAATAAACAATCGGCTTTGAGCTTTTTGCCAGACTGGGTGTGGATCACAATATGATCATCATTGGTTTCGATTTTTTCATAGGTCTCGTTATGCCGGATCACAACACCTTTATCCCAGAGGTGATAAGTCAGTGAATCGGATATCTCATCATCCAAAAATGACAGCATCCTGTCGCGCATATTAAACAAATCGACTTTTACGCCTAGACCACGAAATATCGACGCATATTCAGTTCCAATGACACCGGCGCCGTAGATCACCATAGTTTGCGGGTCGTGCTGCATCGACAAAATTGTATCTGAGTTATAAATACGCGGGTGGGTAAAGTCGATATCTGCAGGCGTATATGGTCGTGAGCCAGTGGCAATCACAAACTGATCCGCTTCTATATGTTCAATCGAGCCTGTGGCTTTGACAATTTGGATCTTGTGAGACTCGATAAAGCTTGCCTCGCCGTGAAACAGCGTCACGCGATTGCGTTCATAAAAGCCACCGCGCAAACGTGATTGCTTGTTAATAACCCCTGATGCGTGGCGCATGATATCTTTAAAGGTCAGGCGATGTTTGATGTCGCTGTCGTTAAATAACAATGACTGATTATATTCTATTAAACGACTAACAGAGTGACGTAATGCTTTTGAAGGAATGGTGCCCCAGTGGGTGCAGCCACCGCCGACGTGTTGATATTTTTCGATGACGGCGACAGTTTTGCCCGCTTTAGCAAGCTGCATTGCCGCACCTTCTCCGCCAGGGCCGGTGCCAATGACGACTGCGTCAAAGCGATGTGTGATGTGTTCCACGAGAGTCTTTCCATGTTAGCGCTGATAAAGCATTATCGGCTTTTGTATAAGTCCCTTTAATTATGCACCTTTTTTGACCGAATGTTTAGGTGATGTGCGAGACAAAGCTCGCACAGTATTAACTTTTAGGGATTTAAGCAGGGTGGGGTAACTGTTGACAGAGCATTTGCCAGCGCTGCTTTTGTTCATAAAACGCAAGTTTCAACTCTTCACAGCTATGTTGTAAATCGATTTTTTCAACGGTCTTTTGTAACTGGCGCTGTTGAATGCGCACGAGGCGCTTGCGCGTTGCATAATAGGCGTTGCACTTTTCAAGAAGCAGCTGATACTCGGCTTCTAATTTTTGTTTAATCGCCTCCGCATGAGGATATTTGGCCGCGCGGTCTTGGGCGTGCTGAAGCTGCATCGTGAACTTTGCCTGTTGGATGCGATCCTCAGGGCACTTGCGTAGGTTTTTGGTCAAACCTAGCAAAGATAAGCCTTTGATTAACCACTTGGTTGGATCGTAGTGAAACCAGCGAATGCCGTTGCGGTAGTCATATTCAAAGATATGATGGAAATTGTGATAACCCTCACCAAAAGTAAAGAGTGCAATAAAGCCATTGTCTCTTGCGGTATTAACATCGGTGTAGGTCTTTTTGCCCCAGATGTGCGCGAGAGAATTGATAAAAAACGTGACATGGTGAACCATGACTAAGCGGCAAACACCGGCAATTAATATCATTTCAAACACGTTGCCAGTCAGCCAACCGAGTAGTCCGGTGATCCCGAAGTTGGCCAACAAGACTATGGTGACATAATGGTTATGCTGCCACATTACTACTTTGTCTTTTTGCAGGTCTTTACAGTTGTTGTAATCGGTATAGCGTGATGCTTGATACTCGCGCAACATCCAGCCGATATGTGAATACCAGAACCCTTTTTTGGCAGAATATGGGTCTTTATCATTATCATCGACGTGGCGATGGTGCACGCGATGATCGGATGCCCAGTGGAGAATACTGTTTTGAAGCGCCATTGCGCCACCGACTGCGAGCACGACTTTGACTATAGGGTGAGCTTCATATGCTTTGTGTGACCAAAGACGATGATAGCCTGCAGTAATTGACATACCGGTAAAAAAGAACAAAAACACAGCCGCAACGATAGTGCTTGTTGCAATGCCGTATTTCATGGCCCACCATGGCCCTGCGATAAGCGTGATTGCAGTTAAAACGGAAAAAACGATGACATTGAGCCAAATAATGGGGGGTTTTTGCATAACGGATTACTTCTTAAAACTTTGCCTAAATGCAGCTTTTAAATTTCAGCGTACACGTGTAAGCTAAACATAAATGAATCGAGCCAAATGTGCAAGTACCAATCCGTCTAATCCATGAAATTATCACGAGAACAACAAAAACAGCAAACCCGTCAGAACATTATCAACGCGGCGTTTGCCTCACTTGACGAAAGTAAAAGCTTATCGGCCATTTCACTGCGCGAGGTGGCAAGAGCCGCGGGTATTGCACCTACATCTTTTTATCGGCATTTTAAGGATATTGATGAATTAGGTCTTACCTTGGTCGATGAAGCAGGCTTAACCCTGCGTCAGTTAATGCGCAGTGCTAGGCGTCGGCTCAGTGAAGAGCATAGTGCTATAGACACTTCGGTAGATACCTTTGTCGAGTTTATTACAGCGCATAAGAACGTGTTTCGGTTATTGTTGCAAGAGCATGCAGGTACTTCAGTCGATTTTCGTACTGCTGTGTTACGGGAAATTCAGCACTTTATTGATGAACTCACTGATTATATTGTGCTGAAGCAAGGCAGTACCAATCAACATGCCCGTATTCAAGCCGATGCCATGGTAAAAATTGTGTTTAGCGCGGGCGCTGAAATGCTTGATTCACCCTCTGATGCACATATGCAAATCGCCAAGCGGACCAAATCCCAACTGGTGATGATCCAACTTGGCGCCAAACATTTTCGTCTGCGAGATTAACGGCGTTGTAAAAGGACGCCTGCTTCCATGTGCTCGGTAAATGGGAACTGATCAAATAGTGCTACTTGTTTGACATCATGTGTGCGTGAGAGCACTTTGAGGTTATCAGCAAGTGTGTGCGGGTTGCAGGATATATAGATGATGTTGTTGTACTCACTGATCATCTCGCAGGTATCGTCATCTAATCCAGCACGAGGCGGGTCTACTAATACCGTGTTGAGTTGATATTGGGTTAAGTCGATATCGGCAAGGCGTCTAAACTCCCGTTCACCTTTGATAGCTGAGACAAACTCTTCACTCGACATGCGTAAGATAGTGCAATTGTTAAGGTCATTGGCCTGAATATTTTCCTGCGCTGCCGCCACGGACGTTTTGGATATTTCTGTGGCTAGCACGTTATCAAAATAATCGGCAAGCGGGATACTAAAATTACCTGCACCACAGTACAGTTCCAACAAGTCACCACTTAATTCTCGGCCAATATCGGCAGCCCACTCAATCATTTGGCAATTGACCAAAGCGTTTGGTTGGGTGAAGCTGTTTTCAATATGTTTAAATGTGTAGATCTTATCATGGATAGTTAATGCTTCCATGACATAATCACGTTCGCAAATGCGTTTTTGTTTGCGTGCGCGACCAATAAAATCAATCTTGTAGAATTGCGATAATGTTGCCCTAAGTGCTTCGATAGCGACTTGCCATTCATCATCAAGCTGACGATGATATAGGAGCGACACCACGACTTCATCGGTCGTACAGCTTAAATAGTCAATCTGAAATAGCTTATGGCGCAAAATAGGCTGCGCTTTGATATGTGCGATTACATCTGTCATCGCACGGTTAATTAAGCGCGAGGCCGGAGCAAATTGATCAACGCGATATTGCTGTTTGGACGTTTTATCAAACATAATATGATAAAGGTCCTCCCCCTCATGCCATACACGGAACTCTGCACGCATGCGATAGTGTGAAGGTGAAGAAGGTGCTATAAAAGCGTGTTGTAAGATGTCGCCATCGGTAAATGGCGACAATAAAGAAGTCAGTATGGCGTGTTTCGCATCAAGCTGAGCTTGATAATCTTGTTCGGTGTGTGTGTTAGTCATTACCTTTTTCTTTTGCTAGGCGTACTTTTAAGGTGCGCTCCGAAAATTCGGTGTCGTTGAGAGCGTCGATCATACGCTGTGCATCAGCACTTGCAACTTCCACAAAGCCAAATCCTTTGCGACGACCTGTTTTGCGATCTTTCATCAGACGTACAGAGTCAACATAACCGTGCTGGGCAAAATGCGATTGGATTTCTTTTTCCGAAACTTTATAAGCAAGATTACCTATATATAGTGTAGTAATGTCCTGAGTTGAGGATGAGGCTGATTTTTTCTGAGATGGTTTTGACGAATTCGTTGCGCTGTTAGAAGCTGAACCTGAAGTCAAAGATAATACCGCATAGGTTATAACAATACCCATAATAAATGCAGTAAGCTGAGATTGGGTCATAATTGGGGTGGATAACCAAACGAGTACGCTTACAGCAATTAGCGATAGAAGAATGATAATAGGTGATACTTTCATAGTGTGACCTGTAGTTTTTATAATATGGTAGTAAAGTCTGCTATGTTACTCCGTTTATATGAATAAGCAAATTCCATCAAATTGAAGGTAAATTTTTGGATTAATGGTCCGATAAACACGTACTTTTGTTTGGTTTTTAGGCGTTTTGTTCAATATTTAGCTGAAACACAAAAAAGTAATAGTTTTTTGATAAAAAGTGTTGACGTGCGAAATGAAGTCTGTAGAATGCGCATCTCGCTTGAGGGGCTAACCCAAAACAAGCAACGAAGCTTCGGCTTCAATGTTCTTTAACAATTAGATAACAAGACAATTTGTGTGGGCACTCATTAAGAGTGTC
>CAZLGJ010000156.1:0-2350 GCA_964559075.1 uncultured Glaciecola sp.
GATTTCAACGCAGAAGTATTTGCAAAATTATCGAAAGTCTCGGCCACGATACCGTACAAGCCGAAGACGGACAGGACGCCCTCAACCAACTCCAAGAACTCCAAGTAGACTGCATATTTTGTGATTTGCTCATGCCTAATCTCAATGGCCATCAATTTTTGGAAGCTTATGCTTGGACGGAAGGTGCTGCGCCGGTCATTGTTTTATCGGCCGATAAGCAAGAATCTTCCTACGATATGTCGCTTGAATTAGGTGCTAAAGCCATGATCAACAAGCCCGCGAAGCTCGATAAAATCGAAACGGCATTGAGCAAGGTGCTTAGTTAGTTCATGGATATCAATGAGGATCTAAAAGACGTCATCACCGAGTTGACTAACATGGGTGTGGGTGATGCTGCATCAGTGCTTAACGAGATGGTCGAATCACACGTGACGCTACAAGCTCCCATGCTAGTTATCCTCAAACCTGAGGAACTCGAAGCGCGTTTGCAAAACGACATTGGTGAGGATATCTCGCTAGTGCAGATGCATTTTAATGGCGGCATGAACGGTGTCGCCAATTTACTCTTCCCAATTGAAAGTGGCAAAAAACTCACTAATTTACTGTCAGAAGGTTTTGAAGAAGAGGATTATAACTCGCTTAAAGCTGGCACGTTGACAGAAGTGGGCAACATTATCCTCAATTCTGTGTTGGCTTCATTTAGTAACGCCTTAAGCGAACACCTGGATTATCACCTACCTGAGTTCTCAGATTTGCACGTAACTCAGTTTATCAAAAACGAATTATTTCAAGGGAATGATGTGTCTTTCTTATGCGAGGTAAACTTTGCAGTACAAAGTGCCAGTATCGAAGGACATGTGGTATTAGTCTTTGACATTGAGTCATTGCAAGCCATGAATGGAAAACTGCCTGATTTACTGCTGTAGACATACATGGCAGCCGTATCTCGCGATATTCATTACCTCGACCACGTCACTGACGGGGTGCTGCTCATCGCTGATGATTTCACGATTATATTTGCTAATAAGGTCTTTCTCAGTTGGGTTGGCAAACATGACGATAGCCTCATTGGACAACCCATAGATTCGGCTTTTCCCGTACTTACCAGCAAAAAATTCTGGCCGCGCTTCAGGCGGTTATTTAAGATGCGTGCGCCGATGGTGTTATCAGCCCTCATTCATCACTGTTTTATTGAGATTAAACAAAATAACGACGAAGTCATGATGCAGGACACTTTTGTGTCGGTGCTAGACGGCCAAGATGGACTAGAAGGTCTCATTACCATTGCCAATGTGACTGAACACAACAAATCAATGATGTTGGTCAAAGACTCCGCTAAGCAAATCAAGGCACTTGCTGAGTCAAAAATGAACTTCCTTTCAACGATTAGCCACGATATTCGCAATCCGCTCAATGGCATCATCGGGAGTACTGAATTACTGCTTGATGAGCCACTTAATCTTGAACAAACGAAGCTGATCCATGGAATTAAAGATTCCGGCGATTTTTTATTAACCCTGATCAAGGATTTTGTGGATTTGACGCGTGTTAGCTCAAATCAGCTGCGCTTTGCACCGGAAGTACTATCTCTCAAAAGCTTTTTTCACAGCGTCATCGACGTTAGCCAAGTGGAAGCTAAAGCCAAAGGCTTACGGTTCGTTTATGAGTTGGACTTTGACTATGAACAGACTGTGTATATCGACAAATCACGCTTATATCAAATTGTTGAAAACTTGGTAAGCAATGCCATCAAATTTACCACCAAAGGCTATGTTAAATTGCGTGTTAATGCAGATAATGAGTGTCTGACTATTGTGGTAGAGGACAGCGGTGCGGGCGTGCCCGAAGCAGAACAGCTCAGCATTTTTGATTCCTTTCAGCAGGCCAAACAAGGACTGGAGATGGGGCAAGCTGGGTTTGGACTCGGGTTGTCGATAGTTAAATCGATCGTGTCTTTGTTGGATGGCAATATTACGCTGCGCAGTCAGGAAGGGCATGGCGCAACCTTTACTGTCACCCTCCCGCTGACCCTCCCACCTGAAGGACATGGCGTGGAGGTAGCGATTAGCCAAGAACCACCTGACTTAGCGGGCCTTCGTGTATTAATCGCTGAAGACAATAAAATATCCCAGCATATCCTTAAAAGTTTTTTGGAAAAACTAGGGGCCACTGTCACCGTCGCGATCGATGGTTTTGCCGCGTGTAATTATCTCAAAAATACCCAGTATGATGCGGTACTGTTAGACGATAATATGCCGTTTAAAACCGGTTCAGAAGTGTATTCTTTTGGCCAAACGCTTCCAAACTATAGCAACGTACCTTTTGTCATTACCTCAGGAAACGCCTTAGC
>CAZLGJ010000156.1:2360-4163 GCA_964559075.1 uncultured Glaciecola sp.
ACATTCTCTCAAAGCCCTGTTGTTTTCAAGATGTGGTGGAGTTGTTTAACCGAATGCCCTAGTAATTACTCTTGGGTTTTATTATAGTTACCCACAAGAGTTGTAAGAGATGACTTATGAAAGGAATCAAGTTAAGCAATCAGTACCTGACTAGGATGGTTACCCTCATTTATCGCTTTGGGTGGCTGCTTGCCGCATGTGCAGGAACCGTTAGATATGTTAACGGTGTGATTGGTCTTGAGTTCTTTTCTTTCTATCTCGCACTTACTGTGACTAGTGTGGCTGCAACATTTATTCCGCTGTCCCATTTTTTGTATCGTAGGACACAGCCAACCGCACTTCTTGTGCCACAGTGCATGGTCATTGCCAGTATTATCGCACAGTACTATTTTAACAACCCAGGCATGCACATCTACAATACAGCAACGACCGTATTTTTGTTGCTCAGCGGAATATGGTATCTATCCCAAACCTCTTACTATCGCCTGGTGGGAATATTAGCGCTGACGCATCTGGTTGGTCTGGTTAATATGACGCCGCCGCCAGCTATTCACGTATTTACGCTGCTATTTGCAAGTGCGGCACCATTAGTGTTCTTTTGTGTGGTGATCCGCAATTTGCTAGCTCACTATCAACGACTATTAGCCAAACAACAATCACTTAATCAAGAAAAAGACGTCTTTTTGTCTTCCGTCTCACACGAGTTACGCAATCCTTTGCAAGGTATTCTGGGTTCACTAGCGTCTATACAGGGCAAACAGCATTTTGATGCTGACAAAGTCGCTACCGCAACCTATTCGGCAAAGCAGTTGCAGTTGATCGTCGAAGATATTTTAGCTTCTGAGCGGATTGTCAATGGGCAAATGCAGCTTCAATGCGACTGGTGTGCGCTTGTTCATTGGCGCCAAGACATTAATAGCATTTTGCAGTCTATTTCGTTCAAATCTGACATTGAGGTCAGTTGTCTTATTCAAACCGATTCTAAGGGTGTGGCTCCTCGGGACATCTATTTTGATCGTCGCCGCGTCAATCAAATCGTCACTAATCTCCTGGTGAATGCAAATAAGTACACGCTGTCAGGTAATATTGACTTAGCGATCACTGTTGAGCATAGCCAGATAGTGATCAAGGTTGATGATACCGGTGTGGGTATGAGCGAAGATACCCAAGCGCATATCTTTGAACAGTTTGAGCGTGCAGCAGATGCCGACCAAGTCAATACCCAAGGGTTGGGGTTAGGGTTGTTCATTTGTAAAAACTACTGCGATAAGATGAATGGTACTTTTCAGGTCCGTTCATCAGTTGGGGTGGGCTCGTCGTTTACGTTTTCTGTGCCAATTCAGACCCGAGAGAGCATTACTGCGTCTAGAATAGAAGACAGCTATCACGCGGAGCTTTCTTCTGTTGAGTCTCCTGATGAATTTTCAATACTGGTTGTAGATGATTGCGATATCAACAGGTCGGTCGTACAGACGTTACTTAGTGATTTAGTTACGGATGTTTATACTGCCAGTAATGGCCTTGAAGCCCTTACCACGATAAAAAATCACCCGATAAATTTGGTGTTTAGTGATATCCACATGCCTCTAATGGACGGCTTTGACTTCGCTAAGGCGTTACGCGAGGTAAACCATACTGTCCCTTGTTATGCTCTATCCGGGAGCATTACAGATGTCGACGAAGCGCGGCTGCGCATGGCTGGCTTTGATGGGACCTTGGCAAAACCCATCGATCTGGAAAAGGTTGAAGGGATCATTAACGGACTGAAAAAACCTGAATATCAGCATTAAGTCTTTGAATCAT
>CAZLGJ010000156.1:4259-5437 GCA_964559075.1 uncultured Glaciecola sp.
AACTGCAAACCAGTTGGCCTTTTTTATATGTGCATTAGCGCCGAAGCACTAAGCATGTGTCAGTCAGACTAGACGCGAACCGCAGGGATCACGTCAGAGCCAGCAACCGCCAAGTCATCTTGTGGTGGTTCAAATGTGGTCAAGTCAATACCAGCAACCGCTTCTTGGTACTCAGGTAACGTTGGGAAACGACCTAAGATGCAAGAAAGCACAACCATTGGCGTTGAACCTAGTAGCGATTCACCTTTCTTCTCAGCGCTGTCTTCAACCACACGGCCTTGGAACAAACGTGTAGACGTTGCAAGAACAGTATCACCTGCTTCTGCTTTTTCTTGGTTACCCATACACAAGTTACACCCTGGACGCTCTAGGTATAAGATGTTGTCGTACTTAGTACGCGCTGCTTCTTTTGGATTCTCATCAGAGAACTCAAAACCTGCATATTTTTGTAGGATATCCCAATCGCCTTCTGCTTTAAGCTCATCAACGATGTTGTACGTTGGTGGCGCAACTACGAGTGGCGCATTGAAAGAGATAGGACCTTTTTGTTCAAGGTTGCGCAGCATCGCAGCGATGATCTTCATGTCGCCTTTGTGAACCATACAAGAGCCAACAAAACCTAGGTCAACCTTACGACCGTCGTAGTATGATGCAGGACGGATCACGTCGTGCGTATAACGCTTAGACACATCTTCGTTGTTGACATCTGGGTCAGCAATCATTGGCTCAACGATTGAATCAAGGTCTACGACCACTTCTGCGTAGTATTTTGCATTGTCATCTGGTGCAAGCGCAGGGGCTTCGCCAGATTTCACTTCAGCAATACGCTTGTCAGCTAGGTCGATAAGACCTTGCAGCATGTTTGCTTCATTGTCCATGCCTTTGTTGATCATGATTTGGATACGTGATTTAGCAAGCTCTAAAGACGCAATCAATGTCTCATTCGTTGAGATACAGATTGACGCTTTGGCTTTCATCTCGGCAGTCCAGTCAGTAAACGTGAACGCTTGGTCAGCTAATAATGTACCGATTTGCACTTCAATGACGCGGCCTTGGAAAACGTTTTCGCCACCAAACTGCTTGAGCATTTGCGCTTGAGTTGCGTGCACGATGTCACGGAAATCCATGTGCGGCTGCATGTTGCCTTTGAACGTCACTTTGACAGACTCAGGGATTGG
>CAZLGJ010000157.1:0-5410 GCA_964559075.1 uncultured Glaciecola sp.
CAGTGAATTAGTGGCACTAACGTACTTTGCCGATCGGGGTAAAAAAGCCCGTGCCCGCTTAGTCTTATTATGTGAGTTATCGCGTTGTCGTACGGCATTAACGCGGATCTCTGATGCTGCTGCTGAGCTAGATCACATTGCTGAATCTACCCAAATACAGGCGGAAGTGACGTCATCAGCTGCGGTACAGCAAAATCAATCGACCCAACAAATTGCTTCGGCAATTACGGAGATGTCTGCGGCGATCCAAGAGGTTGCAGAGCGGGTGGAGAGCAATGCACAGAACTCCAAACAAGCTTACAATAACGTGGACTCTGGCAATGATCGCGCGAAAGAAGCGCTAGATACGATTAACGCCCTGAACACCGCGGTGGAGTCAATTACTTCCACTGTAGAAGAGTTAGCAGAATCCACAGGTCAGATTGGGCAAGCTGCCAACATTATCTCGGCCATTGCTGAGCAGACTAACTTACTTGCGCTAAATGCTGCGATTGAAGCTGCTCGTGCAGGTGAACAGGGGCGCGGGTTCTCGGTGGTTGCCGATGAAGTGCGGTCGTTGGCGCTCAAAACACATGAGTCCACTGATCATATTCATAAGATCATCAATGCGTTGACCGAACGTTCGGCAAAAGCCGTTACCGTGTCTCGCGATGGCAAGCAGTCGGCAGAGCAAGGCGTCGCCATTGTGCAGCAGACGCGAGATGCGCTGGCTGAAATCAACAGCGCGGTCAGCACCATTTCAAATATGACCATTGAAATGTCAGCATCAGTTGAGGAGCAAAGCAACGTTGCTGAACATATCAATGAACAGATTGTCGGCATTGCCGAAGGCGCAGTGGAAACTAAATCTGCCTCTGAAAAAGCCCTTGAAGCTAGCGGTACACTCAAAGAAACGATCTCAATGGTCAACTCTGTGATCCATCGCTTCCAAACCAAGGACACACATACCGATTTGCATTAGCGTGTTGCAAGTGTCTGAACTGGACTGAAAAAAGCCCGCCTCTATGGCGGTTTTTTTTGTTCTTCAATTTTACAGAGAAATCTTTGCATAGATATTATCAATCTGATAAATAGATTGATAATATCATTTTTATTCATTTTAAATGTTCATTATTGCTTGCCATAATAGTTTCAAGTTCAGCGGATAAGTGATTTGTCCAACGAGCGACTTAACCTTAACTCTCAATTTAAAGGAAATTATCATGGCTAAAATCAATCAAACTATTCCACAATTTGAAACTCAAGCATTTGTTCCAGGACAAGATGACTTTGTCACCATTAACTCTGAAACCGATGTAAAAGGCAAATGGTCAGTATTTTTGTTTTACCCTGCTGACTTTACGTTTGTTTGTCCAACCGAGCTAGAAGACATGCAAAATGTGTATGCAGAATTGAAAGATCTCGGTGTGGAAGTGTACGCCGTATCAACTGATTCTCACTTTGTTCATAAAGCATGGCACGAGCATTCAGAAGCCATCTCTAAAGTGACTTACCCAATGCTTGGCGATACTACTGGTGCGATCACGCGTGGTTTCGACATCATGATCGAAGAAGCTGGTCAAGCGCTGCGTGGTACCTTTGTGGTGAATCCTGAAGGCGTAATCAAGGTTGCTGAAATTCATGACCTAGGTATTGGCCGCTCTGCAAAAGATACCTTGCGCAAAGTAAAAGCGGCGCAATATGTCGCTAACCACGACGGTGAAGTGTGCCCAGCGGCGTGGGAAGAAGGTCAAGCAACGCTTGCACCTAGCCTAGACCTAGTTGGCAAAATCTAACTAAACAACCAATCAATACCCTTCGACAGAAAGGGAAGGGCAGAGCGCCCTTCCCAATCTTCAACCTAGGCTTTCACTATTAAGGAAACCAACAAATGATTACTCCACAAATCAAAGAAGCATTGACTCAATACACGCAAAACATGAATGCGCCGTTATCATTTGTGTTACAGGTTGGCGAGCATGAAAAACGCGCAGAACTATTCACATTTTTAACCGAGATTGCGTCAGTTAACGACAAAATTAATGTTGTTGAGCGCGATGCCGCTGAATTACGCAGCCCAATCTCGTTTGCACTGTATGTCAATGACGAACCAACAGGTATTATTTTTTCCGGGATCCCATCTGGGCATGAATTTAACTCATTGGTGTTAGCGATGCTGCAAGCCACCGGCACCGACATGAAATTAGATACCGGGATCCAACAGATTATCAAAGCAGTCGATACTCGCTTGCAGTTTGAGGTGTATGTCTCGCTAAGTTGTCATAATTGTCCAGATGTGGTGCAAGCGCTCAATCAATTTGCGCTGTTAAACCCCAACATCAGCAGTGAGATGATCGACGGCGGTCTATACCCAGACTTGATTGCAGAAAACAACATCCAAGGCGTACCGACTGTGCTACTCAATGGCGAAGTATTTGCCAACGGTAAAGTGGATACCGCCACCTTGGTCAGTAAATTGCAAGAAAAATACGGGGCTGAGTTGTCGGCCAGTGCACAACCAGCTGAGCAGTTACCTTTACAAGATGTCACTGTGTTAGGTGGCGGGCCGGCGGGAGTGGCTGCGGCCATTTATGCGGCGCGCAAAGGTTTGGCAGTGACCCTAATCGCAGAGAAATTCGGCGGTCAGGTCAAAGAAACCATGGGCATTGAAAACCTAATTTCGGTATCTGCTACAACTGGCCCTAAGTTAACGGGTGCCATGATGGATCATCTGAATGACTATGAGGTCACGCTTAAAGAGCATTTGAAAGTGACCGCTATTGACGCTGGCGATGTCAAGAAGTTGACTTTATCCAGTGGTGAGGTGATTGAGACCAAAACGTTGATTGTCGCCACTGGTGCAAACTGGAGAGAACTCAATGTACCTGGAGAAAAAGAAAACATTGGTAATGGCGTGGCTTATTGCCCACATTGTGATGGTCCATTTTACAAAGGTAAAGACGTGGCTGTTATTGGCGGTGGTAATAGTGGGGTTGAAGCTGCTCTAGACCTTGCAGGCATAGTGAAGTCTGTGACTGTATATGAGTTTTTGCCTGAACTAAAAGCAGACCAAGTGTTGGTGGATCAAATGACTAAGCGCGACAACATTAGCGTTGTCAAAAATGCTGCAACAAAACAGGTCATTGCCACTGATGGTAAAGTCACAGCAATTGAGTATGAAGAACGCGCAACGGGTGAAATTAAGCAACAAACGCTCGACGGTATTTTTGTGCAAATTGGCTTAGTACCGAACTCACAGGTGCTCAAAGGCATTGTTGAACTGACTCCATACGGTGAAGTCATCATCAATGAAAAAGGTGAAACCTCAGTACCGGGGATCTTCGCTTGCGGTGATGTTACGACAGTGCCGTATAAGCAAATCGTGATTGCCATGGGTGAGGGAGCGAAAGCCAGTTTAGCGGCGTTTGATTATCTGCTCAAAAACGCTTAGTTAACAGCACTCAAAAAAAAAGCCCTTAACGAATAAGGGCTTTTGTATAAATATTTCAGCTAATGTTATAGCTTATTCCAGCGCTCGATTGACTCAGCGATGACTTCTTTCGCCTCATCAACGTTGCCCCAGCTTTCTACAACTGTTGTGCCAGCTTTCTTCAAATCTTTATAGTGATTGAAGTGGAATTCCATTTGTTTAATAAGCTGCGGGTGTAGGTCATCTAACGAGTTTATTCCGTTGCCTGTATTTCTGTCATCTGCAGGAACGACCACTACTTTATCGTCCACTTCACCATCGTCGACAAACTTCATTACACCAATGACCTTTGCTTTTAAAAAGATACCTGTAGGTAATGGTTGATCAGTAATGATCAGGGCATCTAGCTCATCACCGTCTTCATCAAGTGTTTGTGGAATAAAGCCGTAGTTGGTTGGCTTAGCAAAAATTGTTGGTTCAACACGATCCAATTCAAAGACCGCAAGTTCACGGTTCCATTCGATCTTGTGGTTACTACCTGCTGGTATTTCGACTACCACGTTTACAAAGCCGTTAGTGTAATCACCAGGGGGTAAGATTTTATTGAAATCTGCCATATTTACATCCTAATTAAATAAAAAAAACGCTATATTCTAACAGCTTTTTTTCAAAAGTAATGGCCTTTGAGTAACTGTTTAGGTCAATACATTAGTAGCATTTGAGCTGGGCAGTTGTGGTTACCGGCAGTGTTGTTTTGGTGCAAACATCGAATTGAGCGAGTGCAAGTACTCTCCATCAATATCGACACTGTCACATTTGCCTAATTTTGCATAATGCTGACTTAACCAAGCTTGCATCGCTTCACGACCGCGATCTTTTAGGTGACATAAAAACGGCCAATCCGCACGAAACTTACTGGTTACGCTCAAATCGCACATTGCGCTGTCCGCTCGCACTGAGTGGACAAGCACATCTTTAAATTGACACTTGTATTCATCTTTGAGCATATCAGCGGCGATGAGTTTTTTGACAAATGCGATAGCACGAATATCTTTGATCAACGAAGCGTTAAAGCTTATTTCATTAATGCGGTTCATGATATCCGAGCCCGTTTTGGGAGTTTCAGGACGATTTAACGGGTTAATATGCATTATCATCACATCACGTGCGTCCGTGGCATAAAACAGCGGATAAAGAGAGGGGTTACCCATATAGCCGCCATCCCAATAATCTTCACCATCCACCGTAACCGCTTTAAACACAAACGGTAGACAAGCCGATGCAAGTGCAACATCAATAGACACCTCAGAGGCATTAAACACTTTTACTCTCCCGCTTTGTACGTGGGTGGCGGAGATAAATAGTTTGGTTTGGTCTTGGTTGCGAAGTGCTTCAAAGTCGATTTGTTTGAGAAGTAGGTCTCGCAGAGGGTTAATGTCAAAAATATTCCATTGGTAGGGGGAAAACATGCGTGAAAGGCTATCAAAGCATGCGAAACTGATGGACTGATCCATGTTCCACAGTGATTCTCCAAAATTGCTGAACGCTTGCCATGGTTCTGCTTTTACTGGACTCGCCCAGGTGCTAGCATTCGAGACTCCACGCCATAGCTGTTCAAGCTTATCTCGCGCTCCCTGCGGTCCATCCCGCAACAAGCCGTCAGCAAATGCCAGCGCATTCATGGTACCAGCAGAGGTTGCACAAATGCCTTCCACCGAGATCCGGCCATCCTCAAGCAATGCATCTAGCATCCCCCAGGCAAAGGCGCCGTGCGCACCACCACCTTGTATAGCTAGGTTAATTGTTTTTGCCACTTTCATTTCCTTATCGGCATGTATCACTAATTTTATGTCTAAATCATAGATGATAACGAGGTTAGCGCAGGATTATTTTGTTTGGTGGAGTTGGCGGGGTGTACTCAGTGCCATCCATGGCACTGCCCCTGCGGGCGCCTTCGGCGGTACCAAACGTTCCAGACGTTTGGTGAACCCGCTACGCGGC
>CAZLGJ010000158.1:0-5402 GCA_964559075.1 uncultured Glaciecola sp.
TTTACTTAAAAATTCAACTTTCGCTACTGAAATTCACACTTTTGTTGAGCAATCATCTTATGTTAATTTTCCGCTATCTCCTCAAAGAAACGCTCAAATCCCAGGTGGCAATCTTTTTTATTCTGATGGCTATTTTTATTACTTTGCGATTTGTGCGCGTGCTTGGCGATGCCACTGATGGCGAAATCCCCGCCAACCTAGTGATCGGCTTTTTAAGCCTGTATTCACCAGTGTTAGCGTCACTCATTTTACCGATTAGTTTCTTTTTGGGGATCATGATTGCCCACGGGCGCTTTTATGTCGATTCTGAGATGACAGTCTTACGCGCATGCGGGGTCTCGGAGTGGTATGTCACGCGGGTCACCTTGGTGCTATCGCTGTTGTTGGGGCTCCTTACCGCCAGTATTACTATGGTGTTCGCGCCCATGGCCGTGGAGCAAGAGTACCAGTTACGCGAACAAGCAGGGGCCAAATCCGGAATTGCAGCGATTATTCCCGGTCGCTTTCAACAAACAGGAAATGACGATGTGGTGTTTTTTGTGCATGAAGTTGAAACTCAGGCGAACCAGCTGGTCAAAATCTTTTTATCGCAAGTTGACACCACTGACAACAACACCGTTCAAGTCATTTATGCGGAATCGGGTGACATCGAAGTGCTCGCCGATGGCAGTCAATTGTTGACTCTATATAATGGTAAACAAAGTGCTGGTGAGCTGGGGAGCGTGCAGTATCAAACCGTGACGTTTGATGAATATCGGATCAAAATTGGCGAACGCGCTCCGGACGAAATGCGCCGTAAAATCGCCGCAGCTCCGACTAGTGCCCTGCTTGATGACCCGAGTTCTGAGGCTGTCGCTGAACTACAGTGGCGCATTGCCATCCCACTGTCATTGCCGTTTTTGACCTTGATTGCCGTTCCTTTAGCTGCGGTCAATCCGCGCCAAGGACGGTTTGGTAAAATGCTGCCGGGGATTTTGTTATACCTAGGTTACTTTTTATTGTTGATGGCCGCTAGGCGCGCCTTGGAGGATGGTAAACTCCCTGATGGGCTGGGTTTATGGTGGGTACACGGGATCATTTTAGCCATCGGTTTTGTGCTGATTTCGCGCCAGCGAAGCACCGGCGTTAAGGTGCGCAAACTCATCAAAGGAGCCAAAACCTAATGTTTTCGATTATTGATGTGTATATCGCCCGGACGTTGTTAGGCACAGTGTTTGTCACCCTAACCACGTTAATTGGTTTGAGCAGCTTAATTAAATTTGTCGAACAGCTGCGCAAAGTCGGTGAAGGCGATTACGATTTGATTGTCGCAGGGATTTTTGTCCTGTACAGCATACCCCGCGATCTCGAACAGTTCTTCCCCATGGCCACCTTGATTGGCGGTCTCATCGGTATGGGCGTGCTGGCGAGTAACTCCGAACTGGTTGTGATGCAAGCAGCCGGCATGAGTAAGTGGAAAATCATTCAATCGGCCATGAAATGTGCCATTGTCATGGTGCTAGTTATCCTGCTTATCGGGGAGTTTCTCACCCCAATTAGCGAAACCAAAGCCAAGCAAATTCGCAATGAAGCCCTCTCTCGGGGACAAATTTTCACCGGCAATAAATCGGCATGGACCAAAGACGGTCAGGATTTTGTACAGATTGGGCAAGTGTTTCAACAAGACGTGTTAGGGGATGTCACGCTTTACAAATTTGATGATAGCTTGGCACTGACGCAAATTATTCATGCCCAACAAGCCGACTTTGTCGAAGACTCGTGGGCATTACAAGACGTGCAAATCACCTACTTCAACGAAGCGTCTATCTCGGCTAATCGGGTGTCGTTATTAGAGTGGCGAGCGGGACTGACACCGGATAAATTAAGCGTGGCGACCGTCAAGCCCGAGGCGCTATCAATTCAAGGCCTAGCCGAATACGTAGACTACCTAGAAAACAACCAGCAAGATGCCAAGCGCTATGAGTTAGCCATGTGGCGTAAAATCGTCCAGCCGGTTTCGGTATGCGTCATGCTGTTGATGGCGTTTTCGTTCATCTTTGGCCCACTGCGCTCTACCTCAATGGGGGCACGGATCATCATGGGCACGTTAACTGGCTTTGGTTTCTTTATTGCCAACCAGATATTTGGCCCCTTTGCACTGGTTTATAACGTGCCTGCGGTGCTGGGCGCGTTACTGCCTTCGGTGTTATTTGCTGGGATTGCGCTGCTGTTGCTGCGCAAGGCAAACTAGACGGCAATATTGGGGCGTTAGCACCATACTGCCAATATTGTGCGTGGTTACTGCCAGTTTTTGTGGTCGTTGGCGCCTTTGGTTAGGACCAGCATTTCCATCTGTGAAGCACGGTCTTGCAGCGCGAGTTTGTGTTTGCGATCAAACAGCACCAACACAGTGCCAAACCCGCACAAACTAGTAAGCAAGCGCACTAATAGCCGGGTAAAGCTGACCGGCTCTGAAATACTGCTGAACAAGCGCAGGCGCCATGCGCGCATGCCAATCGTCTGGCCGCCTTTGGCCCAAAACCACATAAAAAACGCCACCACCCAAAAAATCACCCAACTATTCATAATCAGCTTAAATGACAAGGACTCTTGGGAATAGACCAAATATTCGGGGTAAGCTTGGCCAACTAAACCGTTGGAATACAGCGCGGCTAATATCACCGACATCAATAAGCCCGATAACATAGCAATCGCCACGGCCACCAAAGCATCGTAGATCATGGCGGCTAAGCGGCGCATAAAACTAGCGCGCGGGTAATCGGCTTCAGCGAGGTTGGGGGCAGCGGTTTGTTTATCTGGTGTACTCATAGGGCTCATTTTTTGTGCGTGTTTTGTGCGTATTTACGCTTTTTACGCATTTTATCAATAAAAGGCTTGCTTGTGCAGACATCATCGCTATAATCTGCGCACCAATTCGGTAAATCCATATCTACAGTGCCAGAGTGGCGGAATTGGTAGACGCAGCGGATTCAAAATCCGCCGCCCGTGAGGGTGTGCCGGTTCAAGTCCGGCCTCTGGTACCAATCTTTTGCAAAATATAAAATTTCAGACATTTCACTCAAACTGGAATAACGGATCCATTCTTTGATGAAGGATTCTGGCAACTTAGATGCCTGCCTCAGACTTCCAGTAAAACACGATGTGTTTTTATGCCGGAAAGCTTTTCGCATCTTTAAATAGCTCAGGTCTGTTTTTACCAATATCTGGAGTTGCCGCGATTTTTTTCATTATATTATGAAGAAGCAAGATATACTTTTCTGCCTGTGGCCGTCCCCCAATCATCGATGGTTCTGACTGATATGAGGCGTAAGTCTTCTTCAGCAAGCTCTGAAAGTTTATAGCTTGCCATCGATTTCTTTACTTACTTCAGCAAAAATATCCAATGCTGACTTATCAGAAGTTTGTCCACTAGACAACTGCTCAAAGCCCTTGCTAACCTCTTGCCGTAAGATTTCTAGTTGTTGTTGCTTAGATACATCTTTTTCAAACAACAAACGGAGACCATCCCTAATCACTTCACTGGCAGATGTATAAAGGCCTGAAGCAACTTTTTCATTAATGCGTTTTTCAAATTCAGAACCAAGGGAAACGTTCATAAATACCTCTGCATGATATGCTTATATTATGCGCGTATTATGTGAATTTTTCGAATAAAAATACATAAACTTTTTAAAATCCGCCGCTCGTGAGGCCACTTCGTGTCGAGTGATACCGGTTCAAGTCCGGCCTCTTGTACCAATTCAATTAAGCAAAGTCTTCAAATTTATATCTTCGTGAAAAGCGAATTTTAAGACCGACCGCATACATATCTTCAATATTATGTACTCGAAAAGGCCGGTTTCGCCCATGCAGTACATGTTTTGTGACATTAAGCCATAGAAATTTCAATTTTTTATGATTATACTCGCATAAAGCTAAATTTGTCCTCCTTGTGTAGGATAATGACAGTATAGAAGTGATAGTTATGTTACTTCTCACGGATAGCAACAGATTAAGATACACAAATTTTCATCAAGGAAAACAGGGAAACAACATGAACACACCTTTCAGTAAGATTGCACGTCACGTCGGCGTTGCACTAGCTGCCAGCGCAACCACTACTCTGCTTTATACCCCACTAGCTAATGCACAAGATTCAAATGCAGAAGCGGCCGTGGAAAAAATTGCGATTGTCGGTACTCGCGCAGCACCTCGCTCAGTCAGCGACTCTCCAGTTCCAGTAGACATTATTGGTGCCGACGAGTTTCGTGCCCAAGGTTCAACCGACATGACATCAATGATGCAAGCGGTAGTACCTTCATTAAACGTTAACGACCAGCCTATCAACGATGCATCTACCTTGGTGCGCCCTGCTAACTTACGTGGTTTGGCTCCTGATCACACGTTGATTTTGGTCAACGGTAAGCGTCGCCACCGCTCTGCAGTCATCACCTTCTTAGGTGGCCAAATCAGTGACGGTGCACAAGGACCGGATATTTCGACTATCCCGACGATCGCCCTTAAGCAAATCGAAGTCCTGCGTGACGGCGCTGCGGCTCAGTACGGCTCTGATGCCATCGCTGGCGTAATCAACTTTGCGTTAAAAGACGATGACGAAGGCGGTATGGTTGAAGTCTTTGGCGGTGAATACTTTGAAGGCGACGGTGATACTTATCAAGTTTCATTCAACAAAGGCTTCTCGCTTGGTGAAAACACCTTTGCTAACTTCTCTGCGGAAACGCGTGTCGCGGATCCCACATCTCGCTCTGTACAGCGTGACGATGCTGCAGCATTATCAGCAGCAGGTAACGTATTTGTTCGTGACCCAGCTCAAATCTGGGGTAGCCCAGAAATCAAAGACGACACTAAGTTTTTCTTAAACATGGGCTTTGATTTGACTGATGATAGCCAAGCATACCTCTTCTCTAACTATGCGGTTCGTGAAGTGGAAGGTGGTTTCTACTATCGTAACCCGCACAATCGTGGCGGTGTTAACGACGGTGGCACAGGTCCAAACGGTGAACAACTCTTACTAATCGGTGATGTTACTGGCGATATGTCAGGTAACTGTCCAACAATTGCGGTTGGTGACAATGTGTTAGAAAGCACGCGTTATATCAACGAAGTTGCTAACAACCCGGATTGTTTTGCATTTAACGAAATGTTCCCAGGTGGCTTTACGCCGAAGTTTGGTGGTGAAGTAGAAGACTTCTCATTGGTTGTCGGTGCGCGTGGTGATTTAGCTAACGAAACCACCTTTGATGTCAGCGCTAGCTTCGGTGAAAACTCCATCGACTACGCTATCTCAAACACCATCAACCCATCTTTAGGTCCAGATACACCGACCTCATTCAAGCCAGGTAAGTATATTCAAACTGAAGCAGCCCTCAACGCCGACTTTACACGCTACGTGTCAGACGAAG
>CAZLGJ010000159.1:0-1420 GCA_964559075.1 uncultured Glaciecola sp.
CAACCATGCAAATTAATTATGAACTTATATACTTAAACGCATCTCTCATTGTTTTTTGGGTGTGCTTGGCGGTCTATGTTTGCTCGCGTAATATTGCTCTGGTGTTGTTGCTTAAGCGCTTTGGTGCTTTGGCCAAATGCAGCTGTGGCCATTGCGGATACGCAGCAGGACTTTAAACAGCAGCTGGCACCCTTTGAGTTGCCTCGAGCACTACAGCTAAGTGAAGCTGAACGCACCCTCTACGAACGCACTAAACTGGCGATACGCACTAAAGATAGACAAAGATACTGGTCCTTGCAAAAGCAATGGCCACAGAGCCATGTACTGCTTCCCTATGTGCAGCGCTATTATTATTTGCAGTTTATGTCGGATTTGCCCAGTAGCGTGGTTGAAGCGTTTTTATTAGCCCATCAAGGCACTGACTTTATCAAACATTTGCAGTTTCGCTACATTGCGTTTTTGGCCAACCGCGACCGTCGTAGTTTTATCACTTGGATAGAACAAACCCCCTGGCATTGGTTAAATACGCGATTACAGTGCCAATACCTTGGATATAAAGTGGTAGATAGTGCTTCGGCAGCTTTGTTTAACCAAGAGCTAGAGCGCTTATTTGTGCATTATCAATCTCAGGACAAGAAGTGTGATAGACCCTTTGCCGTATGGCGCAAAGCTGGTTTGATGACACCAGAGATAGTACTGAGCCGGATTAAATTAGTCGCTAAAAAAGGCCACCCGCGCCTAATTCCCTACCTCACCTCTTTGCTGCCTGCATCACAACAAGACGTGGGTAAGTTATGGGGGCAAGTTGCCAACAGCTATGGCTATGTAAAGCGCGTAGAACGCTGGGGGCACATAGAGCCAATGGCGCTGCGTGAGCTACTCAACTTTGGTTTGAGCCGCTTGATTTGGCAAGACAGCGATTTGGCTATTACCATTATAAGTGACCTGCCGGGTTTTGTGACTTTAACTCAGTCGCAACGCTTTGCCCTTACTGAAGCACTGGCAGTGCGGCTGGCCTTACAACAAGCACCTGAGGCCGATAGGTGGTTAGCCAAAGCAAATCAGCTAGGGCGTTCAGAGCGTCTAACCCACTGGACTATTACGCATTTACTGCGTCAGCAAGCTTGGCCTGCATTAAGTCAATATATTGATACCCAAATTGCACGGGGGAATAAGCCGACCGACGCCCGGACTCGATATTGGTATGCGCGTAGCTTACAATCCTCGCGTCCACAGGAAGCGAGCAAATGGCTCCAAAATGTGAGTCAAGAGCGCCACTACTACGGCTTTTTGGCCGCTCGCCAACTAGGCCAACCTATCGCACTGAATGAGCAAGATTACAGGCCCACTGCCGCCATGCTCAAACAGTTGAGCCAAAACCGTCAGCTACAAACTGCGCTTGCGCTCTGGCAGGTGGGTG
>CAZLGJ010000159.1:1430-5332 GCA_964559075.1 uncultured Glaciecola sp.
TTGCAAGTGTGGCGACAGTTATTGCGGGGCTTGAATGATGAACAAGGGGCAGCCGCGGGCTGGTTGGCAGGACAAGCGCAGTGGCATGAACGCGCAATTTACGCAATGGCAGAATTTGGGCAGATGGGCGCGTTGGCGCAACGCTTTCCACAGGGCTTTGCGCCTGAGTTTATCGCAGCGGCTGACAGTTACGATTTACCCTTGAGTTGGCTATATGCCATTGCACGCCGTGAGAGTGCGTATAATCCAGAGGCACGGTCACGTGCAAACGCGTATGGACTCATGCAAATTCTTCCTGATACCGCCAGTTACTTGGCTAAGCGGCCCATTCGCTCAAGTAAGTTAAAGCAACCGAAATACAGTACTGAATTTGGTGCGCAATATCTCGCGTACTTAGCTAACCGTCTCAGTCCCCATCCTGTGCTGCGCACAGCCGCCTACAATGCCGGTTGGCGGCGCGTCGAAAGTTGGTTACCTCAGCATGAGATGCCATTGGATATTTGGATTGAGACAATACCCTACAAAGAAACACGCGAATACACCCAAGCAGTAATTGCATATGAACATATCTACGCACACCAGCTCCAGGTGGAAAGTGCATTTTGGGAACCTTGGCGCGCGCCGTATGTGAGTGTGGATGATTTAAGTGCAACACCCTCACGGGCAAGTCTGTCAGCGCAGCCATAGTATTTTATCTACAACCTTCGTATACTATGCCCATAATAACAACACCATTGACCGGCAGACTATGACAGATAGCACGATAGCAAACTTACCTCAGTTATATCCTCAGCATATTACTAAGCTCCAGCAAATCACGCGTGAAGCGCTTGAACGCGAGGGCTTAGATGGACTTGTCATCCATTCTGGGCAGGCCAAACGCATGTTCTTAGACGATAACCACTATCCGTTTCACGTCAATCCGCAGTTTAAAGCCTGGTGCCCGGTAGTGGACAATCCCAACTGTTGGTTGGTGGTAGATGGGCAAAGCAAACCCAAATTGATTTTTTATCGTCCAGATGATTTTTGGCACAAAGTACCGCCCATCCCCAACGACTACTGGGTTGATGAATTTGAATTGGTATTATTAGCACAGGCCAATCAGGTCGAAAAGCATTTGCCGTTTGACAAATCGCGTCACGGTTACGTCGGCGAGTATATCGAAGTGGCCAAAGCCTTGGGCTTTGAACATATCAACCCGGATCGGGCGCTGCATTATTTGCATTATCATCGCGCCGTCAAAAGCGATTATGAATTAGCGTGTATGCGTGCAGCAAATCGACTCGCACTACGCGGTCACGCAGCTGCAGAACAAGCATTTAGAGACGGATTAAGTGAGTTTGATATTAACTTAGCTTATTTGAGAGCGGTGCGCCAAGGAGATAATCAAGTTCCTTATGGCAACATTATTGCGCTCAATGAGAATAGCGCGATTTTGCACTACACGGTACTTGAGCAAGACGCACCAAGTGAATCACGCAGCTTTTTGATTGATGCTGGGGCATCGTTCAATGGTTATGCCGCAGATATTACACGTACCTACGCTATGCAAGACAATGAGTTTGCGCAACTGATAAACGCAGTAGAATCGTTGACCTTGCGCTTAGCGGATTTACTCAAACCCAAGACCTCTTATGTCACCATCCATGAGTTGGCACATGAGGGTATCGCACAGATCCTGCACGATATGAAAATTGTTAATCTTGCGCCAGAGGATACAGTAGCAAAAGGAATTACCAAGACATTCTTCCCGCACGGTATTGGGCACTTTTTGGGGCTGCAGGTGCACGACGTGGGCGGCCATGTGTTTGACGATCGCGGCACACCTAACCCACCGCCGGAGGCGCATCCATTTTTGCGTTGCACGCGCATGGTTGAAGCAGGGCATGTGTACACCATCGAACCAGGATTATATTTTATCGACAGCTTGTTAGCGAAACTCAAAGCGACACCAGAGTCGGCATTTATTAATTGGGATAGAGTCGAGGCGTTTAGACCCTATGGTGGCGTTCGCATCGAGGACAACATCATTGTGCATGCAACATATAACGAGAATATGTCTCGCTTGGACTAGTATCTGTGATCTGATGGAGCCGAGGTGCGCATAGGTTGTGATAAGCGATTCAGTTGTTCCAGCGAATTGTCCGAGTTACTTTCCCGTCGCGATAGAGCAAACATCACAGTGTGTTGGTAAGTTAGCACTGCTTCAGATTCGCCATCGGTATACTTTGGAATAAATTGATAATTTTTGATGGCCTTCAGCGAAGATTTAATAAACTTGCTACGCGTTTGGGTATTTTCTAGCACCTTAATATCGATCACTCGGCCGCACTTATCGATTGTGATTTCGGTCTTAACCTCGCCGGTAATGCCTCTATTAAAATATCTCGCAGGGTATTGGGCATCGGGTGTAAAAAATAATGTCAGTGGGTAAGAGAGTGTCGAGTTAATCGCAAGCGCTTGCTCACAGATTTGTTGCTCAGTATCCATATCGCCCTCCAAACGATACCATCCAGCCGTTTCAAGCAAGCCAAGCTTAATGAGCCGAGGCGTGACATCATTGGCTAGTGCCGTTTCTATTTGTTCAAAGGTGGGATCAGGATCAAATGAAGCTTGCAGGCAAAGAGCAGATTACCAATAGGCAACCGATGAGATACCTATACATTGCGCTCCACCGCAAGGTGCGCAAGTCCAATTAACGCCTCTTTAAAGGGAGACTCCGGAATAATCTGTAGATGCTTTATCGCCAGTTCAGCTTCGTTTTTAGCAATCTGCATTGTGTAATCCAGCGCACCTGTTTGCTGCATGGCGCGTAATATTCTATCAAAATTGTCGAGACCGTTGCCCTGTTCTATGGCATCGCGAATGACTGTTTGAGTAGCACTGTCGCTATGCCACATCGCGTGTAATAGCGGTAAGGTAGGTTTGCCTTCAGCTAAATCATCACCGACATTTTTGCCCATATCATCAGCATTGGCAGTGTAATCCAAAATATCGTCAACTAACTGAAAAGCAGTGCCTAGATGTTTGCCGTATTCTTTAAGCGCATGTTCAACAGTTTCGTCTTGTCGTGTTAAGACCGCTGCAAGTTGTGTTGCGGCTTCAAATAATCGTGCAGTTTTGGAATAAATGACCGCCATATAGGATGCTTCAGTGGTGTCTGGGTCGTTGACATTCATCAACTGCATCACTTCACCTTGCGCAATTTCATTGGTCGCATCTGATAAAATTTGCATAATTTTCATCGAATCAAGTGTGACCATCATCTGGAATGCACGCGAATACAAAAAATCCCCCAACCAACACCCTAGCTTCGTTGCCGAACATCGCATTCGCTGTTTCGCGACCACGCCGCATCTTAGAATCATCCACGACGTCATCATGCAATAATGTGGCAGTATGAATAAACTCAATAATGGCGGCGAGCGTATGGTGCTGGTGACTTTCGATGTTCAAAGCACGCGCGGCAAGCACGGTGAGTAAGGGACGCAACCGCTTACCGCCACTGTTGACAATATAAAACCCCAATTGATTGACCAAACTGACGTCACTAGCAACTTGTTCCTGGATTAAAGCGTTCACTGCAAGCATGTCGTCTTTGGCAAGCTCGGTGATTTGGGATAAAGTCATAGTGGGCATCACAAAAGTATCATCAACTGGAAAAAAAAGCGTTATATTCAAGGCTGGCAAAATACAGATTAATTGTTGAAAAATCAATAATACCTTGCGGTTCACCTCTATTCTAACGCCATTTGGGGGTAAATGTCTGTACAGATAAATGGGTAAGCAAAAAAATGATTTTTTCTCGGGATCTGACTTGATCAATCTTGGTGTTTTACGTATAATCCGCGCCCTGTATTTTTAATTATTGCGCAATTGAGCGCGCAAGCGGAGTTTTATAT
>CAZLGJ010000160.1:0-5287 GCA_964559075.1 uncultured Glaciecola sp.
ATCCAACACGTTTCAATTTTGGAATCTTAAATGCCCGCGTTTAATTCTCTACGCTCAGACCGCCGCCAGTTCGTAAAGTCTGTTTCTGCTGCGGCAGCGATCCCGTTCGTTCCGTGGAACAAAAAATCGTACGCCAATATTTCAAAGAACGATCGACCAATGATCGGGTGCATTGGAGTCGGCGGCATGGGAACGGGCGACGCTCGCAATCACGCTCGCTTTGGCGATATCGTTGCCGTCTGTGATGTCGATTCAAATCATGCCGACCGAGCCGCCAACGACGAGAAGATCGGAAAGGGCAAAGCAGACAAGTATGAAGACTATCGCAAAGTACTCGAACGAGACGATATTGATGTCGTTAGCATTGTCACAACGGATCATTGGCACGTAAAGATTGCGGTCGAAGCATTGCAAGCCGGCAAACATGTTTTCTGTCAAAAGCCATTGTCGTTGACGATCGCAGAAAGCCAACTGATTCGTAAAGCTTGCAAGAAGTATAAAGACCAAGTCTTCTTCATCGGAACACAACAGCGAAGTAGCAAAGGCTTGTTCCTGCGAGCCGTCAACATGGTTCAAAAAGGACTGTTAGGAAAAATTAAGAAGATCACGATCGGCATTGATGGCGGCGCCGTCGGCGGACCATTCGCAAAAGGAGATGCTCCCAAGAATTTAAACTGGAACATGTGGCAAGGTCAGGCAGAAGCTCAAGACTATCGCAAGAAACGAGTGCACGGAAGCTTTCGCTGGTGGTACGAATACTCAGGCGGAAAATTCACTGACTGGGGCGCTCACCACGTCGACATTGCTTCTTGGGCCGTTAACAAACATCTTCCGGGGCAGGGCCCCATTTCGATCGACGGAACTGATGCAAAGCATCCGGTTGAATTCAAAGACGGGAATCCGTTAGCCGTTGACTCCTTCAACACGTCTCATGACTTCAACATCAAATGCATGTTCGCTGATGGCTTGCAAATGGACATCAGCAGTCGCGTCGACAACGGTATCTTGTTCGAAGGCGAAAAAGGTCGCATCTTTGTGAATCGGAGCAAGATCACTGGAAAACCAATCGAAGAAAAATGGGACAAGGACAAATTCGGGCAGGAAGACTTGGTTCAATTCTACAAAGGCAAACCTTTTGAAAACCACAAACAAAACTTTTACCGCTGCATCAGCGAAGGAGGCCTACCGGTATCCGATGTTTTCTCTCATGTTCAAATCTTGAACACTTGTCACCTTTCCGCGATCGCGGCGCGACTTGGCCGCGTCATAAAATGGGATCCCGCAAATGAAACGATCATCGATGATGAATTGGCATCGAGCATGCTGTCACGAACGGCCAGGAAAGGCTTTGAACTGCCCACCCTCTCATGAGACTGAGATTTCGCCGTCAATGCGATCCGTGACTTCTCATTTTCACTCGCAAACGCCCCTACAACTCAAGCTGAATTCCCAACAATTAAACACATGTCGAACTTGAAAACATTCTCCTACTGTATCGCTATTGGCCTAACACTTGCTTCTACCGCTTTGGCACAGAAAGACGTTGAAACAAAAACGACTCCTGTTTTCGTTGACGGCGAAGCACAAGAAGTCGCCGCATTTAAAGGAGAAGCCAACAGAATCAATCACGATCTGTGGGTAGAAACTGAGTTCGATTCAGATGGAAACGGCAAGTTGGATCGAGTGCATGTCTCAGTTTCTCGCCCAATTCAAACAGACACCGAAGGACTAAAGGTACCTGTGGTCTACAACACCAGCCCTTACTTCGCGGGAACCGCTGGTAATGAGAAAGGAACGTTTTGGGATCCGAAACACGAAATCGGCGAAACGCCTCCTGAACACAAACACCCCAAAGATATCAAGCATCGAAGTCTTCGCCCTGTCATCTCGCGTGGCCACACCAATTACTGGATTGCTCGCGGGTTCGCAGTTGTCCATTCGTGCTCGCCCGGAACCGGTTTGTCGGAAGGCTGTGTCACGATTGGTGGCGAGAATGAATCGCTCGCTCCCAAAGCTGTGATTGACTGGCTCAATGGGCGTGCGAAAGGATTCACTGAAGCAGATGGCGAGGAGGAAGTGGTTGCAACAACATGGTGCACGGGCAAAGTTGGCATGACCGGAACCAGTTACAACGGAACGCTGCCAATCGCCGCTGCGACCACCGGTGTTGATGGTTTAGAAGCCATCATTCCGATTGCACCAAACACGTCCTATTATCACTACTACCGCAGCAACGGACTTGTGCGACACCCGGGCGGCTACATGGGGGAAGACGTCGACGTGCTCTACGATTTCGTCAACAGTGGTGACCCTAACATGCGTGACTATTGCGATTGCGAAAGCCGTGACAAGGATATTCTCGCGAACATCGATCGCGAATCGGGTGACTACAGTGATTGGTGGGCAGGGCGTGACTACGTCCGCAAGCTGGACAAGGTTAAAGCCGCAACACTGATCGCTCATGGGCTCAACGACTGGAACGTCATGCCAGCTCACTCTGTTCGAGTATACGAATCGTTAAAGCAACGTGGCGACGTGCCAGTCCAAATTTTTCTGCACCAAGGCGGACATGGTGGACCACCAACTCGATCGATGCAAAACCGCTGGTTTACTCGCTACTTGTATGGAATCGAAAATGGAGTCGAAAACGATCCTAAATCTCGTGTCGTTCGCGAAGGTGACTCGCGCAACGAACCTACCGACTACGCTGACTACCCTCATCCCGGTGCAAAGATGGTTTCGTTTTATCCAACCAGCGGTGGCCTAGAGATTGGATCTTTGACAACTGAAAAATCAGAAGGGCAGGGCACGGAAACGTTGACTGACGATGTCTCTATCAGCGGAAGCAAACTGGCAGCAAAATCCGAATCCGAAAACAGACTTTTGTTCGTGACGCCAACGCTTGAATCACCCGTTCATATTTCTGGCACTTCAAAACTGAAAATTCGAGTCGCTTCGGACAGGCCCGCCGTCAATCTTTCCGTATGGGTCGTATCACTTCCCTGGAAGAAGCGAACCAGATCGATCAATGATAATATCATCACGCGAGGTTGGGCTGACCCACAAAACCACAAGTCATTGACCGAAAGTGCTCCATTGGAACCGGGTAAATTTTACGATTTGGAATTTGACCTTCAGCCGGATGATCAAATCATTCCAGCGGGCCAACAAATCGGTCTGATGATTTTTTCGAGTGATCGAGACTTCACACTCTGGCCAGAACCGGGAACAGAATTGACCGTTGATTTGGACGCGACTGAGCTGCATTTACCAATCGTCGGTGGTGGCCTTTAGAATTCTATTTTGACCTGAAGTTCGCCTATGAATTACGAATTCACTCAAGATGAGGCAGACCGTCACAATGCCCTGACAAAGCGCGGCTGGGAGATTGTCAACGGAAGTCTCTTCATTCATGAAGCAAACTTGCAGGGCACGCCCGGGTGGCTCACTCGAAAAAGATTGAAGAAAGCAATCACTTGCTTTGAGCAGGCACTCGAAATCAATCCGGTTGGTTGGCAGTCCATGTGGGCTTTGGGAAAAATTCATCAGCGAATCGGTGATCACGAAGCTTCACTGCATTGGTTTGGTCGCGCATATCAGATAAATCCATCCCAACCCGATGTTGCTCGTGAAGCAGGATTGGCGGCGCTTGATTGCGGCGAATCAGAACTCGCTCTTCAATTTTGTTTAGCCGCCGTAAAGAATAAACCTGAAGATCCCGGACTCGTTTGCAATCTTTCATTGGCTCATCTGCTTGCAGGCGACGATGAAGCTGCCGTCAAGTGCGCATCCGATGCGGTCAGCCGGGCACCTGAGGATGAAATCTCTAGAACCGTGATGAAATTCATCGAAAGCGTTGCCGCAGGAAAATATCCTCGGCCAAAAACAATACAGGAAGTATTTCCGAATTAATAAGCTTCTTGATGTCCTTCTCGCTTTCTCTATTAGCTCAGGAATCACATACTCCGAACGGTAAAAGCATGGCTGACTACATTGATGGATTCACTTTTCCGATCTCGCGCAAACACGTAGACAAATACGCGAAAGTCGCAGACGCGGTTGCGCAAATATATTTGGAACACGGTGCTCTCGATTATTTTGAGTACATCGGTGACGACATGACTCGAGAGGGCACACGTTCATTCCCAGATCTTGTGGAATCACAAAATGATGAAGTAGTCGTGTTTGGCTGGGTCGTATTCGGCTCTCGTGAAGCCCGTGACAGAGTGAATGAGAAAGTTAAATCCGATCCGCGAATGGTGGACTTGATCGCGCCGTTGATCGACCCTTCGGCACCAGTTTTTGATCCCGAACGAATGGCTTATGGAGGCTTTCAGCCGCTTGTGAAAACTTCGAACAGCAATAATTGAACGGAGCAAATCATGTTAGTCTGCAGCAACTGTCGATGCATTACTGCCTCCAATCAATGCTAAAATTTGACCCATCGATGAAAGACGAACTCTACAATCCGCTCTCCAGCGGGCGCAACTGGCAAGTCGAGCTACTCGGTCTATCTGATTATCATAGTGACATTCACATTGATAGGAATTGCTTGTGGAATTTCCAGCTTACTGGGCGATGAATCTGCTTCAATAAAAGTCGTTCACGGTGACGCATTGGAAATAAAAATTGCCAAGGCCTCCTCTTTGGGCAATTGGATTTGGGCATTTTGCTCACCAGTCATTGGGCTCTTCTTTGGCTTCTTGATTGTTTCATTGATTTGGTTCAGCCATTACCTTAGTGCCATATTCTTGAAAAAGCCGATTCAACACTCGAATTGAAAGAATTTAGAAATGTTAAAAATTACTATTCTGACCCTGCTATGTTGCCTGCTGTTTAATGTACCCGTTCTCGGGCAAGAAGACCGCGTTGTCGATGAATTCGAAATTGCAGCGAATATCGACGACGTGTGGAATGCGTTCACGACGACTGATGGTCTCAAATCATGGACAGCTCCTCTGGCTGATATTGACTTCCGCGTCGGTGGCAAATGGCGAGCAAATTACAACAAGGAAGGTAAGCTTGGAGATGAAACAACCATCGAGAACACCATTCTTTGCTATGACCCTAAACGCATGCTGTCGATCAAAGCAACTGGATTCCCGAAGGGTTTCAAGTTTGAAGAGGCCGCAAAAGACACTTGGTCTGTCTTCTACTTTAAGCAATTAGGGGACTCGAAAACAAAAATTACAATTGTTGGACTTGGCTACAACGACACTGAAAACTCCAAACAGATGAGAGCATTTTTTAAACCCGCAAACAAGTACTCGATGGATCAACTCAAGGC
>CAZLGJ010000161.1:0-5221 GCA_964559075.1 uncultured Glaciecola sp.
CCAGTGACCCTCGCCTTGTAAGGGCGATGCTCTCCCAACTGAGCTAAGCGTCCAAGGTATTGATGTTGTTACTAAAAAGAGTGGTGGACGCTACTGGGCTTGAACCAGTGACCCTCGCCTTGTAAGGGCGATGCTCTCCCAACTGAGCTAAGCGTCCGCTTCTTTAATCCTTGCCTAAGCAAGTGAGGCGCTATTATAGAGATTCGCCGGTTTGTGTCAACAAAAAAAGCCGAAGAATGTCATTTTCTGGCGAGTTTGACGTTTTGTTGAGCAAAACGCACGTGTTTTCACATTTATTAGCCTTTCATCTCTCCAAACTAGCTGAATTTCATACCTAGGTGTCAACTTTTTACTTGCATGATCGTTATTGAAAAAGTAGTCTTGCCGATACAAGACTACATACCTTGCCAGCATTGACGCACTAATACGGTATTTACACGGATGTAATTGAGGTCAGAAGTGTACATATTTCCGGTTTGTGTCAATGAAGGTATCTTTTTATGCAATCTTTACGCATTAAACGCACCAAACATGCCATTTTGTCGGTAGTGTCGATTTGCTCTCTGTTATTGTTATCTGCGTGTGGTGGCGGAGGCGGTGAGTCAAGTCCGGCAGCGCCAACTAACAGTGCTACAAGCGCCACAGCGAGCAATACCAACACGGCCAGTAGCTCCTCACAAAACAGCTCCTCTCAAAACAGCTCCTCTCAAAACAACCAAGCAAATAATAACGCCACGAATAATAGCTCAACTACACCAGTACCCAATGCGCCCACAGATTATCACTCCCAAGCGGTGTATGCGGCGCGGTTTTTAAATCAAGCCACGTTTGGTGCTACGCTTGATGACATCGAAGCGCTTGCGGGTAATGATGTGGAAGCGTGGATTGATGAGCAGGTCACGATCCCAATGAGCTCGCATCTGGAATATCTTGAGGTAATCGAGCCAACGACTCCAGAAATGGAAATCTGGCGTAATCACCGTATGAATGCATGGTTTAACATCAATGTGTACGGTGAAGATCAGCTGCGTCAAAAAATGGCCTATGCACTGAGCCAAATCTTCGTGATTTCGGACAAAAGCGCTTTTGATAACAATCACAAACAAATCGCAAATTATTATGACATGCTGGCCAATAATGCATTTGGTAATTTTCGCCAGCTATTAGAGGATGTGACATTATCTCCCTTGATGGGCATGTATCTGAGCATGCGCGGTAACGAAAAGCCGGATCCGGCGCGCAACATTCGCCCTGATGAAAACTACGCACGCGAGGTGATGCAGTTATTTACCATTGGTTTAACTGAGTTGCATAACAACGGCGAGCCGCGTCTAGATGCCGTGGGCAATACCATCCCCACTTACAACCAAGCTACGATTGAAGCTTATGCACATGTTTTTACCGGTTGGAATTTTAATGGTACCACCGAGCAAAGCTGGTATCGCTATTGGCAAAACTACAATACGTTTGAGCCCATGACAGCGGTTGAAGCTTACCATGATAAAGGTGAGAAGCGTTTACTCAATGGCATCATGGTTCCGGCTAATCAAAGCGCCGAACAAGATCTTGCCATGGCGCTAGACTCGCTATTTATGCATCCCAACGTTGGGCCTTTTATTGGTAAACGATTAATTCAGTTTTTTGTTACCAGTAACCCTTCATCTGCTTATGTCGAAAGGGTGGCCAATGCATTTAATAATAACGGCAGCGGCGAGCGCGGCGATATGCTGGCAACAATAAAAGCCGTGTTGTTGGATCCCGAGGCGCGAGCTGATTATGCGCAACAGGTCAGTTATTTTGGCAAGGTCAAAGAGCCGATATTACGCGGTATTCAGTTTATGCGCGCCATGCAAGCGTATACGCCTAGTGGCGTCATTGAGTACGGCTATCCCGACTGGATGTTCAATCAAGCGCCACTATCTTCGCCGTCAGTGTTCAATTTCTTTTTGCCCACACATGCGCCACAAGGAGAGCTGGCCCAAAATGGCCTGGTCGCGCCGGAGATGACTATTTTGACCCAAAACTACATAGTCCGAAATACGAACTTTATGGCCTGGACAGGGTTATGGGGACACTACACGGACGATGAAGAAAATCCCACCGAGCTGATTGTGAGCTTAGAGCGTGAAGCGGAGATGCTATATGATCTGGATGCATTGATAGCGCATTTAGATCTCATTTTGTTAGCGGGTAACATGCCAGATGAGTTTTCCCCCATATTAAAAGAGCATCTGGCCAGAAACTCTTGGCTGAATCCAACACAAATGGTCGCCGAGCTGGTGTTTTTAATTGGTGCATCGCCACAATTTGCAATTCAACAGTAACTATTCAAGAGCAACGGGCAGGGCATATTATGAGTCAACGTCAATCATCTATCGCGCGTCGTCAGTTTTTAAAAGGTATGTTAGCAACGGCCGGCTTAGCGGCTACGCCGATGGGCATGGCCAGCCAGTTAGGGTTGGGACAGCAGCTGGTCCGTCAGGGACGGGCATTTAATGATTATAAAGCGCTGGTGTGTGTCTTTTTATACGGCGGTCACGATTCTCTGAATTTATTGGTGCCAACTGATACTGCAGAGCACAGTGTCTATGCGCAAGTGCGTCAAACGCTCGCTTATGAGCAAAGTGCGCTCAACGCTATCACCCCCATTGATAGCCCTACTTATAATGTAGGCATGCCGAATTTTGCTACCAGTCTGTATGAGCTGTTTAATCAACAAAAGCTCAGCGTTGTCAGTAACGTCGGTCCCATGACCCATGTTGCTAATAAAGCGCAGTATCAAGCTAATGAGAGTCTGTTGCCACCACAGCTATTTTCACACAATGACCAGCAGTCCTTGTGGCAATCAGGCCTCGGACGGACTGATGCGACCACCGGTTGGGCAGGGCGTATGGCCGATCTCATTATGGATACCAGCAATCCACTGTCGATGAATATTACGACCGATGGGACCAATTTATGGCAAGCCGGTTTTCACGCCAAGTCCTTTGCAGTTAATACCGAGGGCCGGGAAAATTTTGTGGGCGGCAATCCCGCCGAAGAATGGAATCAAACGCGCTACAATACTTTTCAGCGTTTGTTGGGAATAAATAATCATCCGATGATGCGTGAGTACGCCAATCGCATTCGCGGCGCAGAAACCAATAACCGCACCATTGCCGTAGCACTAGAAAGTATTGATGAAAGCGCGGTGGCTTACCCAGAGCAAAATCGCTTATCGGGGCAGCTAAAGATGGTGGCTAACTTGATCCAAACTCAAGCCATGTTAGGGCATGACCGTCAGGTGTTTTTTGTTGGCTTAGGCGGGTTTGATACGCACGACAATCAGGTGGATTTGTTACCTGGGCTGGTCAATAGCATTGGCGATGCGCTGCTTGCGTTTCAAAACGATCTTACGCTGCGCGGCGTGTCACAAAATGTCGTGACCTTTACCCAATCTGATTTTGGTCGCACTTTAACCTCCAATGGCGATGGCACGGATCACGGCTGGGGTGGTCACCAACTAGTCATGGGCGATGCCGTTCGCGGTGGCAATATCATAGGTGCATTGCCTGACTTTGCGCTTGGATCTGATGATGATATCGGTGGCGGGCGGATCATTCCAACCATCGCCGTTGATCAGTATGGTGCTGATTTAGCCTCGTGGTTTGGTTTGACTCCGCAGGAAGTGAATGAAGTGTTCCCGAATCTCGCTAACTTAGGCCGCCAACCTTTGGGTCTGTTTACGTAAATTCAGCGGGATTTTCGTATTTTTTGTCATACGGGTTTGCTAAAATACGCTTCATCAAATTTTTATGAGGATGTTTTATGTCAGTGGTGACTCGTTTTGCGCCTAGTCCAACCGGTTATTTACACGTAGGGGGTGCACGTACCGCACTTTATTCATGGTTATATGCCAAGGCCAATGGTGGCAAATTTGTGTTGCGTATCGAAGATACTGATATTGAACGTTCTACCGAAGAAGCCAAGCAGGCTATTTTGGACGGAATGGCGTGGTTGCGTCTTGAGCATGATGAAGGGCCAATTTTTCAAACCGACCGTTTTGACCGCTACAAACAATTGATCCAGCAGTTGCTAGATGAGGGTAAGGCATACAAGTGCTTTATGTCCCAAGAAGAGTTAGACAGCATTCGTGAAGCACAAGAAAAAGCCGGCGAAAAAGCCCGTTATCCTGGCACTTGGCGCGATCGTACTGACCATCCTGCCAACGCTCCGTATGTGGTGCGTTTCAAAAACCCGCTCGATGGCGGCGTGGTATTTAATGACAGCGTGCGCGGCGAAATTAGCATTAGCAATACCGAGCTGGATGACCTAATCATTCAGCGCTCCGACGGCACGCCAACCTACAACTTTTGTGTGGTGGTAGATGATTGGGATATGGGGATTACGCACGTGGTACGTGGAGAAGATCACATTAACAATACGCCGCGCCAAATTAATATTTTTGATGCACTAGGTGCGCCACTGCCAACTTTTGCACACGTTTCGATGATTTTGGGCGATGATGGCAAAAAACTCTCCAAGCGACACGGCGCAGTCAGTGTGATGCAGTATCGCGATGACGGCTACTTGCCGGAGGCCGTGCTGAACTACTTGGTGAGACTTGGCTGGTCACATGGCGATCAGGAAGTCTTTAGTGTCGATGAGATGATTGCACACTTTAGCCTCGATAATATCAGCAAATCTGCATCTGCATTTAATACAGATAAACTGATTTGGCTAAACCAGCACTATATGAAAGAGTTAGACGGTGAGTACGTGGGTGAAGCATTGGCTTGGCACTTTGCACAGATGGGCATAGATGTTTCCAAGGGGCCGGCACTTGCCGAGGTAGTCGCTATTCAAGCTGAACGGGTGAAAACGCTCAAAGAAATGGCAGCAATCAGCACGTATTTTTACACTGAGTTTGAAGAGTTTGACGCTAACGCAGCCAAAAAACATCTTCGCCCAGTGGCCCAAGAAGCGTTGGAGCTTGTAAAACAAAACCTACTTGCCGTTGACGAGTGGACGTCACAAAATATCCAGAACGCAATTAATGCGACTGCCGAAACCCTAGAGGTTGGCATGGGCAAAGTGGGTATGCCACTGCGCGTTGCAGCGACTGGCTCTGGTAACTCACCATCGCTGGATGTGACGCTAGTTTTGTTAAATAAAGAGCAGATCGCACAAAGGATAGACAAAGCGCTTACTTTTATAGCAAACAGAGCGAATTCTTAAAAAA
>CAZLGJ010000162.1:0-5170 GCA_964559075.1 uncultured Glaciecola sp.
TCACGCCGGGGGTCGCGGGGTCGAGTCCCGTCCACTCCGCCATTTTTATTCAGATATCTTAGCCTTGCGCATGCACTCATCCAGTTTATAGAAATACTTTTCGCTGCGTTTTGTGGCTCTAATATACTTAATTCTTTTATCGTTTTGATCCGTTTCTAGCCAGATCATATCTTTCGCTATCAGCTGCTTTAGACGACGGTGCACCGTGCGTTCAGAGACACCCGGCAGCATCTTGGCAAAATCGGTAATGATTACCTGCATATCACTATGCCAAAAGCCTGCGCACAGATTGATGATGCGTTCTTCAACAGCGTCAAGTTGTGGGAACAGTGGGAGGTCTTTGAGCGCTTGTGACAGTTGTAAAAAACGGAGGTAAGTCAGCTTTTTTTTCATTAGTGGGCATTTCCTTCTTGCATTATTTGCTATATTACCAAAATTACAGATAGATACGTCTAGACGCCTAATCACTGAATAACCGTATGAATGCTGAAGATGGAAAGATAATTGCCGCATTGCTAGTAAACACTGCACAAGGGCTACTCTCAGAGTTTGATGCTGCCAGTCTTACGCGCTACCCCGTGACATTTCGAGCAGGTTCGGGCAAAGCCACATACTTTAAGGCCTCACGTGTATCTGGTTGGTCACTCAGTGAGGTGCTTATCATCACGATTGGTGCTGGCATGGTGATTGATAAGGCGAACTCACGCGAGCACGCGAGTCGATGGCGTACAGGCAAAGAGATCTTATCGCGTGGGTATTGGCAGGGTGAACTGACATTACAATCTGTATTAGTCCATACTGTAATGCATGAATACGCGCACTACCATCAGTATATTAAAGGTTTGCGCCGTCCAGGGAGCGTGCATGATGACGGGTTTTATCAGTGCTTGGACGCGCTTTATGCTAGCGCACTACCGCAACAGTTAATGCAGGCGTTGACTGAGCATCTCGATTTTGCGCAATTATCTTTTGCAAACACTGATAACGATCCTGTAGACGTACCTACCGCGGTGCAGGGGGATGAGGTTTTGTTCACTTATAAAAATCAGCATTTGTGGGCAAGGATTGTGCGAGTGAATCGCACACGCTACACGGTTCGCTTGGCTTGCGATAGCATGATGTATGTGCCCAAGGGACAAATATTAGCCGTGCGCTAAGGACGTGCTGTTAGAGTAATTACTTGGATTTTGGAATTTTTAGCGTCGCACTGGCAATACTCACCTCGATAAAAAAGCTCACCATACCCGCTGTTATTGCGGTTAAGCTCATCGCAAATAACAACAATACCCCTTTGTCTAAGGGCGAGGTCACCATACCGTTGACGAGTAACAGCACTACCGTAATGCAAATTAGGATGGCGGCGGCCGTGACTGAGTTAATGGCATAGTTTGAAAAGCGCATGCGTCTGCGCAGTGCGTCAAGCTCGTACTGTTGCGCCTCGTTAAACCGCTCAATCTCGCCGCTAGCTTGTTTTTCTTCATACCATCTGGCTCGGTCAATAATACGCGCTAGGCGACCTGTCATGACATTGAGCATGGTGCCGATACCGACTAACAAAAACACCGGTACAAGAGAGAGCTGAATTAATTGCGATGCCAGATTATTATCAATGTGGATCTCCACTAACGACTCCTGTGAATACTCATGAAATAAAAAACGCGCAATCATAGATTGCGCGCTTGATTAGTAAGTGATGGCTGGCTGTTAGTCAGCGCAGTCCACTTATTTTACTTTAAATATGACCGCTTGATAGGGTGCTAAGGTTATTTGACCGTCAGCCACAGCAACGCTAGCCATATTATTAATTAATACTGGGATATCAGCAAGCAATACCTCAGACACATTATTAGTCACGGCTGTATCAGAGAAGTTAAGGCAGACTAATAACTGCTCATCATCAAGCGTGCGGGTAAAGATGTAGCTTTGCTCGTCTTCTGGGTGTAATAACGCATACTCACCGTAGACTAGGGTCAAGTTGGCTTTGCGCAGCGCGGCCATCTCTCTGAAGTAGTTGAGCTCCGAATCAGGATCGTCCTGTTGCGCGGCAACATTCACTTCAGTGTAGTTCGGGTTGACTTGTAGCCAAGGTGTGCCAGTGGTAAAGCCACCATGCTCAGAATTATCCCACTGCACAGGCGTGCGTGCATTGTCGCGTGCACATAGCTTATGAGAAGCCATAAACGCATCCAAATCGCCGCCTTCTTGCTTGGTAAGTTCATACCAGTTTAGGGTCATCAAATCGCGATAATCTTTGATGTTGTCAAACTTGATATTCGACATACCAATCTCGTCACCCATATAGTAGTAAGGGGTACCGCGCATCGATAGCAAATAAGTTGTGAGCATTTTAGACGCATTGCGACGGTGCTCTGGCGCATCCGATGCCCAGCGTGTAACCATACGAGGGAAGTCGTGGTTGCCAAAATACACAGTGCCCCAGCCTTTTTCGTTAAAGACCGCGTCCCACTCCGACATGACTTGCTTAAACTTGACGACGTTCTGGAAATCATCGTTGATGATAAAGCGATCGCCCACACCGATGCTTTGGTGATCAAAGTGGTAATTCATGTTGAGCTCTTGGCGATCTTCAGCAACCAAATCCAACACGTTGTCTGTGTGCGTTCCTGGGCCTTCTGCTACCGTCATGCAATCGTAGTGTTGCAGCACTTCGCGATTCATTTCATGCAAATATTCGTGCAGACGAGGGCCTTGCGCATACATGTCAATCATGGCTTGGCCTTGATACTCTTCTGGGAATTCAGGGTAGCCATCATGTTTGGAGATGAAAGTGATTACGTCCATGCGGAAACCGTCGATGCCTTTTTTGAACCAGTAGTGCATCATGTCGTAAATTTCAGCGCGTAACTTAGGATTTTCCCAATTCAGATCAGGTTGTTTCACTGCAAAATAATGCAGGTAGTAAGAATCTGTGGCTTCGTTATAACGCCATGCGCTGGCATCAGGGGCAAAGTAGCTCCAACGACGCGGCGGCGTGCCTTTTTCTGCTGGCCACCAGTGGAAGTAATCATAATACGGGTTATCGCGTGATTGTTTGGCCTGTTGGAACCAGAAGTGCTCGTCTGAGCAATGGTTGACTACCAAGTCCATAACGACTTTGAGACCGCGCTCATGCATGCCAGCGAGCAATTCTTCAAAATCATCCATGTCGCCAAATTCAGACATGATGTTGCGATAATCTGAGATATCGTAGCCGTTATCGTCGTTAGGGGATTGGTATACAGGGTTGAGCCAAATAACGTCAACACCCAGTGACTTAATATAGTCTAAGCGATTGATGATACCACGAAGATCACCCACACCATCGCCGTTACTGTCTTGAAATGAGCGGGGATAAATTTGATACACAATGGCTTCTTTCCACCATTCGCGTTGCATATTGGATATGAGCATGTTCGTTGCTACCTCGTTCTAAAATTCGCTAATCGGGGCACTTACAACGACGTGTTAAATAGATGTTATAAATGCACTCTCAAAAGTTTAAACTTAATCGTTTAAGAGTGCAATTTATTTAGGCTGTGTGAAGTAAATTTATTGTAACAATGAGGTGCCCGATGCCATCATGTGGGCGTCGGGCAGCAACGAAACGACGGCCTCGATTTTTTCCAAATACGTATAAGGAATAACCTCTGACACTAAGGGAGAGTTATCGGCTTGGCCGACGGGAACTGCTGATGCTGAAATACCGTGAGGCATCACTGTCATGACTCCTGATGAAATGGGCACGGCATGTTCGCCAAACCAGGCGATTAAATCTTCAATGACGTTATTGTCGGTTTGTACGATAGGTTCATCAGCACGGATAAAGACACCGGTGAACTCAATAGAGGTGCTCACCGCGTCGTGCAACACCAACGCCTGACGAATCGCTTGGATCCGTGCTTTTGTCTCCTCGTTAAGCACTAAGAGCGCAAACATATTGGGTTGGTCATGCGGCGCCAATAAGGGCGCAAAATAAAAAGTAGAAGCCATACAACACATCCTGACATTTTCACAATTGCTGCTGAGTCTAACAAAATCATGTGGGGAACTGGCGAAAAAATCGCGACATCTATAATTGATTGTTTTTTCATCAATAATAAAATCAAACAGTTAGTGTTAATTAGCAATGTGTTTGATAATATGAATAGGTGTCCAAAAACGGTTAAAAATGCATCAATATGCTCGAATGTATCAATCTTTCACATACTTATCACGATGGTGAGAATGACGTAAATGTCTTAAAAAACGTTAACTTGGCAGTGAAAGAGGGCGAGTCTGTCGCGATTATCGGCTCATCTGGGTCTGGAAAGAGCACCTTGTTGCACTTGCTTGGCAGTTTGGATACGCCGAGCGAAGGTCAGATATTGTTTGCCGGACAGGATATATCTGGTTATTCCTCAAGTCAGCTAGCGCGTTTGCGCAATCAACAAATGGGCTTTATTTATCAATTCCACCATCTGTTACCTGAGTTTAGCGCCTTAGAGAATGTGGCCATGCCGCTGCTGATCCAAGGTCAGACGTCGGCACAAGCCAATGCCGAGGCTGCCGTGTGGTTGGAGAAAGTGGCGCTGGCGCATCGTGCTAATCATTATCCGGAACAGCTTTCCGGAGGCGAGAGGCAGCGGGTGGCGATTGCTCGTGCGATGATAACCCGTCCGCAGCTCATACTGGCCGATGAACCCACGGGAAATCTCGATGAGCAAACTGGGCAAATGGTGTTTGATTTGTTACTTCAGCTGCAGCAGTCAGCTCGCACGGCATTGGTGATTGTCACCCACGATTTGCAGCTTGCGCAGCAGTTAGACAGCCGCTATCGCATCAGCCAGGGAACGCTTGCCCCATGCGCTTAGAGTGGTTTTTGGCGCAGCGCTTTCGTCAGCAGCAAATAAGCGGTGTGGGGCGCTTTATCAAACACGCCTCGGTGCTGGGCATTGCGCTTGGCTGCGCTGTCATGATCATATTGTCCGCGGTGCTCAATGGTTTTGAAATTGCACTCAAGGAGCGCTTACTCGCGAGTATCCCCCACGGTCAATTAAGCGCCGTTGAAGCTAGCGGTTTGGCAGATGCGCGTGCTTTACAGATGTCACTCAAACAGCGAGAAGGTGTGGCGAATGTCTTTGTTTACAGTGACTCTAGCGCCATGTTGCAGCAAGGCGCCGGTCTGTATGCG
>CAZLGJ010000163.1:0-5099 GCA_964559075.1 uncultured Glaciecola sp.
ATAAAAATACGGCATCATCACCTATGAATAAACAACTTCAAGTCACCAAACGCAATGGTGAAAAAGAACAAATCGACCTAGACAAGATCCATAAAGTCATCACGTGGGCATCGGAAGGCCTCAACAACGTCTCTGTCTCACAAGTCGAAATCAAAGCAGAAATACAGTTGTATGACGGGATCAAGACCGAAGATATTCACGAAACACTGATCAAAGCGGCGGCAGATCTCATTTCTACCGATACCCCAGATTACCAGTACCTCGCTGCACGCCTGGCAATTTTTCACTTGCGCAAAAAAGCCTACGGTCAATTTGAGCCGCCGGTATTATTTGCTCACGTCAAGCGCATGGTTGAGTTAGGCAAGTATGATGAGCACCTGCTCGCAGATTATAGTGTTGAAGAATTTGCGCAAATGGATGAGTTTATCGACCACTGGCGCGATATGAATTTTAGTTACGCCGCGGTCAAGCAGCTTGAGGGCAAATACCTCGTACAAAACCGCGTAACCGGTGAGATTTTTGAATCTGCTCAGTTTTTGTATATGTTAGTAGCCGCCTGTTTGTTTGCTAATTACCCCAAAGATACTCGCTTGGACTATGTTAAGCGTTTTTACGATGCCGTTTCACAATTTAAAATCTCACTGCCTACCCCGATCATGGGTGGTGTGCGCACCCCTATTCGTCAATTTAGTAGCTGTGTGTTAATCGAAACAGGCGATAGCCTCGACTCAATTAATGCCACCGCGTCGGCGATTGTCAAATACGTTTCGCAACGCGCTGGTATCGGTGTCAATGCGGGTCGTATCCGCGCATTAGGCTCAGAAATCCGCGGTGGTGAAGCGTTCCACACTGGCTGTATTCCGTTCTATAAATATTTCCAAACAGCGGTGAAAAGCTGTTCACAAGGCGGTGTTCGCGGTGGTGCAGCCACGCTGTTCTATCCTATCTGGCACTTGGAAGTCGAGTCATTATTAGTCTTAAAAAATAACCGCGGCGTAGAAGAAAACCGCGTACGTCACCTCGATTACGGCGTGCAGTTCAACAAACTGATGTATACCCGTTTGATCAAAGGTCAAGACATTACGCTATTTAGCCCATCTGACGTCCCGGGCCTATACGACGCCTTCTTTGCTGATCAAGCTGAGTTTGAAGCCTTATATGTCAAATATGAACAAGACTCGAGCATTCGCAAAAAGTCCATCAAAGCGATGGAGCTTGTCAGTTTGTTCATGCAAGAACGTGCCTCTACTGGTCGCATTTATCTACAAAATGTGGATCACTGCAACACGCACTCGCCGTTTGACCCGAAAGTTGCGCCTGTACGTCAATCAAACCTATGTTTGGAAATTGCGCTGCCGACTAAGCCGCTTGAGCACGTGAATGATGAAAACGGTGAGATTGCGTTATGTACGCTTTCTGCATTTAACTTAGGCGCGATTAAGTCGCTTGATGAACTTGAAGGACTTGCAGATTTAGCCGTACGTGCGCTCGATAGCTTGCTCGATTATCAAGACTATCCGGTACCAGCTGCCTACAATGCTACAATGGGGCGTCGTACTTTGGGTATTGGCGTGATTAACTTTGCCTATTACCTGGCCAAGAACGGCGTTAAATACTCGGACCACTCTGCTAATGGCTTGGTGCATCGCACGTTCGAAGCGATTCAGTATTATTTACTCAAGGCATCTAATGAGCTGGCTAAAGAACAAGGCGCGTGTCCGAAGTTTAACGAAACCACCTATTCTCAAGGCTTAATGCCGACTGACACCTACAAAAAAGACCTTGATTCTGTGTGTGCCGAGCCACTCCACCTTGATTGGGATGGTTTACGTGAAAGTATTGTTAAACACGGTTTGCGCAACTCGACTCTCTCGGCACTGATGCCTTCTGAGACGTCGTCGCAGATTTCAAATGCGACTAACGGCATTGAACCACCTCGTGGTCATATCAGTATAAAATCAAGTAAAGACGGTGTGCTTAAACAGGTCGTGCCGGATTACGAAAACTTAAAAGATGCTTACGAGCTATTATGGGATATCCCGTCGAATGATGGTTATCTTCAGCTGGTAGCCATCATGCAGAAATTTGTCGACCAGACCATTTCCGCAAACACCAACTACGACCCAGGTAAATATGAAGGTGGTAAGGTCCCGATGAAATTGCTCATCAAAGACCTGCTCACCACATATAAACTAGGGATCAAAACCTTGTACTATCACAACACCCGTGACGGTGCTGGTAGTAGTGATGACCTTGAGGTCAAAGCCGCTACTCAGAACACCCAAGCACAAGCTGTGGTAGAGCAGGACGATGATGATGGATGTGCTGGCGGTGCGTGTAAAATTTAAACACGCACTTGCATGCTTCAACGATAACGACAACTTTAAGAAGTAGTACCACATGAGATACACAACATTTAATCAACAAAACAATGATTTTATGACTGAACCTATGTTTTTCGGTAATCCGGTAAACGTAGCGCGTTATGACCAACAAAAACACGCCATTTTCGAAAAGCTCATCGAAAAGCAAATTTCCTTTTTCTGGCGTCCAGAAGAAGTCGATGTTTCTAAAGATCGCGCAGATTTTGTGGGTTTGTCTGACGCTGAAAAACACATCTTCATTTCAAACTTGAAGTATCAGACGCTGCTTGACTCAGTCCAAGGTCGCAGCCCGAACATTGCGTTCTTGCCGATCATTTCAATTCCAGAGTTAGAGACTTGGGTAGAAACATGGTCATTTTTTGAAACCATTCACTCGCGCTCGTACACGCACATTCTGCGTAACTTGTTCACCGATCCATCTGATGTGTTTGGGGATATCGTTGATAATGAACAAATCAAACAGCGCGCAACCGATATTTCCAAGTACTATGATGACCTGATTTTTGCAACCCAAGTGTGGCAAACCCATGGTGAAGGCACCCATGAGATTGCTGGTGAAAGCGTCACAGTGAATATGCGTGAGCTCAAGAAAAAACTATATTTGTGCATGAACTCAGTCAATGCCTTAGAAGCGATTCGCTTTTATGTGTCCTTCGCTTGCACATTTGCTTTTGCAGAACGTGAGTTAATGGAAGGTAATTCAAAGATCATTCGCTTGATTGCCCGCGACGAAAACTTACACCTTACTTCAACACAGCACATCCTTAATCTATGGGCCAAAGGCAAAGACGACCCAGAGATGGCAGAGATCGCTAAAGAGTGTGAAGCAGAAGCTAAAGCCATCTTCCTCAAAGCGGTTGAACAAGAAAAGCAGTGGGCAAATTACTTATTTGCTAACGGCTCCATGATTGGCTTGAATGAACAAATTCTATGTCAATACGTTGAGTATATTGCTAATCAGCGTATGGCGGCGATTGGTTTAGGCCAACCGTTTGAAATTAGCTCAAACCCACTGCCTTGGATGAACAACTATTTGCATTCGGACAATGTGCAGGTTGCGCCTCAAGAAGCCGAAATTAGCTCATACTTAGTTGGTCAAATTGATTCTGAAGTGTCAGTTGAAGATTTTGATGAGTTTGAACTCTAAATCGCTATGACCTCACCCTCAAAAGGTCGTGTTATTACGTTGCGTGATGGCACGACTTTTTTGTCACATAAAGACACCTTACTTGAAGATTTGGAGTCACAAAACATCGCCATTGAATATCATTGCCGCGAGGGTTTTTGTGGTGCCTGTCGCTGCAAAATCAAAAGCGGTGAGGTAGATTACACTACCGACCCACTGGCTTTCATAGACGATGATGAGATCCTACCCTGTTGTACCATCGCCGTTACTGACGTTACGCTAGATATTTAATCCTTACTGGAAACTTGATAAGCGACCACAAGCGGCACGATATCATATATTCATATACAAATACGCAGGCACATTGCGTATGTAACATTATTGTTAATAGGTCTATCTTATATCTAAAAGATACTTCAAAAAAGCATCAAGGCAATTACACTATAGAAATTAATTATATATGTATAACTTTATTATATACATACACACATCACCCTCATAAAAGGAACTATCATGCGCGTATTTGATGATAACGCTTTGGCGATTGGCAACACTCCACTGGTTAAGTTAAACCGAGTTACTGGCGGCAACGTTTATGCCAAAATCGAATCTCGGAACCCTTCATTTTCAGTCAAGTGTCGCATTGGCGCTAACATGATCTGGGACGCCGAAAAGCGTGGTGTATTAACTGAAGGCAAGGAACTCGTAGAGCCAACTTCGGGCAACACCGGCATCGCGTTAGCCTTTGTGGCAGCTGCCAAAGGCTATCCACTGACACTCACAATGCCAAGCTCAATGAGCCTTGAGCGTCGTAAACTGTTAAAGTCACTCGGCGCCAAACTGGTTTTAACAGAGCCTGCAAAGGGCATGAAAGGCGCAGTTGCTGCTGCACAAGAAATCGTTGCCACTGACCCGGAAAAATTTGTATTGTTGCAACAGTTTGACAATCCAGCTAACCCAGAAATTCACGTCAAAACGACTGGCCCTGAAATCTGGAATGACACAGACGGTACGATCGATGCTTTCGTAGCTGGTGTCGGTACTGGTGGTACCATTACCGGTGTATCTCGCTACATCAAAGAAGTACAGGGTAAAGCAATCACGACTGTCGCAGTTGAGCCAACTGATTCGCCAGTAATCACACAAGCAAAAGCGGGCCAAGAATTAACGCCGGGACCTCACAAGATCCAAGGTATTGGTGCAGGCTTCATTCCTGGAAACCTAGACTTGGATTTAGTTGATGAAGTTGAGCAAGTCTCTAACGAAGAATGTATGGAAATGGCTAAACGTCTAATGAAAGAAGAAGGTATCCTAGCAGGTATTTCTTCTGGTGCAGCTGTAGTAGCGGCCAAGCGCTACGCAGAACGTCCAGAAAACAAAGACAAAGTCGTCGTTGTTATTTTGGCATCGGGTACTGAGCGTTATCTATCAAGCCCAATGTTCGCTGGCGAATTCAGTGACTTGGAAGAAGTTCAGTAAATTGCAAAACGGTCGATAATAAGGGAAGTTGTTACTTCCCTTTTTTTATGGACTAAATTATGCGAGCGATATTGATTGTTTTAGGTATGTTGTTAATCAGTGGTTGTGGA
>CAZLGJ010000164.1:0-5028 GCA_964559075.1 uncultured Glaciecola sp.
TTAGCCCCTCAAGCGAGATGCGCATTCTACAGACTTCATTTCACACGTCAACTAATTATAGTCATAAAATTGCAATTTATTTGAAATATTTTTGAAACCTTCCATAATAGCCGAAATAACACGCAAAACTGCTTATTTTTCTTTACAATGTTCACCAAGCGCTAACAAACACAAGGATTTACTCTATGCTTAAACGCTTCAATGGGATCTTACCCGAACAAGGTAAAGGTGTATTTGTCGATGACTCTGCCGTTTTATATGGTGATATTAAACTAGGTGACGATGTCAGCATTTGGCCACTAGTGGCTGCTCGGGGTGACGTCAACCATATACATATAGGTGCGCGCACAAATGTACAAGATGGGTCCGTCCTGCATGTTACTCGAAAAACCAAGCATTTGGTTGAGGGGTTCCCTTTGATCATTGGGGAGGATGTTACTGTCGGTCATAAGTGCATGCTGCATGGATGCACTATTGGCAATCGGGTATTGGTAGGTATGGGAGCAATTGTCCTAGATGGTGCCATCATACAAGATGATGTATTTATTGGTGCTGGCTCAGTTGTCCCTCCTAACAAGACGCTCGAAAGTGGTTACTTATATGTAGGTAACCCGGTGCAGCAACGCCGCCCGCTTAAAGACAGTGAAATGGCCTTTCTAAAAGAAAGCGCCGATAACTACGTCATGTTAAAAGACCAGTATCTTAAAGGTTAGCTTGTAACTGTTCACGCAATGCAGCTAATACTGGGGCAGTATCAACTTGCTGCCCCGTCCATAACGTAAAGCTCTCTGCAGCTTGCCCAACCAACATGCCCAACCCATCTGACACAACCGGTACTTTTGCTCGTTGCGCTTGTTGCATAAAAACAGTCGCAGCGGACAAATACACCATATCGTAAGCAAACTTCACACCTTTATAGGTAGTTGCAGGGATCTGTGGTAGCTGCTGTTGCAATGATAAGGTGGTTGCGTTGATGATGACATCATATTGCTCATGCGCAGTACTGCTAAAACTCCCTGCAGTTACCTTTTTATCTGCAAAAAAATCTACCAAGTCCCGTGCCCGCTGCACGTTGCGATTGATAATATGAATACTCGCCACTTGCTGTTGCAACAGTGGCTGGATAACGCCACGCGCAGCACCACCGGCACCAATGATCAGCACGCGTTGCTGCTTCAGTATTTGCCCTTGCCGCAGGATATCTGCAACCAAGCCTAAGCCATCGGTGTTGTGACCCACAATACCTGCATCCGTTTTATATAGTGTATTAACTGCCCCGGCGCTGCGAGCTTCGGCTGTTAGCGTATCTGCTACAGAGTAAGCCTCTTCTTTAAAGGGCACCGTAACATTCAATCCAATATGTTGTGCTTTAGCAAAAAAAGCTTGCGTTGCTTCTGCAAATAAATGCTTAGCGACCAACACAGCGTCATACTGAATGTCCAGCCCAGATTGCGCGGCAAACAAATGATGAATAAAGGGAGATTTTGATTGGGCGATTGGATTACCAAAAACGGCAAAGTGCTGCATTGTGACTGCTCTGTAATATGTGCTAATAACAAAGCAGTCACTTTACCGCAAAAATGCAGGGATTAGAATTTATATGCTAAAGATAAGGTATAGACCATTGGATCAATCGAAATAGACTCTACAGTACCTGCGTTAAAGGTGGCTTCTGTATCAATGTCGATATAACGAATAGATGCGTTTAGTCCCATTGTTTCGCTAAACATGTAGTCAAAACCAACCTGCGCAGATAAACCAAACGAGTTATCGAGCTTTAAATCGTCGACGCCAAGTGCATCTTTATTGGCTTGCGTGAATTCTTCATCAAAAATAAAGGTATAGTTCACACCCGCACCGACATAAGGCTGAAAAGCTGCGCTTGGATCAGCAAAGAAGTAGTTGACTGTCACTGTGGGTGGTAAGTGCGTTACCTCTGCAAGCTTGGCACCATTAGCAGTTAAATTGACATCGTGTTTAAACGGGGTGGCTGCCAACAGCTCTACATTAATCTTATCCGTAATAAAATAAGCAATGTTTAAGCCCAGCTGAGTATTATTGTCAATGGATAACCGCGTGTTAAGGACGCTTGCATCGCCACCAACTAATACTGGTGATGAACTATCGTCCGGTGCAACTTGCGTTAGACCTACCCGCACTACAATGTCGCCCTTTTCATAAGCGAATGCAGGTGCAGCGAGTGTGGCTGAAACAACTAGGGCCAAAGGTAATAAGGTCGTTTTCATGATGTGTGCTCTCTATGTGTGAAGTTAAAGTTTGTGTATGACTTCATCATAGTGGGCTTATGCAGCCAATATATTGATCTAAAACAAACCGTATACGCTTGAAACGCAAGGCTTTATTAAAGCTTGATACAGATCATAAAATGCCGTGTTTACATCCAGCCTAGCTTAATCGAGCCAGTCTTGTGCCGATAGAAAACTACTTAGTTTACCTTGCGCAGAGTCAGGTGAAGGCTGGTAATTATATTCCCAGCGCGCCAGCGGCGGCATCGACATCAATATAGATTCGGTGCGTCCACCTGTTTGCAGACCAAATAGCGTGCCGCGGTCATAAACAAGATTAAATTCAACATATCGACCGCGACGATACAATTGAAAATCACGTTCCATTGAGGTGTATTCGGTGTGTTTGCGTCGCTCAATAATCGGAATGATACCATCAAGGTAGCCTTTACCTACGGCTTGCATGTAAGCAAAAGACGTATCAAAGTCAGGCGCATTAAGATCATCAAAGAACAAGCCTCCCACCCCACGCGTCTCGTCGCGGTGCTTAAGGTAGAAGTATTCATCACACCATTTTTTGTATTTTGGATATACCTCATCACCAAATGGCGCAGAGAGATCACGCGCCACCGTATGCCAATGCACGACATCTTCTTTAAACGGAAAAAACGGCGTTAAATCAAAACCACCGCCAAACCACCAAATCGGAGTTTCCCCCTTTTTTTCAGCAATAAAAAAACGCACGTTGGCATGTGAGGTTGGAATATATGGGTTGTGCGGATGGATCACCAGTGATACACCCATCGCTTGAAAGTTGCGCCCTGCCAGCTCAGGACGTGCAGCCGTTGCCGAAGCCGGCATCTGCGAGCCAAACACGTGCGAAAAATTCACCCCGCCTTGTTCGATAACTGTACCATTGGTCAACACACGTGTGCGTCCTCCCCCCCCTTCGGCACGCTCCCATTCATCTTGCACAAACGCGCCTTTACCGTCAGAAAGTTCCAACGTTTGACAAATATCGTCTTGTAGTTTCAGCAAGAATGATTTGACTTGTTCAATATGAGCGGCACTGACCGTTTGCATGAGGTGGTTCCTTAATAGCTAGTTAATCGCGCAACACCTTTCCGGTCACTGCATCGGTGATCTTACTGGGTCTGGCGTGAATGTCCACTACCCCATCCACTTTAAAGACTGAATCACCAAAATAAGCGTCGATCTGGGCAAGGTTGCGCGCCGGCTCTGCACCTGAGGGGTTGGCACTGGTCGAGACCATCGGTTTGTTGACGGCATCACACAGTGCTTTAACAGTAGGGTGCGCCGTCACGCGCACCGCCAAACTAGCACGTCCCCCACTTAAAAGTGGCGAAACCTCTTGGCGTTTTGGGATGATCCACGTAAACGGACCGGGCCAGGTCGCACAAACATCCTGCCACTGTTGTTCGCTTAATTGCGTCTTATCAACATAGGCCTCTAGCTGTGAAAAATGACTGGCAATTAAAATCACACCTTTATCTTGTGGGCGCGTTTTGACATCTAGCACTCGCTGCACGGCCTCTAGGTTATCAGGATCACACCCTAAGCCAAACACGGCTTCAGTTGGGTAGGCAATCACGTCTCCGGCCGTAAATGCCGTAATAAAGTCATTCAGGATAAGTGGTTTCATAATGCTGGGTCTGTATTACTTATATGGTCACATTCGGGGTACGCACTGCACCCCCAAAAGGGTTTGCCTTGTTTGTTCATGCGTTTGACGTAATGGCCGTGTTGGCATTTTGGACAATGGATTTTTTGCTCCGTCCGTACTTCTTCGCTAGGGTTGAGGGAGCCGATGTAATGACACTCCGGAAAATTCGTACAGCCAACAAACATACCGTACTTGCCTTTTTTGATCGCCAAGTCGCTAGCGCACTCAGGACATGCCGTGCCCACCATGACTTTGATTGTACTGTCTTCATGTTGCTTTGGGTTGTGGATGTAATCACACTGGGGGTAATTAGAGCAACCGACAAAAGAGGAGCCTTTGCTAAACTTGACGGTCAGTGCAGACTGACATTGTGGACAATCGCCGTAGGCTTGGCTTACTGCTGTGGTCGCGGAAGACGAAAAAAGCGACGAATCGATTTTGCTCAATGGGTGCTCTGCCTATTAATGCACGGGACCTTCGGCCACGTCGAATAACAAATCTTCCATTTGCGCATACGCGCCCTCTTTACCCGGCACATTAAATAGTACCATCAAAATGACCCACTTGAGATCTTCAAGTCCAAAGTCACTTGATTCGATTTCCATCACGCGGTCAATCACCATCTCTCGCGTGTTGTTATCGAGCACGTTAATCTGCTCCAGAAACATAATAAACCCGCGTGCTTGCACATCTAATATCTGCAGTTCAGGCTCAGAATAAATACGGGTGACCGCGGTAGGGGTATTGCTAGCCAGATAAGGGGTCTTTTCAGATTCTTGCAGCGCAGCCAATTTCTCTAACCACAACAATGCTTTGTAGATTTCGTCGTGATGAAATCCGGCTCGGACTAGTTCTTCGGTAAGTTCTTCCTGATCATAGTGAAACTCTGACTCGGTATGGATCAGTGATTCAAATAAATACATCAATATATCAAACATCATCAGTACCCCTTGGTTTTGATGTAGCCGGTGTCGGTGCGCAGCACTGCGCCAGCTAATTCCAGTTGGGTCAACTCACTCATCAGCACATGTATAGGCAAATGGGTCGTTTGGATAAGTGCGTCCATACTTATCTCTTCATGTCCTACACTATCTAACA
>CAZLGJ010000165.1:0-5022 GCA_964559075.1 uncultured Glaciecola sp.
GTCCTATTACTCGATGAACCGACCAATGACCTGGACGTGGAAACCTTGCGCGCGCTGGAAAATGCGCTGCTAGAATTCCCAGGCTGTGCCATGGTGATCTCGCACGACCGCTGGTTCCTCGACCGCGTTGCCACCCACATCATGGATTATCGCGATGAAGGCAAAATTAACTTCTATGAGGGGAACTACACCGATTATGAAGCCTGGCTAAAAGATAACTTTGGCCAAGACGTAGTTGAGCCACACCGCCTCAAATACAAAAAAATCGCCAAGTAGTCCTTGCGGCTTACACGTATCTCGTATTGATGCGTGTAAGCCATATCTACATAAATAATCAGATTTATTTACATCAATACTCCCTAAAATTTACCAATTTACCCCCGATACAAATCTACAAAATAATAATAAAAAAGAGACACTTAGAAAAAAATTTCCATCACAGCAAGGATGACTAATGATGCACACCACAGATGTGTCCCGCGCCCCTGCGCGGAATTCAGCTCGCCAAGCAAGTAGCGCCCGCGGCCCAAATAGCGCCCGCACCGCAAATAACGCCCCTACGCAACAAAATATTCCCGTGCGCGCCGATGCCAATATCTTATCCGTCACGGACAAAGACAGTCGGATTACCTTTGTCAATCCCGATTTTATTGAATACGCTGGCTATGACGTCAGCGAACTAGAGGGCGAATATCACAACATCATTCGCCACCCCGACATGCCTAAAGCGGCGTTTGCGATGTTATGGGAAAACTTGCAATCCAATCGTTCTTGGATGGGCATTGTTAAAAACAAAACCAAAAACGGCGATCACTATTGGGTCGATGCCTTTGCATCACCTCTTACCAATGAAGCGGGCCAGACCGAATACCAATCAGTGCGCGTCAAACCCGACCCTCGCTGCGTGGCACGCGCTCAGTTAGCTTATGCTAAATTGTGTGCTGGTCAACCTGCCACACGGTCTTTCTCACTGCACAAGTGGGTGCATCCTTGGAGTGCGCTAGCAGCGTCTGCAACGATAAGCGCGGCTGTGCTAGCCGTATCGTTTTCACCGCTAAGCTGCGCAGCACTGATTACAGCGCATGCCCTAGTGGGACTGACTATTTGGCGACAGGAAACATTGCTAGCAGGCCTCAAACAAACCGCCATCGCGGTTATTGACGATCCGTTGGCACAGCATATTTACACGGGAAGAAAAGGGGTTGCAGGCCAAGTGGAGCTGGCAATGCTGGCACTCAAAAAACAACAAGGTGCAGTGCTGGGACGTTTGCGTTCTTCGAGTGCATCAATCAAAAACAAACTGCAAGCTATTGTCAGTAAAAGTAATGAGATGGCAGAGAACTGTCATCAGCAAGAGATGGAAATCACCAGTATTGCCACCGCAACAGAGCAAATGTCGCAAAGTTTTGCCGATATCGCGAGTTCCAGTGAAGGCGTTTTGCAGAATATTCATGATAATCACTCGCAAATCGCCAACGCTAATCAAAACGTCAATACCTGTTTGGATAAAATTGGCCAGCTTAAGGTGCAGCTACACAAAGCCAATGACTCATCAACACTCTTAAGCAAAGAAACCGAGCAGGTCGCGAAAGTGGTAACCATCATCCAAGCGATTACCGAACAGACCAATTTATTGTCATTAAATGCAGCCATTGAAGCTGCTCGGGCTGGTGAGCATGGCAGAGGCTTTGCGGTGGTGGCTAACGAGGTGCGTACTTTGGCACAACAAACCCAGGCATCAACCGAACAAATTATTGAAATTATTCAAAAACTAGAGCATTGCTCTGCCCAAACGGTTAACCAAATCTATGGTATGCAAAGTGCCATCGACTCGGCGCATACCGCAACTCAAGATAATTTGAGCAACATGCACAACATCGAAACTGCCCAAAATAACGTGGTGTCACAAATGACGCAAATTTCAGCTGCACTTGAGCAGCAACGTTGTGTTACCGAGTCTATTAACGGCAGTGTACACAAGATTTTGGTGGCATCACAACATAACCGAGAAGCCGCACAAGCGTCCGTGGAAGCCTCCCAAGATAGCGCCAACCAAGTGAGTCAGTTGAACGCCGTGGGCGATTATTTTTGGCAACAGCTCTATCCAAGTCGCACCACAGAATAATGACTGTGGTGCACCTTGATTATTTATTGCTTAATAGTTTAACCATGGACCCCGGCGTACCCGGGCTGACCATCAAAGTCGTACAGATTTTCGGTTTTTATAATCGCTAATTGCGCACTATGGATAACACGCTGCAAGGTGAGCAGATCATCAAATGTCACGCGTCGGCCATCTTGTGCAACAAAGCGACAGCGCCAATGATCAACACAGAAAGTTTCCGGAAAACCATGAGGCCACACTTTCACTCCGCGATTGGTGATCACCTGTAAGCCCAACGAGTTATGCTCGAGACTCGCCAGTTGCTCACCAAGTAAATTAGGAGTACTTCCTTGCCATTGCAAAAATACATCAACCCCGACTAGTTTTTTGTGACTGGGCGCATGACGCTGGACTGGCGGTAAATCGAGCTTTTTGGCATGGTGATAGTTTGCTACCGATAACGTCTTTGGTTGCTCACCAAGGTGAGCAATCACCGCATCCGGAAACGCTTGCGTGCCAATGCACTTAAGGCTTTGCCCCTCTCGATAAATATCTTGGGTATGCAGCCCCTTTTCTATCGTAGATAGCCAAGCGTTATGAATAGTCGTCGCGACATCCACTTGCCCAATGTGCACTAACATTTGAATTGCACCGTGCAATAAGCCCGACGGGTTTGCCTTATCCAATCCTGCAAGATCTGGCGCAGAACCATGAATAGCTTCAAACATCGCACAACTGTTGCCAATATTTGCTGAGCCTGCCAGACCAACTGAGCCAGCTATCTGCGCAGCAATATCAGAAATAATATCACCATACAGGTTAGGCATGACAATGACGTCAAACTGTTCAGGTGTATCAGCTACTCTTGCAGCGCCAATATCAACAATCATCGCATCTTGCTCAAGCTGCGGATATTCTTGTCCAATTTCTTTAAATACCTCGTGAAACAAGCCATCTGTCATTTTCATAATGTTGTCTTTGACAAAGCAAGTTACCCGCTTACGCTGGTATTGAACAGCATATTCAAAGGCATAGCGAATAATCCGCTCACAGCCAGGACGCGTGATCAACTTCAAACATTGATAAACTTCGTCGGTTTGCCGATGCTCAATGCCTGCATATAAATCCTCTTCATTTTCGCGAATAATGACCATATCCATGTGCGGATGTTTGGTTGGAATATAGGGAGCGAGTGCTAAACAGGGACGCACATTGGCGTACAGCCCTAGCGCTTTGCGCAAACTCACATTGATACTTTTATAGCCTTTGCCTTGTGGGGTCGTTATTGGCGCTTTTAGTAACACTTTAGTGCGGCGAATACTTGTCATAGCTGCTGATGTAATGCCGTTGGCATTACCGCGCAAAAATACTTGCTCACCCATATCTACCGTTTCAGGTTCAATGCGCGCGCCAGCTGCTTCTAATATTCGCAAAGTGGCTTCCATAATTGCTGGGCCTATACCGTCACCATAAGCAACTGAAATGGGAACGCGGTTATTTGTCATATGCTTACCTTCTAAACTTAACGTACTAAAAATTCACACACCATTGTAAAGATAATGTAAATTTATAATAATAGATTTTTTTACAATTAAACATTTACTTTTATAGATATGAAACACCATCTTCATACCCGGCAAATTACCTTTCGCCAGCTCGAAATTTTTCGTGCAGTTGCGCAGCGCTCAAGCGTGACACAGGCAGCTGATGCCCTGCATCTCGCACAACCTACTGTATCCACTCAGATTGCCAAACTTAATCAAGCCATCGGTCAGCCTTTATTTGAACAAGTGGGTAAACATTTATTTTTGACGGATATGGGAAAGACTGTTTTGGCGACGAGTCAGCGTATTTTTGCTGAACTCGAACATTTGGAGGGGCAGTTAGCTTCACATGCTAACTTAGAGTCAGGACAATTGCGCTTGGCCGTGGTGACGACAGCAAAATATTTTGTGCCAAAATGGTTAGGGGCGTTTTTGACACGATACCCAAAAATAGAACCATCCTTCCAAATTGGCAATCGCGCTGACATCTTGCAACGACTACGAGAAAACCGAGATGATATCTATATCTTTAGTCACTTACCTCAGGCACAGGATATTCACAGTCAGCCTCTTTTGAGTAATCCGCTGGTACTAGTAGCGCCAAATGATCACCCGCTACATCAGTTGTCGAACCCCTGCTGGCAAGATGTTTTACCCTACCGCATGCTAGTTCGTGAAACTGGCTCTGGCACACGCTTTGCGGTGGATACCTTTTTTCGTCAATTCGGCAAACCACATCAACCTTTACTCACCGTGGCGAGTAACGAAGCCATCAAAGCATCTGTTGCGGCAGGGTTAGGGGTGAGTATTATCAGTAAGCATGCGCTTAACGAAGCTACGGCAGGCATCAAAGAAGTGCCTTTACCACAGCTACCCATTGCGACTATGTGGTATTGGGTATGGCCAAAGGGAAAGCCCCCCTCACCCGCTGTACAAGCATTTATGGATATGGTGCAAACAACTTTAGAAACACAAGCAGGGCATATTTAAGCGCAACAAAAAAGGGAGCATTTGCTCCCTTTTTTTGTGTAACGAGTGTTACAAGCTAAACATCGCGATTAGATAACTTCGATGTTCTCAGCTTGAGGGCCTTTTTGGCCTTGGCCGATAGTGAATTGCACTTTCTGGCCTTCATTTAAAGTTCTGAAACCGTCACCTTTGATTGCACGGAAGTGTGCAAACACGTCTGGACCATTTTCTTGCTGAATAAAACCAAAACCCTTTGATTCGTTAAACCACTTTACGATACCGGTAGAAACATCCGACATAATTTTTCCTATAAATATAAACTAAAAATTGACAACAATACGTTGTCTTGGTGCATGTACAGGCAACAATTTTGAGAGCAAGTAGAATGGTTATAAACGACTATAT
>CAZLGJ010000166.1:0-4902 GCA_964559075.1 uncultured Glaciecola sp.
GGGTGATAATACGATATAAATTGCAATGAATCGGCAATACTGGCAATAAAATCTGCCTGGCGAATGGTCGTCATGGATACCTCGATAAGTGTTGATTTTGCTGTGTACAAATAATGAATGTCATGCATAGGCATGACGGGAATTATTGGATTGTTGTATACTACCGCGAGATGCACCAGATACCAAGCTGTTCCCCTACAACTTTGGGATCACAATCTAATAATTATAAGAGCACAACATGAGCACAACCGCCGTTTTACATATCCTGCCACTCCCCCAATACGCAGATGCCTCTCCCGATGTGGTATTCGGTCAATTTGCCCAACGCGATTACAGCTTATTTTTTGACAGCGCAGCACATCCACAAGGTGCCTTCGATATATTGTTGTTTGATCCCATCGCCGTGTTATCGGCTCAAAATACCGACATTACCTACACAAAGTTAGTCGAGCAAGCGCCTGACTTTGTTGCAAACACACCGTTATTTTCTTGTTTAGAAACCCTGCAGCAAACCGTTTTTGACGTTGCTAACATCGATACCTCTGGGGTACCCGACACCCTGTATCAACGTTTGCCGTTTATCGTAGGGATAGCTGGCAGTTTTGGCTATGAGCTCAACCAGCACGTAGAAGCGCTGCCCGCGCCCAAAACGCCCTATCACACCCCCGATATGTACGCGGGTTTGTATACCCAAAGCATCATCTATGATCGCCAAACACAGTGTTATTACCACTGTTATTTGAGTGGCTACCCAGTGAGTGACTTAGCTACAGTTGCCTCCGCCCAAGACAGGCAATTTGAGCTGTGTAGCGACTGGCAGCCCGACCATGACCAAGGCAGTTATCGCGAGGCGTTGGCTAAAATCCACGAATACATTCTGGCCGGTGACTGCTATCAAGTGAACTTTACCCAGCGCTTTGCCAACCGCTATCACGGCGATGAATATAGCGCGTATTGCACGTTGCGTATGGCCAATCAGGCACCATTTTCGTGCTTTATGCGCACGCCGTATGGCGCCATATTAAGTATCTCTCCAGAGCGTTTTCTCAAAATCAACAACGGCCACGTCAGCACTAAGCCCATCAAAGGCACCATGCCACGCGATCCAGATCCTCAGCGCGATCATGACAACGCCCAGCAGCTGCTGCAATCGAGCAAAGATCAAGCCGAAAACCTGATGATCGTTGATTTGTTGCGCAATGATATGGCCAAACATTGCAAACCGCATTCTGTGGTCGTGCCGGCATTATTCAAATTAGAAAGCTATCCAGCGGTACATCACCTTGTTAGTACCATTGAAGGTGAGCTAGCTAGCGACACCCATCCTTGGCAGCTGTTTGCCGGTGCTTTTCCCGGCGGTTCAATAACCGGCGCCCCCAAAGTCAGAGCTATGCAAATTATTCATGAGCTCGAGCTGAGCAGTCGGCATATTTATTGTGGCAGCATCGGGTATTTGGGCCTGAAACACGATATGGATACCAACATCGCCATTCGCACGCTGCTGTGTGAACAAGGCAAAATTTACTGTTGGGCCGGTGGCGGAATTGTGCTTGATTCCAATGCGGACGACGAGTATGCTGAATTGTACGCTAAGATTAGTAAGATACTGCCAGTACTGTAGAAGGAAGCCATACTGTGCAACTAGATGAGTTTCTCGCTCGTTTTCAACACCCCTCGACCCTGCAGGCGCAGCGCGACTTTCCCGGTTTACCGACCATTCGACAAGCCGCAGTGCTAGTTTCACTGGTCGTGCTAGAAGGTGAACTACAGGTATTGTTCACGCGAAGGTCGAGCCATCTCAAACACCACGGAGGCCAAGTGAGCTTTCCCGGCGGCAAGTATGAGCAGGGAGATGAGTTGCTGGTCAATACTGCCATTCGCGAAACGCAGGAAGAAATTGGTGTGGTAGTTCCCCATTCACAGATCCTCGGTCAGCTTTCCAACTACCCCACTATCTCTGGATTTAACGTCACGCCCTTTATTGCATCTATACCAGAGTTACCCGAGCTGCGGCTTGATGAAAATGAAGTCAGTGACGTCTTTTATGTGCCGCTCAAACACCTTGCTAACCCGCAGAATTACTACATTCACTATGTGCAGCGTCAACAGCGACGTTATCCGGTGTATTTTTTCCCGTGGGGGGATGACTATATTTGGGGAGCCACTGCAGGCATGTTGATCAACTTGGCACTGCAATTACAAAAATCATAGTACCACTTACCTTGTGCTCGTCGAAATAAACTCAAGCAGATAAACATTATTTATATAAACGATTATATTTATTAAATTGTTAAATATATAAACATTGTGCATATTAGATGTGTTATCACCTGAACACATAATGCAAAGGGTTCGCATGTTAAGTGTATTTGATATGTTTAGTATCGGGGTTGGCCCCTCAAGCTCGCATACTGTGGGTCCCATGAAAGCGGCTAACGAGTTTGTCCAGCAACTCAACCAGCAAGGTAGCTTATCTAAGTTACATCGCGTCAGCGTTGAACTGTTTGGCTCGCTTGGGCAAACAGGCGTGGGTCACGGTACCGGCAAAGCAGTTATTTTAGGGCTGATGGGATATGCTCCAGATACAATTGATACGGCTATCATTGACACTGTGCTTGCGGATATCCACGAGCATGAATCACTGCCACTACATGGTATGCAGCCCATTTATTTTCCCCGTCGTGACGCGATTATTTTTCATCGTCGCAAAACCAAACCCAAACACTCCAATGCCTTGCAGTTTCAAGCCTTTACTGACGACGGGCTACTACTAGCAGAAGCGCTGTATTACAGTATTGGCGGTGGATTTATTGTGCATGATGATGATTTTGATCAAACCAGCACTGCGCAACTCGCGCAACATCAAGTCCCAGCGCGATACCCTTTTGCTACCGCAGGTGAGCTAGTGAACCAGTGTCTGGATCACGGCCTTTCAATCTCCAGCCTGATGCTAGCCAATGAATGTGTACTGCAGGATAAAGCCAGCGTGCAAGCCAAATGCGTTGATATTTGGCAGGTCATGCAGGCGTGTATCCAAGCGGGGATCCACACCGAAGGCGTATTGCCCGGTGGGTTAAAAGTCACGCGTCGAGCGCCGGGGTTGTATCGGCGCTTGAAGACCGAAAAAAACCAAGACCCAATGGCCGCCATGGACTGGGTTAATTTGTTCGCGCTCGCGGTCAATGAAGAAAATGCCGCCGGGGGACGGGTAGTAACGGCCCCCACTAATGGAGCAGCAGGCATTATTCCAGCTGTGCTTAGTTATTATGATAAATTTATCGAGCCAGTGAGTAATGACACCGCTATGCGCTTTTTGTTAACGGCGGCGGCCATTGGGATCTTATACAAGAAGAATGCGTCCATCTCCGGCGCTGAAGTGGGCTGTCAGGGAGAAGTTGGCGTCGCCTGCTCTATGGCGGCAGCGGCGCTCACTGAGATTTTGGGCGGAACCGTACAAGCGGTTGAAAATGCCGCTGAGATCGGCATGGAACACAACCTAGGTTTGACTTGTGATCCAGTGGGCGGCCTAGTGCAGGTGCCGTGTATCGAACGCAATGCGATGGGCGCAATTAAGGCCATTAACGCCTCGCGTTTGGCGCTGCGTGGTAACGGGCAACACAAAGTCTCGTTAGATAAAGTCATCAAAACCATGCGCGATACCGGTCGAGACATGAAAAACAAATACAAAGAAACCGCCCGAGGCGGCTTAGCGGTCAATATCACTGAATGCTAGAACCGAATGCTTGACGCAGCTATAAAGCTACTTAACGGGCAAGGTTAAGTCTTTAAACATGCGTTCTACATCTTCGTTGTTCTTTTGCTGAATCGCTTTTTCGACTACGGCTTTAGTCAGATGCGGCGCAAATCGCTCGATAAAATCATACATATAGCCGCGCAAGAAATTACCGCGGCGAAAGCCAATTTTGGTCGTGGAATATTGAAACAAATGCGATGCATCTATGCGCACTAAATCTGTATCAATTTCTTCATCGATCGCCATAGACGCGACTACGCCGATGCCAACGCCTAAACGCACATAGGTTTTAATCACGTCTGCGTCGGTCGCAGTAAAGACAATTTTAGGCGTGAGGCCAGCATCATTAAAGGCCTGGTCGAGCTCAGAGCGACCGGTAAAACCAAACACATAGGTCACCAGCGGATGCTCGGCAATATCTTCAATGCGTAGCCGACTTTTTTGTGCCAACGGATGGTCACGCTTGACTATAACGCTGCGATTCCAGTGATAGCAAGGCAACATCACCAAGTCGTTATACAAATGCAAACTCTCGGTGGCAATCGCAAAATCGGCCTCCCCTTTGGCGGCTAAGTCGCTGATTTGAGAAGGCGTGCCTTGATGCATGTGTAGCGAAACATGGGGAAAACGCTGCATAAACCCCTGAATGACATTGGGCAGTGCATAACGGGCTTGGGTATGCGTTGTGGCGATGTTGAGTTTGCCTTGATCGGGTAGATTGTGTTCGCGCGCCACGGATTTAATACTCTCGACCTGCGCCATTATTTTGCGCGCAATCGTGATGACTTCTTGCCCGGCTTCCGTCACGTGAGTGAGATGTTTACCGCTGCGTCCAAAAATTTGAATACCCAGTTCGTCTTCTAGCATTCTGACTTGTTTGCTGATCCCAGGCTGGGAAGTAAACAGCGATTCTGCGGTGGCTGATACGTTTAGGTTATTATTCTGGACTTCAACGATGTACCGCAGCTGTTGTAATTTCATGATGGACTAGACATACAGTTATAAACATATACCGTAAATTTATAATGATGCGCATTAAATAGCAACCGATTTAACTTTTTTTTGTTTTTGCCGACATAAGGACTAGGCTTACTAGGGATTCACCATGCTATTTACCATCATTGTGATTTTGATTATTGGATTAGTAA
>CAZLGJ010000167.1:0-4883 GCA_964559075.1 uncultured Glaciecola sp.
GTGGTCGATCGCACCAAAAGAATGTTAAAAAAACAGATGAATGGCCCTGCTATTGACGTTAGAATAGCAGACAAATAGGTGCTAATCGCGGTGTTATTTAAGCTAGTAGACACCGCATCGGTCGCGACTGCGAATACGGATAAGAGGGTGTTATGCGTTGGTTTTTGTTAGTTTGTACATGCCTTTGGTTAACAGCGTGCGCTAATACGTTAGAAGAAGAAGCCACTACGGTCAATGACCCCTTAGGCGCAGCCAAAACACGTCTGTCGCTTGGCTTATCGTATTTGCAAGCGGGGAATTTCAGTCAAGCAAAATTCAATCTCGACCGCGCGTTGAGCTTTGCACCACGCTTTGCCGACGCACATTACGGTATGGCCTTTTATTACCAACAGGTCGGTGAAGTTGCTCAGGCGAGAGAAGCCTATGACACTGCGCTTGGATTAGCGCCTAACGATCCAGAAATCAGCAATTCTTATGGTGCTTTTTTGTGTACTCAAGGCCAGTTTGATGAAGCCGAACAGCTATTTTTAAAAGCGGTAAGTAGCCGTGACTATGTCTCATCTGCACAAACTTATGAAAATGCAGCTATTTGTCAACAGACCAAAGGCGACATTACTCAGGCAATTTTTTATCTAAAAAAATCGCTTAATCATCAGCCTCGCCGTGCCTCGGTCTTAGCCCTTCTCGCTGAATTACAAACTTCGCAGCAGCAGTACGCCGATGCTAAGCGCACGCTCAATCGCCTAGAGTCCGTTTCTGGCGTGACCGCTGATTCGGTGTACTTACGCTATCAAATCGCGCAGTTTGAAGGTGATACGGTGAGGCAACGCGATTATGCAAATATGCTTCAAGCGCGTTTTCCTCAGCATCCGAACGCACAAAAAGTGATACTCGATGCCGAAATAATTGCGTCGGGTGGAGTGCCTAAGGTGCAGCCCTCAGAAGCCAAACCAGCTGCGAAAGCTTCCTCCACAACTGAGCAACATTCCGAAAAACGTTCGCCACTGGTACACGTGTTGCAAAAGGGCGAGACTCTATATCGCTTGTCAGTTCGCTATCAAGTTAGCGTAGCGGATTTAATTACGTGGAATAAATTAACAAATGCCACTAACCTATCAGTCGGACAGCGCATCATCGTTAGCCAACCTTAATCCCAACATTTACAAGGAATGATCAGGCATGACCGAGACGTCTCAGTCAGAAATAAGTCAGCAAACTGTCGGCCAGCTATTACTATCAGCTCGCCAACAACAGCAATTATCGGCAGCGGCAATTGCAGAGCAAATGAAACTAAAAGTTACCGTCATTCATGCATTAGAAAATGATGAAGTGATCCCCGGGACCGCACCCACCTTTGTCAAGGGGTACATTCGCGCTTATGCCAAGCTGCTTGGACTAGATGCAGAAAGTCTAGTTGCGCAATATCAGCTAGCTAACCAAGATGATCCCAAAGCCAAAACGGCCATGACCTCCTTTTCCCGCAAAGTCGCTCGCGACAACCGCGACTCGCGCTGGATGCTAGTGACTTATGCTGTTGTTTTAGTGTTAGTCGTACTAGTGGTTATTTGGTGGTATCAACAAACTAGCGATGCACGTTTTCCCATCAGTGAGCGCGCACCCGAATCTTCACCTGTAGCACCCATCTCCAGCGAGATTGACAACCAAGCTGTGCCCACCAGTGACGTGACTACAGATGCTGCACAAATAAGTACTCAAGCAATTTCTCAAGCGGTAACGCCGGTAAGCGAGATAGTAGACGCTGTATCAGAAAACGCGTCCATCGAGCCTGAGTCTGATTTTGCGAATGACGTTGATACTCCTGCTCTATCAGCAGCGGATCTGGATACGTCGGGTTCAGCTGAGGCTAACCTTGATGCTGCCGATGATGATGATGCGGTTGCTGATTTTGTCGCGCCTCCCCCCGTCACAAGTCGCATTGAAACAGTAATGAATGCATTAGAAAATAGTGATCCAGATACCGATGAACCCCTGCTTGATAGTTTATTGACAGAAGGAGCCAGCAGCCTATCCGAGTCTGCAACGAGCGAGTTAGTATTTACCTTCGAGCAAGATTGCTGGGTTAAAGTCACTGACGCAACCGGCAATGATGTTGCGTATGGTGTCAAAAAAGCAGGCCGGGTCATGCCGGTTAGAGGGGTTGCGCCTTTTGCCGTGGTCTTAGGCGCACCGCAAGGCGTATCTATCGAGATTAACGGTAGCCCCGTTGATATTTCCGGATTACCGACTAACCGCACCGCCCGGTTTAGTGTTCCACTTGAGGTAGAATAAAGATGTTTGCAGAATCTCCAATTAAACGCAGAAAATCAACGCGTATCAATGTTGGGTCAGTACCCATAGGTGACGGTGCACCCATCGCAGTGCAATCGATGACAAATACCCAAACCACCGATGTGGCTGCTACAGTTGCGCAAATCAATCGCATCGTTGCTGTTGGTGGCGAGATCGTGCGGGTGTCGGTACCAACGATGGATGCGGCTGAAGCATTTAAGCAAATTCGCCAACAGGTCTCAGTGCCTTTAGTGGCCGATATCCACTTTGATTACCGCATTGCGCTCAAAGTGGCTGAGTACGGTGTAGATTGCTTACGCATAAATCCCGGTAACATCGGCAGCATGGAGCGTGTGCGTGCGGTTGTTGATAGTGCTAAGGATAACAATATCCCTATTCGTATTGGCGTAAATGGCGGTTCGCTTGAGCGTGATTTGCAAGAAAAATATGGCGAGCCCACTCCTGAGGCACTCGTTGAGTCAGCGATGCGCCATGTGGACATTCTTGATAAGCTCAACTTTGATCAGTTCAAAGTATCCGTCAAAGCATCGGATGTGTTTTTAGCTGTAGGGGCGTATCGCTTATTAGCCCAACAGATTGACCAGCCGCTGCATCTTGGCATTACTGAGGCTGGTGGACAACGAGCTGGCGCGGTAAAAAGTGCCGTGGGCTTAGGTATGTTACTTGCCGAGGGGATTGGTGATACCTTGCGCGTCTCACTTGCCGCCGACCCTGTTGAAGAGATTAAAGTGGGCTTTGATATTCTTAAATCTTTGCGCATCCGCTCACGCGGCATTAACTTTATCGCGTGTCCGAGCTGTTCACGTCAGGAATTCGATGTGATCAGTACCGTCAATGCCCTAGAGCAGCGCGTTGAAGATATCCTCACGCCAATGGACGTATCCATTATTGGCTGTGTTGTTAACGGCCCAGGCGAGGCCGAAATTTCTGATTTAGGTTTGACCGGTGCGCGTAACATGAGTGGTTTTTATGAAGACGGTAAACGTCAGCGTGAGCGCATTGCCAACGACGATTTGGTCGATGTCTTGGAGCGAAAAATTCGCGCTAAGGCCGCGCAAATGGATCCAGCACAACGCATCGCGGTAACCGAGTTAGCGGACGCCGATAAATAAGCCAGCTGTATCAAGCTGACATGCATAAGCTATTATGTTGTCCAAAGCTGATATATAATATCAGCCTTTATTTTTATCTGTGTGAGAGTGCTAAACGTGGCCAAAACCTTACAAGCAATTCGCGGCATGAACGATTGCCTGCCCACTGAATCAGGCATCTGGCAATATGTCGAAGCTATTTTGCGCAAAACCGTAGCACAGTACGGTTACCAAGAGATCCGCATGCCAATCGTCGAGAGCACTGAGCTATTCAAACGCTCCATCGGCGAAGTGACCGATATCGTCGAAAAAGAAATGTACACCTTTGAGGATCGCAACGGCGATTCGCTTACCCTGCGTCCAGAAGGCACAGCCAGTGCAGTGCGCGCAGGGAATCAACACGGGTTAATTTATAACCAACAACAGCGTTTGTGGTATCTTGGCCCAATGTTTCGCCATGAGCGTCCACAAAAAGGCCGCTATCGTCAATTCCACCAATTTGGTGTGGAAACCTATGGCCTTGCGGGCCCAGATATTGATGTTGAAATTATTGCACTAAGTGCACGCCTGTGGCAGGCGTTTGGCATTGCCGATAAAGTGGAGCTGCAGCTCAATTCGCTTGGCTCAAATGCAGCTCGCGAAGCATATAAAGCGGTGCTGGTTGAATATTTACAAGCGCATTTTGACGAGTTAGACGAAGATAGTCAGCGCCGCTTACAGACCAATCCACTGCGCGTATTGGATAGTAAGAACCCGCAGGTTCAAGCGGTTGTTGCCAATGCGCCCAAATTGGCAGACCATTTGGATGAGGCGTCGGCACAACATTTTGCGCAATTGTGTGAACGTTTAACCCAATTAGGCATCTCATACACGGTTAACACTAACCTAGTGCGTGGCTTGGATTATTATAACGCCACGGTATTTGAATGGGTGACTGATGCGCTTGGTGCGCAAGGCACCGTGTGTGCAGGCGGTCGCTATGACGGTTTAGTGGAACAGCTAGGTGGTAAGGCAGCGCCAGCCGTGGGGTTTGCCATGGGGATGGAGCGCATTATATTATTGCTCACTGAGCTTGGTTTGACTGACCAAGTGCCGGCACCAGTAGATGTGTATATCACTGCATTAGGTGACAATTGTGCGGCATACGCACAAGAGGTGGCTGAATACTGTCGCAACCACACCGATTTGCGCGTGTTAATGCATTGTGGTGGTGGTAACATGAAAAAACAACTCAAACGTGCAGATGCATCAGGTGCCAAAGTAGCGCTCTTGATCGGCGCCAGTGAGGCCGATGCGCGCAACGTATCGATTAAATACATGGCAGGGGATCGCGAGCAACAAACGTGTTCCGTCGATGCGCTTGCCGATCAGCTCAACGATTATTTTACAATTTAGCTAATAGAAGGTTTTTATTGCTATGGAACAATTCGCAACAGAAGAACAACAAGTCGAAGCGATCAAGCGATTTTGGAAAGAGAACGG
>CAZLGJ010000168.1:0-4783 GCA_964559075.1 uncultured Glaciecola sp.
AAAACCCCAAAAAGCTCAGTGAGCAAGAACGTAAAGATCCGCGTCTAAAGGGCCGTTTTTTTCACTCTGTGCAGGACGTGAGCTGCTTATGTGATCACGGCCAAGTATTGGGCCTGCTGGGCCCGAACGGTGCCGGCAAAACCACTACGTTACGCATGTTATCAACCGCACTCACGCCGGACGGCGGCAATATCAAAATCAATGGGATGGATGTGTTATCCGATCCGCTCATCGCCCGCCAAAAAATCGGTTTTTTATCTGGTTCAACGGGGCTTTATGGGCGCTTGTCTGGACGTGAAAATATTGCGTATTTTGGACGTTTGCACGGCATGGATGACAGTGCGATTGCAGAAAAAATCGAGCAGCTTAGTGAATTACTAGACTTAAGTACCTTTTTGGATCGGCGCTCAGAAAACTACTCCACGGGCATGAAACAGCGCATCTCCATCGCGCGCGCGGTGGTCCACAATCCGGAGGTCGTGATTTTGGATGAGCCTACTACAGGCTTGGATATTATGGCCACGCAGACCGTCATTGATTTTATTCGCAGCCTGAAAGTGCAGCAGATCCCGGTGATCTTCTCCACCCATCATTTGGATGAAGTGGAGCAGCTGTGCGACACCGTGACCGTGATTGATGAGGGACGCACTAAGTACAATGGCGATATTGCCTCATTTGCAGCGCTGTCGGGCGAATCCCTGCACGCATCATTTCTCATCAGTATTCAATAGGAAGTCGTATTATGTGGTTAATTTTTACCAAAGAACTCAAAGAGCTCATTCGCGACCGCAAAACGTTGTTTTTTATGATCGCACTGCCGTTATTGCTGTTTCCGCTGATTTTTGGTGGGGTGATGTATTTTTCCAGCAAAGCTGTGAAGGAGGCACAAGAAAAGACGCTAGATTTTGCCATTATTGGCGCTGAGTTTGCCCCGCAATTGATCGACAAGTTAGTCGCGCGAAGTGATTTAAATCGCGTTGAGACAACCGTTCGCGCGGATGATGAAGCAGGGATCAAAGCGTTAGTGACCTCTGAAAAAGTCGATTTTGTGTTGGTGGTACCAAGCGTCTTTAGCAACGATATTCTGCTTGCTGGGCAACAAACCATTTCGTTATATCTCAATGATGCCGGTCTAAACATGGTGCAGCGCCGAGTGAATGCCGTGGTCAAAGAGATTGAAGAAGTGAATCAGCAATCGGCCTTCATTACTTTGGACTTAAGCGAGCCGGTGCAAAAAGGCCTGATCAACCCCATTGTGATTGAAAAAGTATCCACCGCGGATAAACGCGAAGATTTGGGTGAAAAAATCGGTGGCTTTATTCCCTACATCGTCTTTATTTTGTGTTTACAAGGCGCGATGTTGCCTGCCATCGATATCGGCGCTGGTGAAAAAGAACGCGGCACCCTCGAAACCCTGTTGATCACGCCTATTTCTCGCACTGATTTGGTTATGGGCAAGTTTTACACCATTGCCTTTGCTGGGGTGACTTCGGCGATGATCACTATCGGCAGTATGTTCTTGTGGGGAGTGGTGCTGGCACAAGGCATGGCGGTGAAGCTTATCACCGAGTTTATGGGCGCCATTGGCGCGGTAGACTTTTTATTGATGTTTTTGATGCTCATTCCTGTTGTGGCCATTTTTGCGGCGCTATTGCTGAGCCTGTCAATTTATGCGCGCAGCTTTAAAGAAGCCCAAGGCTATATGACGCCGCTGGTGTTTTTGACCATTATTCCTATTATTATTGCACTGTTGCCGGGTATTGAGCTCAAAGGGGTGTATGCCTGGATCCCGTTGACTAACGTTGCTTTGGCAATGAAAGAGTTGGTCAAAGGTACGATGGATTATATGGCGCTGATCCCGATATTTGCCTCGACCAGCATCATCGCAGGCCTATTGATTGCCTTTAGCGTGTTCTGGTTTAAGCGTGAAAAAGTATTGTTCCGTTAAGGGGGTGGTTGTCTGCGGTGGGGATGTAAATTACTGTTATAAATACACCCACTGCAACAACAGCAGCACAATCGTTGAGTAGACCAGCGAAATGGGCAGACCGATTTTGACAAAATCGAGATAGCGGTACTGCCCCGCATTGTGCACTAAGAGGTTGGTTTGATAGCCATACGGCGTGATGAAACTCGCGCTAGCGGCAAAAGCCACGGCTAAGGCAAAAGGCAAAATCGGCGCGCCAATACTCTCAACTAGCACCCACGCAAACGGAAACATTAGTGCCGCTGCGGCATTGTTGGTGACAAACTCGGTCAACAGCAAGGTCACTAGATAGACGATCACCAGGGCAAAAAACACCGATTGCCCGGCCAGTAATGGCGAGAGGGCATGGGTCATAGTGGCAAACACGCCGCTGTCCTCTAACGCCGTTGCCAGTGACAGAGCCCCTACAATAACAATCATGATATTAAGCGGAATATTGCGCTTAATCTCGGCATAAGACGTCACTTTACACACGCCCAACAGCGCCAGCAAGAACACTAAGCCAACTAGTAGCGGCACCACGTTAAATGCAGCTAACGCGACTACGCCAGCAAAGCCGGTTACCGTTGCCACATCTTGTAGCGTGGATAATTTGCGGGCGATGGTTTGTTCAGAGACAATAAAAAAGTGTTTGCTTAAGTTATTGCGGTTGACAAAATCAGGCCCTGTGGCTAGTAATAAAAAATCACCGGATTGTAAGGTGATCTCACCCAGCTTGCCCGAAAGGGTTTCACCATCGCGCCTTATGGCCACCACGGCGGCATCAAAGAGGGCGCGAAAACCGGTCTTTTTGAGCGTCGAGCCGATCAGCGATGAGCGGTTTGACACCACCACTTCGGTGAGTTCTGAGCGCATCAAGCCGCTGTTCTCAGCAAACAGCTGCAGCCCTTTGATGTGTGAAAGCGCATCGACGTTTTGTACGTTGCCGTTAAAAATCAGTTTGTCGCCCGCGAGGATCACTTCATCAGGTGTGACCGGCGAGACCGTGTGGCCATCGCGCACGATTTCGACCAAAAACAATTCTGGCAAGTTACGCAAGTGATTCGCCTCAACACTTTTACCGACCAGCTCTGAGTCGTGCTCCACGTCTGCTTCTAGTAGGTACTGCGACTGACTGGTCTGGTTGGGACGAATATCGGGCAATAAGCCTCGTAATAAGTATAAGAGCACGCCGCAGATCAGCCCAGCGGTGAGCCCAAATAACGTAAAATCATAAAAAGCAAAGCCAGGGTGGCCCTTATCCTGCAAAAAGCTATGCACAATCAAGTTAGTCGAGGTGCCAATTAAGGTCACCGTACCGCCGAGAATGGCAGAGAATGAGAGCGGGATCAGCAGTTTAGATGCTGCATGGTGCTGGTTTTGTTTGACCGACCCAATCAGGCTAGCCACGATGGCGGTGTTGTTGAGTAAAGCGGAGCTAAAAAAGCTGATGCCAAACAAACGCCAATATGAGGAGCGGTAGTTGGCGGTAACAAGCTTGCGCGCCACCCGTTTGAGCAACGCGGTTTTGTCTATGGCATGACTGATCAGGAGCAATACCAATAGCGTGACCAAGCCAGGGTTAGTGGCGTTGGCCAACACGGCGTCCATACTGATCGCTTGCACCAATAGCAATGCTAAGGTAGCAAAACCGAAGATAGAGGCTGGACGCTTTTTGCTGAAGATGAGCGAGCCCACCGTCAGCAAAAATATCAGTACTACACTTACCTGAAGTAGCGTCATAGCTTATTTGAGTTTGGTGATATCAATCGCACCCCAGTGAGGGAAGTGTTTGCGTACCAAGGCATTCATCTCAACTTCAAACTCGCTGTAGGCGTGTTGTGAACCCGCGTCTTCTTGATTAGGCGCGATGATCATGCCGGCACCCACGGTAGCGTTGGTCAAGCGGTCAATCACAATAAATGCACCGGTCTTGCGGTTGCGCGTATAGGCGTCACAGGCCACTGCTTGGGTTAATTTGAGGTCGACTTTGGCGATTTCATTGAGCTGCAAATGCACCCCAGAGGTCTGCTCAAGCGTATTGACGTCAATCAAATAGTCGATGTTGCTGATCGCCCCGGCGACTTTTTGGGTCGCAAACTTGATGTTGTATTGCTTGTTGGGGATCATTTCCGCTTCATCCATCCACACTAAGTGCGCCGAATAACTGCTGTTCAAAAACGGCTGGTTGCTGGATTTGACAATCATATCTCCACGCGAAATGTCAATTTCATCATCCAGTGTGAGCGTGACCGCCGCGCCGGATTTGGCGTTTTCAAGCGCACCTTCAAACACATCAATGGATTTGACGGTGGAGGTTTTGCCCGACGGCAAGGCCGTTACTGCATCACCAATAGCGATTTCACCAGAAACCACAGTGCCGGCAAAGCCACGATAGTTCAAGTGCGGACGGTTAACATACTGCACGGGGAAGCGAAAATCGTCTTGGTTGACGGTTTTTTCTACTTCAATGGTGTTGAGCATCTCCATCATGGTTTCGCCGGTGTACCATGGTGTTTTATCTGACAGGTTCACCACGTTATCACCCTCAAGCGCAGATAGCGGAATAAACTTGATGTTGGGGATGGATAGATTCTCGGCAAAGGCCAGATAGTCTTCTTTGATCTGCGCGTAGGTTTGCTCAGAGTAGTCCATTAGGTCCATTTTGTTGACGGCCACGATGACGTGTTTAATGCCTAGTAGCGACACCAAAAATGAGTGACGCTTGGTTTGGGTTTTCACACCCGCACGGGCATCGACCAAGATAATTGCCAAATCACAAGTGGAAGCGCCGGTGACCATGTTGCGCGTATATTG
>CAZLGJ010000169.1:0-4736 GCA_964559075.1 uncultured Glaciecola sp.
ATCGAGCATTTTGACATAGCCGCCTAAGGGGATCGCAGCAACGGCAAACTCGGTGTCATGTTTGTCGCGACGCGACCAAATTATTTTGCCAAAGCCGATAGAAAAGCGCAGCACTTTAACCCCACACCAGCGCGCGACAATAAAGTGTCCCCATTCATGTACCGCAACCAGGATCCCCAAGGCAACGATAAACGAGGCGATATTCCACAGAATATCTAACATGTCAGTGCCTCTAGTTCAGCCACCGCAAGCTGTCGCGCTTGCGCATCTAGTGCGTAGATATCCTCTAGAGAATTTGCTTGATATTGCGGTGCTTGTGCCAGCACGGCTGCATTGATCCGTGCAATATCGGTAAAGCCAATCCGCGTTTGTAAGAATGCGTCAACGGCAATTTCATTGCTGGCGTTGATGAACGTACAGGCATTTTGACCACTAGCAGCGGCTTCAAGCGTTAAATATAAATTGGGGTAGCGCTTAGGATCTGGTGCGCTAAAAGAGAAATCACTCAGCTGGCTAAAATCAAGCGGTGCCACCCCAGATTCAATCCGCTCCGGATGCGCAAGAGCATGCGCAATGGGCGTGCGCATGTCGGGCTGGCCCATTTGAGCTAATACCGAACCATCGCAATACTGGACCATAGAGTGGATCACAGACTGTGGATGTAGCACAATGTGAATATCGTCATTGTTTAAGCCAAACAACCATTTGGCTTCAATAAACTCTAACCCTTTGTTCATCATTGTTGCTGAATCAACTGATATTTTTTGTCCCATATCCCAGTTTGGATGGGCACAGGCTTGCGCCGGCGTAATATCGGCAAACTCGTGCAAAGGCGTGTTGAGAAACGGACCACCTGAGCCTGTTAGTAAAATTTTACTGATGCCGCTTTGTGCCATTTCTCCGTAGCGATAATCACTGGGTAAACACTGGAAGATCGCATTGTGTTCGCTATCAATGGGTAAAATTGTCGCATTCGCTTGACGCGCAGCGTCCATAAACAAGGCGCCACTCATCACCAGTGCTTCTTTGTTAGCAAGCAAAATCGTTTTGCCGGCCTGTACCGCCGCAAAAGTAGGCGCAAGACCTGCGGCACCGACAATCGCCGCCATCACCATGTCCACACACGGTTCGCAACTCACCTCAGATAAGGCAGTTTGACCAAAGCGCACATCACCTTGATAGCCACATGCATGCGCGTAAGCTAACGCCTCTTCACGACAACTTTCATCGCTTAACACTACGACTTGGGCTTGGCATACTCGGGCAGCATCGATAAGAGCATTATATTGGCGGTATGCGGTCAACGCATAGACGCGATATCGCTCCGGGTGGTGGGCAATAACCGCAAGGGTACTTTGTCCAATGGAGCCTGTGGCGCCGAGAATCGTCAGCGTTTGCATCTACGCCATCCACACGACGTAGCAGAAAGCAAATACCGGAAAGGCCGCTGTCAGGCTGTCAATGCGATCTAACACGCCCCCATGGCCCGGCAATAAACGACCGCTATCTTTGATACCAGCACAGCGTTTAAACATTGATTCGTTAAGATCGCCCATGGCAGAGATAGCCACAGTTATTACCCCTATGACAATGTGCAAACTAATGCGGGCGGGTTCCACTTGATAGTGCATCGCAGCAAAGGCGATAATCGCCATTGAGGCAACTACCCCACCAGCCAGACCTTCAAAGGTTTTACCAGGAGAAACATTGGGGCGCAGCTTAGTTCGACCAAATTTAACGCCGACAAAAAACGCACCAATATCCGCAGCCCAGACAATGCCGAGCACATAAAAAATCAGCGATGCGCCATAAAAAGGATCAACTTCGTATAAGCTCGTGCGCAACGCAACAATAGCCACCCAAGTAGGCACCAGGGTAAACACACCGAACAAATTGCGGATCAGGTTGGAGCGTTGCCAAAAACTACTGTATTTGGGATACAAGATGATCATGACGACTGAATATAGCCACCATACAATGGCTAATCCCAAAATGGCAAAGTAAACCGGGTGCAAACGACCCTGCTGCCAAATCTCGTCTGAAGGCACCAAGATACTGAGTAAAAAACAAATAATCGTGATTAATAAGGTGAAAAACAGCTTCATGCGTCGCTGAATTAGCCCGGACATATTGCCCCATTCATACGCACCTAAGCCCATTACAATGACGATCGCGTATTGAAAATAGCTCACGGGTAAAAAAAGAATAGCGATTAAGGCAAGCGGTGCCAGAATCAACGCGGTCAGGATGCGCTGTTTTAACATTTATAATTGTTCCGCGATTTTGCCAAAGCGCCGTTGACGTGACTGGTAATCATAGACAGCTTGAGCAAACTCTTGTTCGTTAAAATCGGGCCACAAAACATCGGTAAAATAAAACTCAGCATACGCGCATTGCCATAACAAAAAGTTTGAAATACGCTGCTCACCGCCGGTGCGTATGAGTAAATCTAATTCCGGCACATGAGCAAAGCTGGTTTCTTGGGCAAACACATGCTCGTTAATATCATTGCGCTGCAGCTCACCAACACTGACTTTGTCTTGAATGCGCTTACATGCCTCGACAATATCCCAACGACCGCCATAATTGGCCGCAATATTTAGGGTTAACTCGGTATTATCAGCTGTCATTGCTTCAGCCGCGCGAATTTTGGCGACCAAATCGGCGTCAAATGCAGCTAAATCACCAATGACTTTGAGTCTCACGCCATTTTTGTGGAGTTTTTTGACTTCGCTGTGCAAAACAATTTTGAACAGCTCCATCAGGACAGACACTTCGTCTTGCGGCCGCTTCCAATTTTCGGAGCTAAATGCAAATAACGTCAGTGCAGGAATGCCTTGCGTACGGGCAAAACGGACTGAGGCGCGAACAGCTTCAACGCCGGCCTTGTGTCCGAAGGTGCGCAACTTTCCCTGTTGCTTGGCCCAGCGACCGTTGCCATCCATAATGATGGCCACGTGCTGAGGTAATTTTGCTGTGTCTAACTCAACCTGCGGTTGGACAATAGCATCTTCCTTGCTAAATAAACCCATAGAGACCTAAATTTCCATTAACTCTTTTTCTTTCACGGCTAGCATTTCATCGACCTTTTTAACAAAATCATTGGTCAATGACTGAACATTTTCTTCGCCAGCACGCGCCTCATCTTCACTGATGTCTTTGTCTTTCAATAAATCTTTAATGTCTGAATTTGCATCACGGCGAATGTTGCGAATGGCCACACGACCACCCTCAGCTTCACCTCGAGCGACTTTAATCAGGTCCTTACGACGCTCTTCCGTCAGCGGTGGCAACGGAATGCGGATAGAACCGCCAGCACTGTTGGGGTTTAACCCCAAATCAGAGGACATAATGGCTTTTTCTACAGCCTGAATAGCAGACTTGTCAAACACAGAAACAGCAAGTGTACGGCTGTCTTCTGCCATAATATTCGCCAGCTGTTTTAACGGCGTATCCGCACCGTAATAATTCACGACGATACTGTCGAGCAAACTGGGATGGGCACGGCCCGTACGAATTTTTGCCAGTTGCGATTTTAGAGCGAGTAGGCTTTTTTCCATGCGGTCTTGCGCATCTAATTCAATTTCATCAATCATGGGAGTCACCTTTATTGTTTGTTCTCTAATTTTTCTGCATGGGTGATCAATGTGCCTTCATCTTCACCTAATACCACGCGCTTCAAACAGCCTGGCTTGTTCATATTGAACACACGAATAGGTAAAGAGTGATCACGTGCTAAGGTAAATGCAGCTAAATCCATTACTTTGAGTTCTTTGTCTAACACTTCACTATACGTCAGCGTTTTGTATAGTTGTGCTTCTGGGTCTTTAGCGGGATCCGCTGTATAAACGCCGTCCACTTTGGTGGCTTTTAGAACCGCATCAGCTTCGATTTCGATGCCGCGTAAGCACGCCGCTGAATCGGTGGTAAAAAATGGATTACCGGTGCCTGCAGAAAAAATCACCACACGACTTGATTTAAGTAGGCTGATTGCCTCTGCCCAGTTATAGGCATCACACACGCCGTTAAGTGGAATTGCAGACATCAGGCGTGCATTGACAAACGCGCGGTGCAACGCATCGCGCATCGCCAGACCGTTCATCACAGTCGCGAGCATGCCCATGTGGTCACCCACTACGCGATTCATTCCGGCTTGCGCCAATCCTTCTCCGCGAAAGATATTGCCGCCACCGATCACTAGTCCAACTTGAATGCCCATTTCTACTAATTCTTTGATCTCTTGCGCCATGCGGTCAAGGACTTTGGCATCAATACCAAACTCGCCATCACCGACAAGGGCTTCTCCACTGAGTTTTAAAAGAATTCTGCGATACGCAGTTTTGGGGGCAATACTCATATAAGTCAAATCCTATCTTTAATATTTAGTCGAACCAATTTATTGTTATTTTGGTTTGGCAACTTGTGTGTCGCCACCGAGGCATAAAAAAGCACCTCCGAGGAAGTGCTTCTAGTTTATCTGATGTTACCCAGAGTAAAAAGCTTTTCGCTAAATTATTTCTTAGCTGCTTCCATCTGTGCAGCAACTTCAGCTGCAAAATCTTCTTCTTTCTTCTCGATACCTTCACCCACTTCAAAGCGGATAAAGTTAACCACATCAGCGCCAGCTGCTTTAAGCAATTGACCAACTGATTGGTTTGGATCTTTAACGAAAGGCTGACCTGTTAAGCTGATTTCGCCAGTGAATTTCTTCATGCGGCCAGTTACCATTTTTTCAG
>CAZLGJ010000170.1:0-4689 GCA_964559075.1 uncultured Glaciecola sp.
CCTGAAGATCGCGCTAAGCTTGACGGTTTGTATGAGTGTATTTTGTGTGCATGTTGTTCAACATCATGCCCATCATTCTGGTGGAACCCCGATAAGTTTATCGGTCCTGCCGGTTTGCTACACGCATACCGCTTCTTGATCGATAGTCGTGATACTGCGACTGAAGAACGATTGAATGATTTGGACGATGCGTTTAGTGTATTCCGTTGTCACGGCATCATGAACTGCGTAAGCGTCTGTCCGAAAGGCTTAAATCCAACGAAAGCCATCGGTCAAATCAAATCAATGCTGTTACAACGAGCTGTTTAGTTGTAATTAAGGCTGGCAACGATGCCAGCCATTAAGTTCCTAAATAGCTATCCGTTATCCAATGGATGGCTATTTTTTTGGGACTGACTTTACTCAATATGGACGTGGTCACAGCAAGACTACACAATTTAAAATAGGAAACAGGGCACAATCAATGCAAGACAGCACAATGCAAGCTTGGTGGGATTCCTCACACATGGCGGGTGCAAATGCGGCTTACATCGAAGAGTTGTTTGAACTTTATCTCGATGATCCGCAGAGCGTTCCAGCTACTTGGCAAGACGTTTTTGATTCATTACCTAAAGTGGATGGGGTCGCACTTGATGCCAACCACACAGAGATCCGCGAACAGTATCGCAAACTCGCCGCACTTGGCCCAATTGCCCGTGCGGCTTCGTCAGTACCACAACAGATTGGTGTGGCTGGTGACGAAAAGCAGGTAAAAGTCCTGCAACTTATCAATGCTTATCGTTTCCGTGGACATCAGCACGCAAATTTAGACCCACTTGGTTTGTGGCGTCAAGAGCGCGTGCGCGACCTCGAGTTATCGCATCACAACTTGTCAGAACAAGATTTTGAATCAGTTTACAACGTTGGCTCTTATGCGATTGGTAAAGAAAAAATGTCTTTGGGTGAGTTATACAAGTCACTCAACCGTACTTACTGCGCCTCTATCGGTGCTGAGTACATGCATATTACCGATACTGAACAAAAACGCTGGTTACAGCAACGCATTGAGTCTGTCGAAGCGCGTCCTGAATTTTCTCGTGACCAAAAAATTAAGATCCTCAAGGGCCTAATTGCAGCAGATGGTATGGAAAAATACCTCGGCTCGAAGTTCCCTGGTGCGAAACGCTTCTCGCTAGAAGGCGGCGACTCGATGATCCCCATGCTAAAAGGCTTGATCGAAGAAGCTGGCGCATCGGGTTCAAAAGAAGTCGTAATTGGTATGGCTCACCGTGGTCGTCTCAACGTACTGGTTAATGTCTTAGGTAAAAACCCTTCTGTATTATTTGATGAGTTTGCCGGTAAGCACGATGACTCTCTTGGCGCTGGTGATGTTAAGTATCACGCTGGTTATTCTTCTGACTTTGCTACCGCTGGCGGCAACGTGCATTTGGCACTTGCGTTTAACCCATCGCACCTTGAGATTGTCAATCCAGTAGTCATGGGCTCAGTAAAAGCACGTCTATCGCGTCGCGATTCGGAAGGCACCAAGGTATTGCCAATCACCATTCACGGTGACTCTGCGATTGCGGGTCAAGGTGTAGTACAAGAAACCTTCAATATGTCACAAACCCGTGCATATTCGGTAGGTGGCACGGTGCGCATCGTTATCAACAACCAAGTTGGTTTTACCACGAACAAGACTGAAGATACGCGTTCAACGCAGTACTGTACTGATATTGCTAAGATGGTCCAAGCACCAATCTTCCACGTTAACGGTGATGATCCTGAAGCAGTTGCGTTTGTCACTAAGTTAGCGCTTGATTATCGCAACAAGTTTAAACGCGATGTTGTGATTGACTTAGTTTGTTATCGTCGCCATGGTCATAACGAAGCGGATGAGCCAAATGCCACGCAGCCGTTAATGTACCAAAAAGTCAAAAAACACCCTGTACCTCGTGATTTATACGCAGAGCAGCTGACAGCTGAAGGTACCATTGAACAGCACGAAATTGACAAGCTGATTGCCGAGTACCGCGCAGCGCTTGATCACGGTGCTTGTGTGGTTGAAGAATGGCGCCCCATGACTGAGCACTCAGTCGATTGGACTCCATTCCTTGGCCACGATTGGGATGTTGCTTATGACGGTAAATTACCAGTTGAGCGCATTATCGAATTAGGTCAGCGTATTGTTGATATTCCAGCAGACCATAAGCTGCATTCGCGCGTTAAGAAGCAGTATGATGATCGTCGCGCCATGGTCGAAGGCGAGCGTTTGCTCGATTGGGGTATGGCTGAAAATCTCGCTTATGCATCACTAGTTGCTGAAGGTACAGATATTCGTATTACGGGTCAGGACTCTGGTCGCGGTACTTTCTTCCACCGTCATGCGGTATTACACAACCAAGCAGATGCGTCTGTCTATTTGCCACTCCAACACATTGCGCCTGAGCAAGGTCGTTTTGAAGTGTATGATTCAGTGCTTTCTGAAGAAGCGGTATTAGCATTTGAATACGGCTACTCGACTGCAGAACCACGCACACTGACAATTTGGGAAGCCCAGTTTGGTGATTTTGCCAACGGTGCTCAGGTTGTGTTTGACCAGTTCCTATGTTCTGGCGAAGCGAAGTGGGGCCGTTTGTGCGGTCTTACAGTGTTGCTTCCTCATGGTTATGAAGGTCAAGGCCCTGAGCATAGCTCTGCACGTCTAGAGCGCTTCTTACAGTCATGTGCCGATCATAACTGGCAGGTATGTGTACCATCCACGCCCGCGCAAGTTTACAACATGTTACGCCGTCAAGCGGTTCGCCCTATGCGTCGTCCACTGATTGTGATGTCACCAAAATCCCTGTTGCGTCATCCGTTAGCCGTATCTTCGATGGAAGAATTAGCAGAAGGTGTCTTCCACAACGTACTTGACGAGATTGATGATATCAAGCCGAAGCAAGTAAAACGCGTCGTGATGTGTTCGGGTAAAGTTTATTATGACTTGCTTGAAAAACGTCGTGAGAACGAGCAAGACGATATTGCGATTGTGCGTATTGAGCAGCTATACCCATTCCCAAGTGCAGAAATGCAAAACGTGGTTGAACAATACAAGCACGTCAAAGATTGGGTTTGGTGTCAAGAAGAGCCTAAGAATCAGGGCGCTTGGTACTGTTCACAACACCATTTTTATGAGTCAATCCCTGCAGGAGCGACATTAACATACGCCGGACGCGATGCATCTGCTTCGCCAGCGGTTGGCTACATAGCGGTTCACAACCAACAACAAAAAGCATTGGTTGACGCTGCACTGAATACTAAATAAGGAAAAACAATGACTACTGAAATTAAAGTTCCCGTACTACCTGAATCGGTAGCCGATGCCACCGTGGCAACATGGCATGTTAAAGCGGGTGACACCGTAACACGTGACCAAAATCTCGTCGACATTGAAACTGACAAGGTTGTCCTAGAAGTGGTTGCGCCTGCTGACGGTGTGATTTCTGAAATTTTACACGATGAAGGTGCCACTGTACTTGCTGAGCAAGTGATTGGTAACTTGACCGAAGGCGATGCTGCACCTGCAAAATCTGACGACAAAGCAGACGACAAAGCAGCTGCTAAATCTGAAGATAAAGCAGAAGCCCTTGCGGCGTCTGGCAAAACTGAAGATATTAAAGTCCCTGTATTACCAGAATCAGTAGCAGACGCAACAATTGCAACCTGGCATGTAAAAGTAGGCGAGCCTGTATCACGTGACCAAAATCTTGTTGATATCGAGACTGACAAAGTAGTACTTGAAGTAGTTGCGCCAGCAGACGGAGCATTATCAGCAATCAGTGCTGAAGAAGGCGCGACTGTCACTGCTGAAGAAGTGATTGCCCAATTTGCACATGGTGCAGGTGCTGCCGCAGAAGCCCCAGCTGCTGCAGAAGAAACAAGTGGCGATGACAATGATGCGCTTAGCCCGTCAGTACGTCGCTTATTGGCCGAAAAGGGCGTTGATCCAGCCAAAGTCAAAGGCACTGGCAAAGGCGGTCGCATCACTAAAGAAGACGTTGAGCAGCACCTTAAAGGTGGTTCTGCACCAGCTAAAGCCGCTGATACAACTAGCGAAGCTGCAGCGAGTTTAGGTGGTGAGCGTTCTGAAAAACGCGTACCAATGACGCGTCTACGTAAAACGATTGCCAATCGTTTGTTGGAAGCGAAAAATTCAACGGCAATGTTAACTACGTTTAACGAAATTAATATGAAGCCAATCATGGACTTGCGTAAGCAGTATCAAGATAGCTTTGAGAAGCGCCACGGTATCCGTCTTGGTTTCATGTCGTTCTATGTTAAAGCAGTGACTGAAGCGCTTAAGCGTTACCCAGAAGTGAATGCGTCTATCGACGGTGATGATATCGTATATCACAACTATTTTGACGTATCGATTGCGGTATCTACGCCGCGCGGTCTAGTGACGCCTGTATTGAAAGACACTGATACTCTGGGTATGGCTGACATTGAAAAAGGCATCAAAGACTTAGCAATCAAAGGTCGTGATGGTAAACTGTCACTTGCAGAACTACAGGGTGGTAACTTCACTATCACTAACGGTGGTGTGTTTGGTTCCCTAATGTCTACGCCAATTTTGAACCCACCACAGACAGCTATTTTGGGTATGCATAAGATCCAAGATCGCCCAATGGCTGTGAACGGTCTAGTTGAGATCTTACCAATGATGTA
>CAZLGJ010000171.1:0-3540 GCA_964559075.1 uncultured Glaciecola sp.
GTCATATACAACGTTAGACAGTGCGGCCCTAGAAGCATGGTTTGCAGGTCTAACTGGCAACCAAGTTATTGCGTATGATGATCGTGCTAATTTAGGTTTAAACATCGACGGTACTTTAACCACAGAGTCTGCATTATTAACTGCAGGTGGAAATCCATCAAGCATGGATAGTTTCTTTGAAACTAACTCATTTGTTGGTGCAGTTGGTGCAACTGACTGGCGTCAAGGTTGGGCATTTGGTTTTGGTGGCGGTACGGTTGACGTTGTCGCATCTGTTTCAGGCTGTCCTGCAGGTACCACAACAATCGCTTCAGTAGATGGCGCTACTCCAACGTGCCAAGTTTCTGGTCGTATTACCTCTAACCTTCGTTTGACAGCTGGTAATCACTATGCACTCGACGGTGCAGTATTTGTTGGCGGCGACAACACAGATTCTGCAACTTTAACAGTTGATGCAGGGGTCATTGTTTACGGTTCTTCTGGTAACGATTACTTGGTAGTAAGCCGCGGTTCAAAAATTGAAGCAAACGGCACTGCAACTAGCCCAATTACGTTTACTTCTCGTCAACACGCTCAAGACCCTAGTACACTAGCTAACGGTGCTGCCGGTCAGTGGGGTGGTATGGTCATTCTTGGGAACGCACCGTCTACAAAATGTGCAAGCTCTCCTTGTCGCCTTCAGGTTGAAGGTGTTCAAGAAGGTGCAGTCTTTGGCGGTGAAAACTTAACTGATAACTCTGGTACATTACGCTATGTGCGCGTAATGCACGGTGGTTTTGAAATCGCACCAGATAACGAATTAAACGGTATCACATTCGGTGGTGTTGGTTCAGGTACTACTGTTGAGTATGTACAAGTTCACAAAAATGCTGATGATGGTGTTGAATTCTTTGGTGGTACAGTTAATGCGAAATACCTTGTTCTAACTGGTGTTCAAGATGATTCAGTTGACTGGGACAACGGTTACAAAGGTAAGTTACAGTTTGTTCTAGTTAAGCACGCTGACGATAACTCTGACGCAAACCGCGCTATCGAAGGTGATGGGGACGGTGGTGTTGACGCCTTTAATTTCGGCTTCTCAAACCCAACTGTTGCTAACATGACTGTAATTGGTAATGACTTTGATGGTGACGCTCCATCTGAAGGTTTATTGCTTCGCGACCAAACAGCTGCAAGTCTATATAACTTCGTCATCACTGGTTCTGCTGGTATGGATGAATGTTTGGAGTTTGATAACGATGCAACTGTTCAAGGTAACCTTCAGGACGGTTCATTAAACATTGCTACATCAGTTATCGCGTGTACAGAACCGTTCAAAGGCGGCTCTACTCCAACTGACCAAACGCACGTGACACTTGATGATGCTGCTCTTGAAGCATGGTTCTTAGATGCATCACGTAATAACGCAGTTGCGGCAGACCAAGCAGCAGTGTTAAGCGGTATCTACACAATCGATACATCAGTTACAGCAACGGATGCTGCTACATTGAACACGGACGGCTCAAGCTTCTTTATCGCGACTGATTTTATCGGTGCAGTTAAAGATGCAAACAATGACTGGACAGCAGGTTGGACAGTAGGCCTATAAGCCCACTCCCACTAGCTTGAAGAAAGTGCGTTACTTTATAGTCAGATATAGGTAGCGCACTTGTGTTTTAAATCCTGCTCTTGGCAATGACCAACAGTTGTCAAGAAAATGAGGTAACCATGCATAATTCAAAACATAGGTTTCCTGTTGCGCCCTTGTCTTTTGCTGTTTTAGCAGCTTTGTCTATCACTCCAGCAGCTTATGCCCAGCAAAGTGAAGACGAAGTCATTGAAGAAGTTGTTGCTACAGGTACACGTTTAAAAGGCACAGCAACCGCCGTTCTTGAAGAACGTAAAAACCAAGCATTCGTTGCAGATATCCTAGGTGCAGAACAAATATCTCGTACCGGTGACTCAGACGCTGCATCAGCCTTGCGTCGTGTGACAGGCTTGACTTTGGTTGATGGAAAGTTCATTTATGTTCGTGGCTTAGGTGAGCGTTACTCATCGACGTTACTAAATGGCGCGAACGTTCCTAGTCCAGATCCTACAAGAAATGTTATTCCATTGGATTTATTCCCCGCGGATATCATTGAAAGCTTATCTGTTCAAAAATCGTATTCACCTTCTATGCCTGCATCTTTTGGTGGTGGTAATGTAGATATTCGCTTAAAGTCGATTCCGACAGATTTCATATTTAATGTATCTGCATCACTTGGCACAAATAGCGAGAATTCAAGCAACGCTATCGGCTACAACGGTGGCGATCGGGATTGGTTTGGCGAAGACGATGGTTCTCGCGCAGTACCTGCTGTTATCGCTGAACGCTGGGATAACAAGGATTTCTTAGATAGCCTAGACCAAGCAACTGCACTATCGTATTTTTCACAGATGAAACGTGATTACGACCCTGTTTCTGAGTCTGCTGGGCCAGATTTTGGCTTAAACTTTTCACTAGGAAATAATTACGACATCAATAACGATTGGCGCTGGGGTTATTTGCTTACTTCTAGTTACGATCGTGGTACGAATGTATCTGAAGAATATGAACTAGAGCAGGCGAATCGCGTCGGCGAATCAACAGAGATTGTTCGCTTTTTCGATGAAATAACCGTCACTGAAAAGACCGTTAAATGGTCGACGATGTTCAATCTTGGTTTAGATTATAATCGCAATCACCGTGTGGACTACTCGTTAGTTGCGCTAAATGATACATCTGACGAAATCAAAGAAAAATTTGGTAATACTGAAAACTTTAATTTAGGAGAAGGTCTTAAAATTAGAGATATTGGCGTTGATTATGAAGAGCGTCAAATGTTTACCAATCAGCTCAAAGGCATGCATACTTTTCCTGAGTATAATTTTGCTGGATTTGACTGGAAATATTCTTTAGGTCGGTCAATTCGTAATGCACCAGGAAGTTTCAAAACTCGTTTTTTGATGGAAGATGCTAATGGTGATGGTGTTTTTGATACGACTAACGAGATAGCACTCACAAACTCCAGTGGTGCCGCTCAATATGATTTTCAAATACTTCATGACCGCGTAGAAAACTACGGTTTCAACGTTACTTTGCCACATACAACTGAAAATTGGGAAATGGAATTTAAGTTTGGTGCCGATTTCTTAAGCAAAGCAAGAACCGCAGAAAATCGTCGTATTGCCGTAAGCACTCGTGCAGTTAGTAATTCTGCTGATTTGGAAAGTGGTGTTTTTGCTGATATTTTCACGGATGATTTCCTTGCAAATGGCAGCTTTAGCAGTAGTGTTCCATTGATTCGTGACTTGACGATTGCCGGTGATGATTATGCAGCTGGCCAGAAAGTTGATGCATACTATTTTGAAGCCGACTTGTTCTATCAGGGTAAATGGCGCTTTAGCGGCGGTGCACGTTTTGAAGATTTCCGCCAAGCGGTTGTACCTTTTGATCCTCGAACAAATCAAATTGATATTGAAGATGGTATTGATAGGTCTCAATTAGCATTCCAAGAAGACGATTTTTATCCTGCACTT
>CAZLGJ010000171.1:3550-4633 GCA_964559075.1 uncultured Glaciecola sp.
ACTTATTTTATGGATAATGACATGCAGTTACGTGCATCAGTAGGTCAAACAGTTGTCCGTCCTGATTTGCGTGAAGTATCATCGTCTACTTACTTGGATCCGTTGACTGAGTTCCCTGTTGCTGGTACGCCAGGCGTGCGCACAACATCAATTATCAATTACGATTTGCGTTGGGAATGGTATCGTGAAGCGGGTAACAACTTGTCTGTTGGCCTGTTTTATAAAGATATGGAAGATCCCATTGAGTCTGTTCAGTCACCTGCACAGGACGGCCCACCGCTTATTCGTATTGCCAATGCAGAAAGCGGTACACTTTACGGCGTCGAAGTTGAGTTCCTCCAAGACTTGATGTTTGTTGGTGAGGGAATTTGGGAAAATCTATTCCTTTCAGGTAACTTTACTTTTTCTGATTCCGAAATTGAACTTGATCGTGTTAATTTGGTAGAGCAAACAGGGGTTACGGCTGCTATCACAAACACTAAACGTCGTCTGACAGGTCATTCTGAGTATGTAATGAACTTGCAGCTTGGATTTGATTCTGATGACGGTGAACGTAGTGCATCATTGGTGTATAACGTGTTCGGTGACCGTATTCTAATCCCAGGTATCGATGGTTTTGATGATAACTTTGAATTACCTTTCCATTCATTGGATTTGATTTATAAGTTTTATCCCGACTTTAATACAACTTGGACGTTTAAAGTATCAAACATTCTTAATGAGAAAAAAGAAATTGAGTTTGAAGATACGTTGCTTCGTAGCGAAACCAAAGGGACTAGTGTAAGCCTATCGTATAAGTACGATTTCTAGTTAACCAGTTAGTTTAACTATATAAAACCCAATCAGCATAAAGTTGATTGGGTTTTTTGTATTCTGCTTTATCTCTTCTATACTTAAGTTCAAATCAGCAGGTTAACGTAAAGTAAATTTCGTTCAAACCGATATATACAATATCACTGACAGTATTTGCTTCAACCAGTAAGAAGAAACAACAAATATGGCAAAAATTCTAGTAATAGATGACTCAGGATTTCAACGCAGAAGTATTTGCAAAATTATCGAAAGTCTCGGCCACGATACCGT
>CAZLGJ010000172.1:0-4511 GCA_964559075.1 uncultured Glaciecola sp.
TTTAATGGAGTAATCAGCGTATGCTAGCTTATGAAGATAATCGCAATTTTTATCGCATGTTAATTAATGCCGAATGCACAATTCACGTGCAGGATGAGAATTTTACAGGGATATGTAAAGATCTCAGCGCTACAGGGATGTCGTTTGCCCTAAAGCAAAAAAGTTTCCCTGTGGGCACGATGTTACACATTGAAATAGACTCGCAAAACCGAGAAATTCCGTCTTTTTCAGCCGAAGCTGAAGTGATCCGCGACGCGGTTGCGCGCGGCGAAGACTACGTCATTGGCGTAAAATTTCACAAAATGAATTAAGCTAAGCCAGCTCTGCTGTTGCTCTGCTAAAACACTTGGCAGAGCAACCCCTTCAAATAATACCCTTCAGGATAGTTTACCCCGACTGGGTGGTCCGGCGCTTGGCTATAGCGTTCGATTATTTTCACCTCTCGCCCCGCATCTAGCGCCGCGTCAGCCACAATCTTTTGAAAGAGATCGCTGCTCATCAGCCCTGAACAGCTAAATGTTGATAAGTACCCACCAGGTGAAATACACGAAAGCGCTACGCGGTTAATGTCTTTGTAACCACGTGCAGCGCGGTTGAGACTGGCTTTGCTATCGACAAACTTGGGCGGGTCGAGCACGATGTGATCAAAGGTTTGTCCGGCTTGTGCATAATCACGCAGTTGCTGAAAAACGTCTGCTTTGACAAAATCGACCTGTTCAAGCGGCAGTTGGTTGATGGTGATATTGCGCTCAGCTTGAGCGAGAGCGGCTGCTGACACGTCAATGTTAGTGACGTGTTTGGCGCCAAATTTGAGTGCATAACTGGCAAAGGTACCGGTATAGGCAAAGCAGTTGAGTACGCGCATGTTGTGCATGTATTGTGCTGCGCGATACCGTGAATCCCGCTGGTCAAGATAAAAGCCGGTTTTGTGCCCAGCGATGATATCCACTTCGATGTGAATGTCATTTTCGACGATAGTGACAGGCGCATCCACCTCGCCATGAATCGGCCCTGTGACCAGTTCAAGTCCTTCTTTTTCTCGCACTTTCACATCACTGCGCTCGTAGATGCGGTCATTCGGGAACGCTTTGCGCAGTGCCCAGACTAACTTGTCGCGATGTTTATCTGCGCCGGCACTTAATAGCTGTATCACAAGCAGATCGGCGTAGCGGTCGATGGTTACCCCGGGTAACCCGTCTGACTCTGCTGCCACTAGACGATAGGCGTTGGTGCGTTGCGTGGCAATCGTATGTTCGCGCAGCTGTTGGGCTTGGCTGATTTTGCGCATAAAAAAACCGTTATCAATACTTTCATTGGCATCAAAGGTCCACACCCGCACGCGAATTTGTGAATCGGGTGAATAGGCACCCCGTGCTAGCCAAGTACCATCATCGCTGTAAATATCCACTGTGCTGCCGTGTGTTAAGCGTCCTTCATGGCGCGCGACGGCTTTTGAGAACACCCAAGGGTGGCGGCGTAAGAGCGATTTTTCGCGGGTTGGGTGAAGAAAAATTTTACCAGCCATAAAGTGCCTCGAAATGGTTTGTGAAGGTGAAAGGGTTTACGCGTACAGACGGCTATGCTTGATAGCCTGCATCATCAAGGCCATTGCCACTTTGCGCTTGTTTTGCTGCTGTCACCGCAAGCTCGTCGCAGCGGTCGTTTTCGGGGTGACCTGAGTGGCCTTTGACCCATTGCCAGTTTATTTGATGTGGGGCAATAGCGGCGTCTAATGCCTGCCACAAATCGACATTTTTGACCGGCTGCTTGGCCGCTGTGCGCCAGTTATTTTTGCGCCAGTTGTGGATCCATTGGGTAATGCCGTTTTTGACATAGGTGCTGTCAGTGGTCAAGGTCACTGAACAAGGTGACTTAAGTGCATTTAGCGCCACAATGGTAGCCAATAGTTCCATGCGGTTGTTGGTCGTTTGCAGATAACCTGCCGCCAGTTCCTTGCGCTTGCCTTGATAGGCTAAGATAGCTCCATAACCGCCCGGTCCAGGATTGCCCAAACAACTGCCATCTGTCCAAATTTCAACGTGCTTCACTTAACCCGGTTCCCGCTTCTTGCTATACTGCTAAACATTATTGCACAGGATACCACAAAGAAGAGTTGAACATGCGTCAAATCGTTTTAGATACCGAAACAACCGGCATGAATCGCGATGGTGGAGGGCACTTTACCGAAGGCCATCGGATCATCGAAATTGGTTGTGTGGAGCTGGTTGATCGAAAATTAACCGGCAATCATTTTCACGTCTATATCAACCCGCAGCAGCCGGTTGATCCTGAAGCGTTTGCCGTACACGGCATTGGCGATGATTTTCTGGCGGACAAACCGCTGTTTAAAGATGTGGCGCAGGATTTTATTGAGTTCATCAAAGATAGCGAAATTATTGCGCATAACGCGCCGTTCGATGTGGGTTTTATGGATCTTGAATTTGCCATGAATCCGGCGACGGCGCTGACGCGCACACACAAGATCTGCCAGATTACCGATACGCTTGAATTAGCCAAAAAAATCCGTCCAGGACAGCGCAACAACCTCGATGCATTGTGCAAAGAGTATGGCATAGACAACTCGCATCGTGACTTACACGGGGCGCTTTTGGACGCTGAGATCCTCGCAGATGTCTATATATTAATGACGTCGTCACAAGAGGTGCTGCACCTTGACCAGCAGGGAGAGAGTGCTGATGCAACCGGCATTGTGCGGATCCGTCGGCCACAAAAAGGCCTCAAGGTTTTGACCGCGTCTGCCGATGAAAAAGCAAAGCACGAAGCACGATTAGATATCATCGAACAAGCAGGAGGGACATGCTTGTACCGACAATAACGTCATGAGGTTATATGCGCGTCATCAAGAACACTGTCATTGGGATCATCAATTTGTGTCTGTTGGTGACCGCGCTAAATGCGCCTAATGCGCTTGCACAACAGCGCACTGATATTACCGCTGAGGATTTGCCCAAAATCGCAGCCAATACCGCCAAAACCAATAATCCATTAGATGCTATTACTGGCGGCAATCACATTCCTATTCTAGACAACCGTTTTCGCATCGACCACGAGGTGGAAGCTATTACTATGGTGTTTTTTCGCGAATACGGTTCTGCGCCGGTCGTGCTGGTGCAACCCGATGGTAGCAAAATTTATCAATATATGAATAACACCCAGGGGGTCACCTGGTTTGATGCGGTCAATTACGACATGATCACCTTACAAAATCCGATGCGCGGTCCCTGGCAAGCGGTTGGCCAAATCCTGCCAAGCTCCAAAATCATGGTATTGACAGACCTTCAGCTAGTCACCGAACACATTCCGTCTCCGCTGTTTGTAGGGGAGACCTTGCGGATCCGTGCGCAACTGATTAATGATGGGGCGCCAATGACGTTTGCACCCTTTAGCGAAGCCATTCGCATGACTATTGATTTTCGCAGCAGTAACGACCCCGATGAACCCAATTTTGGCGGACGCCCTCGTACCGTTGCGGTTTTCTCTGATGATGGTATTGGCTTAGATGAAGTGCCCAAAGACGGTATCTTTACCGGTGAATTTGCGCTCGATATTCCGCAAGGGTTGTGGAATGGGTATGCGGAAGTCAAAACTCCGATGTACAACCGCAGTGTCATTACGCCGGATATTCGGGTGTTACCAAACCCGATAGAAGTATCCGTTAAACCCTCTGATTTAGTTGTGGGGCAGGGGGGAGCTCATACCGTGTATTTCCGCATGGATTATACGCTTTTTGATGTCAGTTCAATTATGGTCGATGGCGTGGTGCGTTATCCCGATGGTAGCAGTCGCCCCTTTGTAATCAACGAGCCGTCATTAACGCCACGTGAACTATCTATCCCCAATGAAACCGAAGGTGTGTTCGCGGTATCAGGCAGCATTTTTGTCAAAACGAATTCAGGGCGCGATGTGCGCATAGCATTACCGCGCACCACATTCGTAGTAGAACCACCACCTTTGGAGGTGTACGTACCTTCACCAGAAGAAATCGCGTTAGCTGAACAAGCTGCGGCTGAAGAGGCGGCCAAATTGCAAGCCGAAAAAGATGCCAAACTCGTCAAGTTTGCCCTGTGGATCAATGCGATTGTGTTATTAGTTGGTGTGACGGTCATGTTGGTCGTCAAATGGTTACTGCGCCGTCGCTCACGCAAACTCGAAACGCTGACCGATGATTTGCTGCTAGATGATGATTTGATTGTCGAGGCGCAGCAACCATGGTATCAAAAAATTCTGAGTAAATTACCATTTTTACAAAAGCGCAAAAAAACGCCCGAGGGTGATGAAGTGAGTGCGACATAAACAGTAAATGGATGATTTTGCACAATATCTAAGCAAACAACCAAAAAAGCCTGATTTTCTCAAAAAATCGGTTGACGAGCAGGGCGCATAAACGTATTATCTGCGCCCGCAATGAGGTAAACATCATTGCAAGTTGAAGCGCAGCGGAGTGGTAGTTCAGTTGGTTAGAATACCGGCCTGTCACGCCGGGGGTCGCG
>CAZLGJ010000173.1:0-4436 GCA_964559075.1 uncultured Glaciecola sp.
TCTTGGCATATAACACTAGCATAAAAAAACGGGGCTAAAAAGCACCGTTGATAGATTTATAAGTAGTCTTTTATCAGACTTTCTGCAATCTGCACGCTGTTGGTGGCAGCGCCTTTGCGGATGTTGTCTGACACCACCCACATGTTGATGCCGTTGGGGTGAGAAATATCATTGCGGATACGACCGACGTGAGTCAAATCGTTACCACTTGCCGAGCACACCTGCGTTGGAAATTCTTCGCGCTCTGCATAGACTTTGACACCAGGTGCAGCTGCGAGCAACTGCTTGACATCTTCGGCATCAATCGGCTGACGCGTTTCGATATGAATCGCTTCACCATGCCCGTAAAACACCGGTACACGCACTGCAGTTGGGTTAACCAAGATGCTGTCATCACCCAAAATTTTACGCGTTTCCCACACCATTTTCATCTCTTCTTTGGTGTAGTCATTGTCCAAGAATACGTCTATCTGCGGGATCACATTAAACGCGATTTGACGCGAAAACCCTTCAGTATTGACTTCACGTGCGTTTAGCAAATCGGCGGTTTGACCAGCTAAGCCTTCCATTGCCTCTTTACCTGCACCAGACACTGACTGGTAAGTACACACATTAATGCGCTCAATCCCCACCGCATCATGGATCGGCTTTAATGCCACAAGCATTTGGATCGTTGAGCAATTAGGGTTGGCGATGATGTTGCGATTGCGGAAATTTGCCAACGCATCGGCATTGACTTCTGGAACTACTAGCGGAATGTCTGCTTCGTAGCGGAATTGTGACGTATTATCAATCACTACGCAACCAGCGTCAGCGGCGCGCGGCGCAAATTTTTCAGAGACGCTGCCACCAGCCGAGAAGAAACCGATTTGCACCTGGCTCCAATCAAATTCGTCCGCATCAAGTACCGTAATTTCTTGCCCTTTAAAATTAACTGTGCCGCCAGCAGAACGCGCAGAGGCAAGGGGAAACAATTGATTGATGGGAAAATTGCGTTCGGCAAGAATGTCCATCATAGTCTGACCGACCAGACCAGTCGCGCCGAGAACGGCAACATTGTAAGCTTGTGACATAGTGACAAAAAATCCTGTAATTTATAACACGGTGTTGGCGGAAAAGCCCAAATTCTTTAATACTGTTTGCGTGTTTTGGTGCACACAAGTGACCTCACTGACGGCAAACTCACGTCTAATTATGGTTTGAGGGTTGTATTGAGGCTTGCGATAGTGTTTTCGCAACTGTGCAAAACAGTTTGATTTTGCCATGTTCGCCACAAATTCGCTATGATCAATTGCTATATCATATATCCCATCTACCAAGGTCTTAAGTGAGGCGATGCTGAGCGTTTCGTCCGCACAGCTGTAGTGGTTGGCTTGCGGTGGTAAAAATGCGTTCATTTGCAATGGCGCAGGGGCACCAATCTGCGCAGCTAACCATTCGTACAGCATAAAGCTGCCGCGCGCTTTGCCTTCCAAGCTGTGTCCAGCAATGTGCGGGGTGGCAATAAAACAATGTTCGATTAACGGCAATAGAATATCGGGTTCATTCTCCCATACATCAAAGATCGTTACTGGTCCCTTGCCACATGCTTTTAGTGACAATAACGCCGCATTATCAATGATCTCACCGCGCCCGGCATTGAGTAAAATTTGATCGGCTCGCAGCCCGGCAAGACGTGATGCATCCAAAATGTGCCAACTAGGATGTGCCCCAGTGCGAACTAGAGGTGCGTGACAGCAGATTACATCGGCAGCTAATACTGCATCCAAACAATTCAGTTCAGCTCGCTGTTCAGCATCGGCTCGCGGCGGATCAGACTGATGCACTATACAGCCAAGGGCGGTAAACTTTTGTACCACCAAGCGCCCGACTTGCCCCACACCAATCACCCCGACACTGATTTGAGAAAATCGTGAAATATCACAGTTTAAGGTGATTTTGCCTTGTGCTAGTAGTGCTGCTAACACCCCTGCCACCGCATATTCGGCGACGGCCTCTGCGTTGCAACCGGCTGCACTAGCAACGGCAATACCGGCAGCTTTCACGGCGCTATAATCAATGTGATTGGTGCCCGCCGTGGCGGTGGCAAGGTAGCGACAGCGCGGCATTTTTGCTAACAACTCCGCGTCCACTTTCGTCGTTGAGCGGATCATCAACGCTTCTACCGCAGATAAATCACGCTCGTGCAACGTCTGATGGTTAAATGCATCAGCATCACCTAAGGTGCTAAACAATGCCTCGGCATAAGGCATATTATCATCGTACAAAATGCGCATAGTGCTCACTTTATTAATTGACCAAAAATTCGGCCCAAAACTCACATAACGCAGAGTATACCTGATTCGGCGCTTCAATTTGTGGATAATGTCCAACATTGAGCGCTTTGCTGTAGGCATTGGGACAGTGCTCGACAAAGGCATCGAGCATGTGTTGGCCAGAGATAGGATCGTGAATGCCGTTAATGAATGCGAGTTTAGGTTGCTGGCAGTACAACGCTTGCTCCCATGAGGATGCATGAACACTGCGCTCCTGAATATAGCTGAGCAAGCCGGGGATAACTTTGCGGCCTTGCAGGTATTCAAGTAACGCCCACAGGTCATCTATGAGTTGTGTTGTCGGCGGTGTGTCGGGGCCAAATATTCGCGTGAAGTTACGAGCCAAGCTGCTCGCGCTCATCCAGGGTGTTAACAGCGGTCCGATCCGACTGGCCAACAGTCGCTGCAACAGCACAGGACGATGCAGGTGCGCATAGATACCACCGTTAAGTAGCGCGCAAGAATGTATCTCCAGTGAGCGCTGTTCTTGCTCAGCATGTGCACGGTGCAATAGCTCCTGAGCAACCGACACCCCATAATCGTGTGCCAATAAATGACATTTATTAATACCTTTTACTCGGCAGTACTGGGTGACAATATCTGCCTGCTCTAGCAAGCTATATTGATGAGGATATGGCTTTTGTGACAAACCAAATCCCAAGAAATCCAGTGCATGCAGCTCAAAATGCGCTGCTAACAAGGGCCACAGCAAATGCCAATCATAACTGGCGCTTGGAAAACCGTGTAACAACAGCAACACCGGCTTTGGCTCACTACTAGATAACTCCGTTTGCCAGGTGGCAATGGTATGCTCTTGTAAACGGTGATAGTTCGCCAGCTGCTGATAGTCGCGTAAGCTGGCAAACATTAACTTCTAAAGCCCGGGTAGTTGCGATCCAGCTTGCGCAGGATCCCAGGCCACGCAATATCTCCACCCACAGCCTTTGTAACTTGCTCAACTTGGCTTTGGATCCCGGCTAAAATTGGCTCGGCGATAGTGATCATCGGTCTGCCAGCAGCTTGAGCCATGAGTTGAATTTCACACGCACGCTGCAATACATACATGCTCAAAAAAGCATTCGCGACATTATTACCACAGGTTAATAGCCCGTGATTGCGCAGAATCATAAAATTCGTTTGCCCCAAATCAGCCACCAAGCGGGCTTTTTCATCTGGGTTAAGCGCAATCCCTTCATAATCGTGATAGCTCAAATTGCTCAGCGGAAACAGCGACTGTTGTGAGTACGGTTCCAGACCACCCTCCAATGCGGACACGGCAACGCCGGCATTGGTATGCAGGTGGATCACACAATGGGCATCGTCTCTAGCCGCATGGATAGCTGAATGGATAGTAAAACCGGCAGGGTTGATATCATAGGCACCATCCATCACTTTATTTCCATCAAGGTCAACTTTGACTAGCGAAGAAGCCGTGATTTCTTCAAACATCATGCCGTACGGATTGACCAAAAAATGCGCATCAGGGCCCGGCACGCGTGCCGAAATGTGGGTAAAAACGAGGTCATCCCAGCCATAATGCGCAACGATGCGATAACATGCAGCCAAATCAACACGGGTTTGCCATTCTGCCTCACTCACTTGTGACTTGATTGGTAGGGTCATTATTATTATTCCTTTATTTTGATTGTTTTTATTTTGATCGTTTTTATTTTGATCGTTTTGACGATATTAGATGTTATGACAATGTAAATTATATTGCTACAGCTTCATGACAAACGCAAGGCAAAAAAAAGCCCAGAACGACCTCTGGGCTTTTGATGATAAAGGTGTCTATATGACCAAAAAGGTTAACCTTGATAGCGCTTAAAGACCAAAGTCGCGTTAGTCCCACCAAAGCCAAAGCTATTTGACATGACTGTATCGACTTTTTGTTCACGAGTAGATAACACGATATCTAACCCATGCGCGGCTTCATCTAAATTATCAACGTTGATCGATGGTGCTAAAAACTCATGCTCTAACATCAATAAGCTATAAATCGCTTCATGCACGCCAGCGGCACCTAGTGAGTGCCCCGTCATGGCTTTGGTAGCACTGATGGCAGGTGATTTGTCGCCAAATACCGATTGGATGGCTTTTAACTCTTGCACATCACCAACT
>CAZLGJ010000174.1:0-4328 GCA_964559075.1 uncultured Glaciecola sp.
CATACATGCCAGCGATCTCCATGTCGGCTCGCCCCATCCCAAGATGCACATTCGCGAGCATCGTGCGGAAGAAAGGCCACTCTTTGTTCATCGTTTGCAACATCGCTAAACGCGAACCATCTGCATCTTCACCCAGCCAATCCGAAAACGCCGTTCCAATCCCATACCAACTTGGCACGTTTGCTGCGTGTATACGTTTTGGAAACGCGGGATGCCACCACCGCAGATGACGATCCTCAACGCTCCCGGACGCGATGCTTGTGTGGCTCGTCGCGAGCGAACCAACACGCCGTCGCAGGCACTTCTGTTGCTAAACGAAACGGCTTACTTCGAATCAGCGACTGCATTTGCCAAACGCGTGCTCAAGAAGCCTGAAGGCGAAAGGATTTCCTTCGCTTGGGAATCAGTCACAGGGAAGCTTCCCGACGGAAAAGAAATCGAAGTCGTTAAAGAATTGTTGGCTGATCTGCAGCAGGCTTACTCCAAAGAGCCTGACTTGGCGAATCAGATCAAATCAGATGCCGCAGATGAAATGTCGAAAGCGGAACTTGCTGCTTGGACTGTCGTCGCCAATACGCTGTTCAATTTGGACATCACCAAGAATCGGGATTGATCAGCAATGGAATCGAACCAACATTCAGCATTTACGCAATCGCGTCGACGTTTTTTGCTCAACAGTGGCATGGGACTCGGGGCCTCGGCAATGGCTTCTTTGCTGCCTCAGTTTGCGAAAGCATCGATTACCAATTCGCTACCTGCGAAAGCGAAACGCGTCATCTTTCTATTCATGGCGGGTGCTCCAAGTCAGTTAGATCTTTTCGATTACAAACCGGCGTTGGCAAAGCGCTTTCGCGAAGAGTTACCTGAGTCCATTCGCGACGGCCAACGCGTAACAGCGATGACCAAGGGCAAAGACAAGCTGGTTGCTCCGTCCAAATTCAAATTCAATCAGCATGGCGAAAACGGAATTTGGGTCAGCGAGTTGCTACCAAACATCGGCGGGCAGATTGACAAGTTCTGTATGGTTAAATCCCTTCGTACCGACGCGATCAATCACGATCCGGGGAAGACTTCATTCTGTACCGGATCAGAGATTCCAGGTAAGCCAAGTATCGGCGCGTGGCTTAGTTACGGGCTCGGCTCGATGAACAAGGACCTGCCAGACTACATCGTCATGCCTTCTGCTTATTGGGGTGGTCGCGTTAACGTGCAAGCATTGTACTCGCGGCTGTGGGGAAGCGGATTCCTGCCCAGCAAACATCAAGGAACCTGTTTTCAGGCGGCGGGCGATCCAGTTCTGTTTCTTTCGAATCCAAATGGTGTTGATCAAAGTGTTCGTCGGAGAATGCTAGATTCGCTCGGTGAGCTGAATCAGAAACACTTTGCCGAACGAAAGGATCCCGAGATCCTGACAACGATTGCTCAACAGGAGATGGCGTTTCGAATGCAAACTTCGGTGCCGAATCTGATCAACCTCGAAAACGAAACTCAAGAGACGCTTGATCTGTACGGCCCGGAAGTCACCAAGCCCGGATCTTACGCACGGAACTGCTTGTTAGCCCGGCGAATGGCAGAAGAGAACGTGCGATTCGTCACGCTTTTTCATCGCGGCTGGGATCATCATTCGAAACTGCCAGAGAATTTGGCGGCGCAGTGCAAGGACGTCGATCAACCAACGGCGGGACTGATTCAAGATCTTGAGCAGCGAGGCCTGCTGGAGGATACCTTGGTCGTTTTCGCTGGGGAGTTTGGCCGAACCGTCTACTGTCAGGGCACGTTGACCAACGAAACTTACGGTCGTGACCATCATCCAAGATGCTTCACTGCTTTGCTGGCCGGTGGCGGCATCAATGGCGGAATCGAATATGGGTCAACGGATGATTTTGGCTACAACGTTGCCGAGAATCCTGTTCACGTGCGAGACTTGCATGCAACGATGTTGCATTTGCTGGGCATCGATCATGAAAAACTGACGTTCCCGTTTCAGGGACTCGATCAACGATTGACGGGTGTTGAGCCGGCGAGTGTTGTTCACGATATCATTGCGTGACGGAAGGGTATTGTTGGGTGGAAACGTTGATCTACTCGAATACAAGCCCGAAGCGCCAGAGAGTGGTTCTGAAATGCGGAATGAATCAATCCACTCGTTGGCGCTTGGAGCTTCGGGCATGTAATGTTGATTGCTAAATGCTGAGCCTAAGCCGCTGAGCCAAAGCCGAACTACGAAAACTTTCAACGCGAAAATTCTTTTTATGAATGTATTCCGTTATCTGATTGCCGTCACCTTTGTTTTGCTCCATTCATTGTCGCCGGCAATTGGTGAAAACATTGAACCTGACGATACCGCGAAACAGGCCCGTCCGAACATCATCTGGGTGATGGGCGAAGACATGAGCACGGAGCTTTCATGTTACGGACATCCTGCTGTCCAAACACCAAACTTTGATCGCTTGGCCAAAAACGGATTGCGTTACACTAACGCGTTTTGCACAGCGGCATCTTGCACGCCTTCGCGCAACGCGATGATGACGGGCGTCTATCAGACGCGTACCGATACTCAAGATCAACGTCGACGCGGAATTACGTTGCCTCCAGCGATCAAGCCAATCACAAAGCTGCTGCAGGAAAACGGATACTACACGGCTCTTGGCTGTGGGTTCAGTTCCAAAACCGATTTGAATTTTGATGAGCAAGGGCTCTTCGACGGCAAGGACTGGAAACATCGCAACCCTGGCCAGCCGTTCTTTGCCCAAATCACGCTCTACGATTCCCATCGGCTCAAAGATAACTGGAAGGCAGTCACTGAGAATCAAACGAATCCAGTTCAGCGAGATAAAGTCGAATTACCGCCTTACTTTCCAGATCATCCAGTTGTCCGCGAAGATTGGTCACGATATCTGGAATCCATACAAACGATTGACGGAAAGTTTGGTCGCTTGGTGAAGCGATTGGAAACCGAAGGCATCGCGGACAATACGGCGGTGATTTTCATTGGAGACAATGGACGATGCCATTTGCGAGGCAAGTGCTGGCTGTATGACGCTGGTTTGCAAGTGCCTTTCTTGATGAAGGTGCCGCCAGCGTTTGCAGGTCGACTCAGGAGTGAAGCAGCGGGCACGTCGATCGATGACTTGGTGAGCACGCTCGATATTTCGGCCACCGTGTTGGATCTTGCCGGAATCGAACTGCCAGAATATCTCGACGGTCAATCTCTTGTTTCCGATGATTATAAACCCAGGGCCGAAATCTTCGGTGCACGAGATTTGGTCGACCTCATCATGGATCATGTCCGCTGTGTGCGTACGCAAAAGTTTAAGTACATCCGCAACTACAATCCAGAAAATGGATATCGTGACTGTGCATACGTGCAAAACAATCGTCCGATGCTGGCCGTGATCCGAAAACTTGGTCGGGAAGGAAAACTAACTCCAGCACAAAGCTTGATGTTGCAAACGGTCAAGCCAGTTGAAGAGCTGTATGACGTCACTATTGACCCTCACGAGATTCATAACCTGGCCGACGATCCAAAATACAATGATGATTTGATCGAACTTCGGAAGCAGATGGATCAGTGGATCGAAGACACGGGCGATACCGGGCTGAAGCAGATGCGCGAAATGGACGCTCGCGAACTGGCTTCAATGCAGGTGACCTTCGCCGATCTCGATTCATATTTGCAATCAATCAAGGATCAACTCAAGCGACGTTGGCCCAAGAATCGCACGATCCGAATCGCGGCTCACGGACACAGCGTGCCGACAGGATACTTCCGCAGAGGGAAAGTTGAGACCTTTAAATCGTACCCGCATTTGCTTCATCACAGGATCTCAGAAGCCTACCCAACTGCGGTCATCAACATGATCCCAACGGGAATTGGAGGAGAAAACGCAGTTCAAGGTGCCCAACGATTCACCGAAGATGTGTTGGCACTTAAGCCCGATGTCGTCACAATCGACTACGGCCTTAACGATCGCAACGTTGGTCTCGAAGCGTCGCGCAAAGCGTGGATTGAAATGATTAACCTGGCAAAGGAGCAAGGCGCCAAAGTGATCCTGTTGACGCCAACGGGAGATTTGAACGCCAATATTCCTGACGCGTCTGATATCCTCAGCCAACACGCAACTCAGATTCGCGAACTTGCCGCCGAGCATCAAGTCGCTCTTGTCGACAGCTATCAGATATTTCGCGATCATGCGAAGCAGAATGACGGCTACGAAGATTTGATGTCGCAGGGTAATCACCCAAATCTAAAAGGACATCAATTGGTCGCCGCGGAGTTGGCGAAATGGTTTCTTCCAACTGAGCCATCGAGACAGCATTAGATCGTT
>CAZLGJ010000175.1:0-4256 GCA_964559075.1 uncultured Glaciecola sp.
AAAAATGACATTAATATGAAAAAAACACCGACTCGCGGTGTTTTTAATCAATTACATGCCTAATTGCTTAGAATTACAACAAATTGAGCTGCTCACGAGCCATCTTTTCTGATGTGGAGCCAGGGTATTTTTCTAACACTTGGTTAAGATATGAACGCGCTTTTGCATTATTACCTAAGTTTTTCTCGATAATACCCAATTTCATCGTTGCATCAGCCGCTTTATTTGAATCGGGATAGTTATTGATTAGATAACCAAAGTGTTCCTGCGCTTTCGGCCACTGACGCTCGTTATAAAAGATTTGGCCTAGCCAATAATGCGCATTCGGTTTAAAACGCGAATCCGGATAAGTCTGAGCAAAGTCTTCTAACTTGGGGATCGCCGCTTGTGTATTGCGGTCGCGCAAGATGAGGTTCACAGCTGCTTGATATGCCGCCTCTTCACCTTGTTGAGCTACCGGCTGTTGTGTCACAACTGGGGTGGTTGTGGCTGGTACAGGCGCTGTAGCGGCCACCGATACCGGACGATTGACACTGGTATTGGTGCCAACATCACGGTCTGCTTGTTCTTGTAATTGCTGTGACTGAATATCAAAGGCGAGTAACAGTTCTCGCTGTCGCTGCAATATTTTTTCAATCTGAAAGTTTTGCTCTTCAATCCTGCCGCGGATCTCACTAAGCTCAGTTTGCAATTCAGTGATTTGCTCCTGCACGCGCTGTTGATTGCGGGTACGCGAATTAACCACGCGCTCCAAATTAGCGACTTTACTCGCTAATTCATCATTGTTCAGATTGTACACAGGGGCCTGCGCAAGTGCAGACCCTGAATGCAATATCACAATAGCACCCACCATGGCGCTAAGACGACGATATTTATTCATGTTCACCTTTCTCTAGGGTTGTGTTTATTTGTAAACAACCACTGCACGGCGATTTTGCGAAAATGCGTAATCAGAAGTACCGGTTACTGCCGGCTTTTCTTCGCCAAATGAAACGACTGAAATTTGCGATGCACTCACACCTGCATTCAGAAAATACGTTTCAACAGCTTGGGCACGACGCTCACCTAATGCAATGTTGTATTCGGGTGTACCACGGCTATCCGTATGTCCTTGAATAACGACCGATTGCGCAGAATGTTTAACTAAAAATGCCGCATGCTTGTCTAAAGTGGCATAAAAATCACTGCGAATTGTCGAGCGGTCAAAGTCAAAATACACGGTTTGCTCAGCTTGTAGCGCTTCGCGCTCCTGCTGTACCATTTCTTCTGCACGCTGAAGACGCTGTGCTGCTTCAGCTTTTACGCGCTCAGCGTTAGCCGTTTCTGCTGCGCGCTGTGCTTCAGCTTGTTCTGCGGCAATGCGGTTGCGCTCAGCGGCTAATTCTTCTTCTGAAGGGCCTGAAGTACATGCCATCATTGTCATGACAGGTAATGCGATCATTGCTGCGCGAAATGTCTTAGAGGTTTTCATAGGTTTTCCTTGTTAAAGTATTTATTCTCAAATTACATCAAAAACGGAGACCAGCTCGGTGCTTTGATTTGGCCTTCTACTGCTGGTAAACGCGCTTTAAAGCGACCATCTAATGATACCAAAGACAATACTTGATTGCCTTCATGTAATGCACTGTAGATGATCATACTGCCATTGGGCGCTAAACTCGGCGATTCGTCAAGGTAAGTTTTAGTTAACACTTGCATTGCGCCATCTTCGAGATTTTGGCGTGCAATATGATAATTACCTTGGGTGCGATTCACCACAATTAATTCTTTGCCGTCTGGTGAAATCGCCCCACCGAGGTTCATTTCACCATCAAAGGTCAAGCGCTTAATCCGCTTGTTAGCTAAATTTACTCTATAAATCTGAGGTTTACCACCCCTTTCCGAACTAAAAATCAACGCTTGACCATCCGGTGTCCAAGCCGGTTCAGTATCGATTGCACGATGCCTGGTGATGCGTTCTAATTTGCGGGTAGTCAAATCCATCACATAAATTTCTGGATTACCGTCCTTGGATAACACCATAGCGAGTTTCTTACCGTCCGGCGAAAACTGCGGTGCGCCGTTGATGCCCGGAAAATCAGTTACTTTAATGCGCTGCGTGGTATAGATATCTTGGATAAAAATTTGCGAGCGACCATTTTCAAAACTCACATAGGCAATTTTTTCGCCATCGGGTGACCACGCAGGTGACATCAGAGGCTCATTGGATGACAATAAGCGAAACGGGTTTTCACCGTCGTAATCAGAGACGACCAATTGATATGGACGGGCTTCAGTCTCGCGGTCCTTTACCACGACATACGCAATACGCGTTAAGAACGCGCCTTTTTGGCCGGTTAATTTTTCATAAATAACATCTGCAATTCGGTGCGCAAACTGGCGAAACTCGGTGCCCGTTACCGTGAGCGAACGCGCTGCAATGATATGCGCTTGGCTTTGCACCAGCTGGCCGTTTTGCAAAGACTGCCCCTCAAGTGCTGCTTGTGAACCGCGCAACGTATCAATAATCTCATAATCGATGCGGTAACGCTGCTCACCGATTTCCGTCACCTGCCCCACTACAATCGTGTTAATCCCTTTGTTGACCCACACATCATAATCGACATCGGCAACTGAATTAGGAAACTCCGGCATTTGTGCCATGCTCACCGGATTGAATTTACCGCTGCGGCGCAAATCAGCAATCACCACATCAGTGATCTCGCCCGGGAAAAAGCCGGCACCATTAAAGCGAAAAGGCACAATCGCAATCGGCGTTGCATTATCGACGCCCTCGGTGATGATGATATTGAGCTGGGCTTGTGCCCCAAAACTCGCACTGCACAAGAGTAGCGCGACACTTAATACAAATCGTTTTATCATTGTTCTACCGTTAAGTTGATTTCTCGTAATTCTGCAAATACCGCCGGATCGCGTGACACCGGCAAATTACTCGGTTTGTATACCGCTGCAATTGCGGCACGGCACAACGCCGCATCACCGCCTAATTCTTTCACATTGAGCACCACTCCGCCAATCCCCAGGCGAATATACAGCTGACAACGCTTGTTGCGAAACGCATCATTGGTAATCAAATTACGCTGAATGGTCGCTTTGATCAAGGCGGCATAGCGCTGTCTTTCCGTCAGTACGCGCTGTCGCTCAGCCGCCGCTTGCGCTTGCGCCGCAGCGCGTTGTTGTGCTTGCTCAGCAGCTTGCTGAGCGGCTCGAGCTTGACGCTCCGCTTCAGCCTTCGCAAGTGCTTCTTGACGTTGTGCTTCTCGCTCTGCGGCCTCGCGTTCTTTCGCTGCCACCGCTGCAGCGGCTTGGCGCTCTAATTCTTTTTGCCGCTGTTGTTCGGCCCGACGCGCTTCCGCAGCCTTTGCTTCGCGTGCTTTTTTTTGCGCCGCTAACTCAGCTGCACGTCTCTGCTCCTGGGCTTTGCGCTTTGCCTCTTCCTTGCGTTGGGCTTCTGCTTGACGCTGGGCTTGGGCCCGCTGCTCAGCGGCGCGCGCTGCGTCATACTGCGCTTGAGTGACTTTTGGATCGACAAAGCTCGCATTGATGATCACCGGCTCGCTCATCATCCCGTCAGTATCTTCAAAATCAATATCAGTAGCAATGCCAACACTGGCTAACAACGCCAACAAAATCGCCAAATGCACCAGAATCGAAAATCCCCAGTCCGAGTACACATAACGTTGCCAATCCTGCCAAAGCTTCCCGATTTTATTCATTAGGATGTCTTGGGCTCCGTCATTAACCCCACAGACGGTACGCCAGCTTGCTGTAATATCACCATAAGCTCCACGATTTGCTCGTAAGCCACTTTCCCGTCAGCTTTGATATAGACAGGTCGTGCTGCATTTTGCTCCAGTTCAAACTGGACCAGTGTCTGCAGATCAGGCCGCGTCAAGGGTGCCTCGGGATCGTCCCCTACGTTGAGATAATACAAACCTTGCGCATCCATGGTTGCGATCAAGGGTTCCGCATCAGGCGCATCGACAATTTTGGCATCGGCATCAGGCAAATCAACACTGACCCCTTGAGTGACCAAAGGTGCGGTGACCATAAATATAATTAACAACACCAGCATAACATCAATATAGGGGACTACGTTGATTTCCGCGACGGGTTTTCGACGTTTGCGCACGTACGGGGTCATTTGTTGATCGCCTGACGTTGCAATATCGAAGCAAACTCCTCCATGAAGTTCACATACCCGCTTTCGATCTTCTCTACCTGATTGCTAAATTTGTTATAGGCGATCACCGCAG
>CAZLGJ010000176.1:0-4150 GCA_964559075.1 uncultured Glaciecola sp.
GTGCAGGACAGCGCCCCGTGACCGTGCTGGTCGACAGCAGCGCCGTGCGCTTAACCCAAGTCACTCTGCCGCCTAACGCCAACCGCAAAGTATTGGCCTCAATTGGCTTCATGCTGGAGGACGACATTGCCTCAGAGATCAGTGAGCATTTTATTGCACTAGGTCCAAAACAGGGCAACAGCCAGTCCATTGCGGTAGTCACACACGCACAAATGCAGCGTTGGCGCGCTTGGTTAGACGATGCAGGGTTTCACTGTGATGTCATGGTGCCAGATGTAACGGCGCTACCAGCCTCTGATAGCCATATCACTGCACTGCAACTGGGCGAGCAACTGCTGTGGCGACATGGCCAATGGAGCGGGATGTGTGGTGAAATGTCGTGGCTCCCCATAGCTCTGCAAGGTTATATTAACCAGCATCCAGACGTGACCCAAATCGATACGCTCACCCCCGAGCTCAGTGAACAGCTCAGCCTCAGCGTGCCCGTCACTAGCGATGTGGCACAGCTAGAACTACCGATTCATGTTTTTGCAAAGCATATTTTGCCAACCGCCAATTTATTACAGCAGCAATATAAACCCAAGCGCAAGCAAAATCTCAGCCTGGGCGTATGGCGCAACGCCGCGATTGTTGCAGGCTTGGCACTGGGCTTAGCCCTGGTTGATCAAGGCTTAGCCTATCGAGAGTTACAACAGGCCAATCAGCGCTTGAACGCACAAATCCAACAGGATATCCGCGAGGGCTTTCCGGGTTTGGGCAGCTATCGCGACCCGCGCCGCGCTATCGAGCGCTATATTCAAACCCAAGAAAATAATAGCGCTGGCGTATCAGGCGTAGCGATGCTCGCCAATTTAAGCCCGGCTTTTGCCGCGGGTAATATTACCGCGCAAACCATTCGCTTTGATCACAAGCGCAGTGAAATTCGCATGCAGGCGGTGGCCAGTGACTTTAATCAACTAGAGCGCTTTAAAGCCAAAGCCACAGAAGCAGGTTTTAACGTCACACAAGGCGCTATCAATAACCAAAATAATCGCGTTATCGGCGCACTGATCATCAAGGGATAACGTCATGCAAGCACTCAAACAATGGTATGCACAACAATCTGAACGCGACCAATATATGCTCAAAGTGGGGCTGATCGGCTTGGTTATCGCATGTTTTTACTGGGGCATTTGGCAACCTATACACGCATCAGTAGAGCGTGCTGAACAGCGTAATCAAGCTCAGCAGTCGCTTGCGACATGGGTAGCACAACAGCGCAATAAAGCCCAGACGCTGGTAGCGACCAATCGCGCTACTGCGACCTTACAAGGTGATATGGTGCCGGTGATCAATCGCACGGCCAGCCAGTTTGATGTGGCGTTTTCACGGATCCAGCCACGTGGTGATGAAGTGCAGGTCTGGATTGACGAAATTGCGTTTAACACCTTTATCATCTGGCTCAACGCCTTGGAAGAACAAGGGATCAAAGTATTGCAAATCGACGTGACCGAAACCGCGCAAGTGGGGATCGTCAAAGTACGGCGTTTCGAGCTTGGCAAATGATCACGTATAGCCAGCACAAACTTCTCTGGAGTCTCGCGGCACTACTGTTCTTTGTCGTCAGTCTAGTGTTGACCATGCCAGCCAAACACATCGTGAATCGCTTGGCTTTGCCTGCCAATGTCAGCATTGCAGGCGTGTCTGGCACCTTGTGGCAAGGACAGGCGCAGCGCGTGGTTGTAGCACAGACACAGCTTAACAACCTTCACTGGAACATAGATTCTCTACCACTGTTGTGGGGCGAGCTTGGCGCTTCCATTAAGCTTGGCAACGCACGTCAATTGATCACGCCCTATGCACGTGGTCAGCTAAGCTATCACCTGTTTTCACAAGAAGTCAGTGCCGATAACCTGACTGTGCGCGTGGCAGCCCAAGAGGTGCTTGACCGCGCTAATTTGCCGATGCAGGTTTTGGCCAAAGGCGCCGTAGAAACGCGCTTAACCCAAGCGTCACTTAGCCTTGCTACTGGCCAACCACAATGCAAGACTCTTAACGGGCAAGGCAGCTGGCGCAATGCAAGCGTGATCGCGCCTTCAGGCTTGGTTGCTTTGGGTGACTTTAAGGCGCAATTAGGCTGCCCCGACGGACAATTACAAATCCAGGTCAATGAACCGAATAAACTTAACCTAACCTTTGTCGCACAAGGCAGTTCCATGCAAAATTTATCGGTGTCGGGCAAGTTTAATATCCCGAATGACATGCCGCAGGAGCTTCAAGCTGTTGCACGTTTTTTGGGCACGCCAGGGGCTGATGGTTTTACCCAGTTCACCTGGTAACGGCTCAGTTTTGTGATGCAGCTTTGTGATTAATAAGTGCCAAATATCCGTAAAGTAGAACAAAATTTGCGGATTTGGTACTTAGGGTCAATACTTCAGATTATGTTCGAACAATGAAGTTGACCAATGGATCTCACCTCTAATAAACCAACCTCGTTTAGCAGCGCCAGAAATAATCGCCCTTATCGCGTCATGGTCGTTGATGACAGCGCCATGGATTTGCATTTTTTAATGAATGGCCTGTCAGAAAATTTTACCGTTACCTTTGCATCCTCCGCCCAAGAGGCCTTGTGTTTGGTGACTCAATTCCCGCAACCGGATTTGATTTTATTAGATATCGTGATGCCAGAAATGGACGGTTATCAGCTGTGTCAGCGGCTTAAAGCAGATGAGACCACCTCCTCAATCCCAGTGATATTTTTATCCAGCCGCGATGCTACTATCGACAAGACCAAAGGCTTCAATGCCGGCGCTGTGGACTATGTGACCAAACCCATGCAAATCGAAGAGCTCGAAGCGCGTATTCAAACGCATATTCGGCTCAAAGAACAATCTCAGTACTTGGAGTCTATGGCGTTTTTTGACCCGCTCACGCGCGTGGCCAATCGGCGTAAATACAATGAAGTGTTGCAGCGTGAGTGGACTCGGTGCATTCGCTATCATCATCAGATGTCGATGATTTTGATTGATATTGATTATTTTAAAGAATACAACGAAGCTTATGGCCATGCTGAAGGAGATAACTGCCTGATTGCGGTCGCTCGCGCACTAGAGAACCTATCCAATCGTCCAGCAGATATTTTTGCGCGGGTCGGCGGCGAAGAGTTTGTTTTATTACTGCCCGATTGCAATACCACCGGTGCGGTTCAAAAGGCCGAAGCAATTCTGGAAGCAGTTCGCCTAGAGAAAATTGAGCACAAACTCTCGCCCATTAACAAACCGCTCACTGTCAGTCTAGGTGTCGCCACCATGTATCCTAGTCAGGGACACAGCGCACTGGCGCTGTTCCAAGCGGCGGATGATGCTATGTTTACCGCCAAGCGCAATGGCCGCGACCAAATGTACATCGCCCAGCTTGAAAACATTCCCGGTTTGTCGGGTGAAAGCGCGCGGCAATCGCACTAACTGAACTCGCTAGCGCTAGCCTCCTCCCCCTCGCTAGCGCTCGATAGCGCTGAGTAACTCACGGAAATCCTCAATACAGGGAAAATCATCGGTAGGTGTTGGGGCTAATTTGCTATCGGGGTTGGCAACCGCCAGCTGGTAGCCGATGCCGTACTCTTTAGACGCGTGCAAGATTGGCACATTGTCATCGACAAATAACGTTTGTGCGGGGGCAAAGGCATAATCTGCGTGTACCTGCTGCCACAGCGACTGAAACTCTTTAGAAACACCATAAGTATGGGTTGAGACAATTTCATCGATGTGTGCATCGAGCTGAGTGCGTTCGATTTTGAGACTTAAGCTACCGGGGTGAGCATTGGTGAGCAAAATCACGCGTCGCCCAGATGCCTTGAGCGCATCCAAAAAAGGCAGGGTATCAGGACGCATTTGAATCAGATGCGCCACTTCGAGTTTCATGGTGGCAATATCTAAATCGAGTAACTCGCTCCAGTAATCTAAGCAATACCATTCGATGCGCCCATGGACACGGGCAAATTCGGTGGCCATGAACGCCTGGGCTTGTTCAATTGAAAGCGCCTTGTGCTGGGCGACTTTTTGCGGGAGTAAGGTCAACCAAAAATAGGTGTCAAAATGCAGGTCCAACAAGGTGCCGTCCATGTCCAAAAGCACAGTTTCAATCTCGTCCCAATGAAGATTTTGCATAAAAG
>CAZLGJ010000177.1:0-4015 GCA_964559075.1 uncultured Glaciecola sp.
CTCTTCCATGTGCGTCACTGACTATAAACACGTCTTCTGCGCGCTCTCCAATGGTTGATATTTTAGCAAGTCTGAGCGTGAGATGAAAGTCCACAAAAATATGTCCTAACATGGCTAATAAACCTGGCATATCTAATGCCTCCAGCTCGATTAACGTGGCGTCGTCTTGTGCGGCAAAAAAACGCACCTTAGTAGGTACATTTAGCTGTTTGAGTTGACGCGATAATTTGCGTTGATTGCGATGCGCGGTGCTGGGTTTGTTCAGCTGTGCTTCAATGGCTACGCATAAGTTTTCTCGGCGTTGCGGTGAGGCGATCTTGGTGTTGTGTTCATCGACTACAATAATGCTGTCAAACACATAGCCATCTTCTGTAATGGCGATGTTCGCATCCAAAATAGATAAGTTTGCCGCGTCTAATACCGATGCGATTTGGGCAAATACTGCGGGTCGGTCAATTCCGTAGACTAACAGTTCAGTGCCGGCTTTGGTAGTGTCGCTCGACATCGCGATGAGCCAGTCATCGGCTGAACCTTGCGCGATGATTTGTTGCGTATGCCAAGCGATTTGGATGGGTTTATAGCGCGTAAAGTACGTGACGTCAAAGCGCTCCCAAAGCGCCTCAATCTCTTCCTCTTTGAATTGATTTAACAAGATGAGTTTAGCGGCATCGCGGTTTTGTTTTGCGCGTTCTTGTAGCGATACTTGGCACTGTAAACCGTTGCTCAAAGCTTTTTGGGTGAGAATAAACAGCTCTTTGAGTAGCGACGATTTCCAGTCATTCCACAAGTTATCGTTGGTGGCGCGGATATCGGCGAGGGTTAATGCGTACAACAAATTGAGGTGCAGCGGTGTTTTGACTGCAGAAGCAAAGTCATGGATAACTTCCGGATCATAGATATCGCGACGTTGTGCTACCACCGACATCAATAGATGCGAGTCGACTAACCAACTGATAATTTGGCTATCTTCCTGCTCCAAGCCGTGTAACTGGGCAAAAGCAAAGACATCTTGTGCCCCGAGTTTGGAGTGATCGCCGCCGCGGCCTTTGGCGATGTCGTGAAAAATACCGGCAATAAATAGCAGTTCGGGTTTATCCAAATCGCTGACAATCGTTTTGCAGCGCGGAAAATCAGTATTGTCCTCGGTGGTGTAGAGATAGAGGTTTTTGACTAAGCGATGGGTATGCTCATCAACCGTATAAGCGTGAAATAGATCAAACTGCATCATGCCTGCGATAGCATCCCATTGAGGTAAATAGGATTGCAATACACCGTACTGATACATCACATCCCAGGCAAACGCAAAACAGTTAGGGTGGCGCAATAGGGCGATAAAGGTTTCTCTGCACTCGGGGTAGTCTTGCCAATAGGTGTGGGCAAAACGGCGTCTGGCATTGCGTAACTGGCGAATACACTCCGCGTCTAAGGCATTAATTTGGGGATGCTCGGCAATCAGCTGCAAAAATTTTAGGACGTGCAGGGGACTATCGAAGACATCCTGATGCTGCGGGACGATTTTGTGCTGTGAGATGTAAAAATCGTGCGAAAGCGGGATGCCGGGTTCGATGTTGGTGCCCAAAATATCGAGTTTAAAGCGCTGCAACAGCATGTTATTGAGTTCATTAACCCGACGCACCGTACGAAAGAACCCCTTCATCATGTGTTCAACGGCTTTGCTGTCTTCCTGCTGATACCCCAGTTTGTGTGCCACATCACTTTGATAATCAAATAGTAAGCGGTTTTCACTGCGCTTAGCAACGAGGTGAAGCGCAAACCGGATCCGCCAAAGCTGACGCCGGCAATCGAGCAGCTCTTGGTGCTCCATTTCTGTAAAATAACCGTGGCCAACGAGCTGATAGCCGTCAAACTCTTGAAAATGTTTTTTGGCCACCCAACCAATTGACTGAATGTCGCGCAAACAACCTGGATTTTCTTTGACATTGGGTTCAAGGTTATATGCCGTGCCGTTAAATTTGGCATGACGCTGCTGCTGTTCATCGTATTTGGCAAGGAAAAACGCTTGGCTCGTCCATACCTTGTCACTACCGACCTTGGCCATCATGTCATCAAATGTTGTTTGGCAGCCAGTTAAACGCCTGGCTTCAACGAGGTTGGTTGCCACGGTAATATCGGCTTTGGCTTGCTCTACACAATCTTTGATCGTACGCACAGACTGTCCAATGTCTAAGCGACAATCCCACAATAAGGTAATAAACGCGGAGACTTTATCTGCGATTTCTGCTTTGAGAGTCTTGCGGCTTAGAATAAGCAGGTCGACATCTGAATGCGGCTGTAATTGTCCACGACCATAACCACCTACTGCGACGAGCGATAGTTGGGGGTAATCAGCTAAACCAGCCAGTTGCCAAGCGCGGATAACCAGTGCATCGACAAACAGCGCTCGACCGTGCACCAGTTCGTCTACTTGTGCATTGTGAAACTCCGCCTCAAGCCACGTATATGACGCACTCACGGCATCGCGGAAGAGGGGCACATCGGATAAGTTGTCAATACGCGATACGCGGTCAATTAAAATATGCAGTTGCGACGTCATAGCTATAAAAAAGTCTATATGGTGAATAACCCGTTCAACCTAACACAAATGCATTATTATGAAAATGGGACTTTCCTGTAGGGGGGATAGCGATGTACAGCCTTATAGCTATTGTCCATCGCTTAACACTCAGCAAAAATTATTAGTGGTTATTTTTAGTGATTGATAATGCGGTCAATATTTTCGTCATCGCGATGCGTGAGGATCTCAACCCCAGTCGCTGTCACTAACAGCGTATGTTCCCACTGGGCGCTTAAGCTGCGGTCTTTGGTAACCACTGTCCAGTTGTCCGGTAGAATTTTGCAATAGCGTTTGCCCGCATTGACCATGGGCTCAATCGTAAAACACATCCCTTCTTTTAAAACATCGCCAGTGCCAGGGCGGCCGTAGTGAACAACTTGCGGATCCTCGTGAAACGTCGCGCCGATACCGTGGCCACAAAACTCACGCACTATTGAATAATGATGTGACTCGGCGTGCTGCTGAATGACATGACCAATATCGCCTAGCGTAGTACCAGGCTTGACGATTTCGATACCTTTATACAAGCATTCTTGCGTGACTCGGATCAAGCGCTCTGCCAAGATAGATGGACGTCCCACCACAAACATTTTGGACGAATCGCCATGATACCCATCTTTAATCACAGTAACATCAATGTTGACGATATCGCCGTCTTTGAGTTTTTTGTCACTGGGAATACCGTGACAAATCACATGATTGACAGAGGTACAGATTGATTTTGGGAAAGGCGGCTGCCCATAATTGAGCGGAGCAGGAATAGCGTCCTGCACATCAACGATATAGTTGTGGCATATCGCATTGAGCTCATCCGTGGTTACCCCTTTAACAACGTGACCGCCAATCATGTTCAGAACTTCAGCTGCAAGTTTACCGGCAATTCGCATTTTTTCGATTTCTTGTGGGGTTTTAATGGTTGCAGCCACGAATGTTCCTTTTATTAAAAATGAATTTTGATACGTATAATACAGGCCATTTTACCTCAGGTTAAAAAAGGCGCAACCATCAAATCATCATCTATGGGTAAAATTACGCTTTTAACTTGATATAGCAAAGCGTTAATGGTCTAATATGCCACCGCAAAAATTGAGATGCGGCAAGTAACCGTCATTGAAGATACTTTGGTTTGCAATCTGATGCGACCCATTTAATCTCAACGACAATATTAAAAACACACATACATCGACACTCATTCCGGGGTGTTTCAATCTTCGCAATAGGCATTTGGTTGGGATCGGAAGCGAGGGGTGTATGGAGGCCTAACCCCATTAGAGGAATTTATCATGGCAAATGTATCTATGCGCGATATGCTACAAGCAGGCGTACACTTCGGTCACCAAACTCGTTACTGGAACCCAAAAATGAAGCCTTTCATTTTTGGTGCTCGTAACCGCGTACACATCATCAACCTAGAAAAAACTCTACCAATGTTCAACGATC
>CAZLGJ010000178.1:0-4012 GCA_964559075.1 uncultured Glaciecola sp.
CCCCGGATTGTGATTCCGGTTGTCGTGGGTTCAAATCCCATCGTCCACCCCATTTGTTGTTCTCATATAGGCAAAGTGTTCGAGAACTTCATCTCATGTTAATGCGGAAGTGGTGGAATTGGTAGACACGCTGGATTTAGGTTCCAGTGCTTCACGGCGTGAGAGTTCAAGTCTCTCCTTCCGCACCAATATTTAAGATCGGTGAGTGGCGCAGCTTGGTAGCGCACTTGGTTTGGGTCCAAGGGGTCGCAGGTTCAAATCCTGTCTCACCGACCATCTTAAATTCTGTACTAATCTTTTGTGTACTATTCACTTTCAAGCCTGTATAATTCGCCGTCATTTATTACGTAGCCCGATAGCTTCTTTTACGCAGCTTTACGGTTTATTTTATATTCGCGCATTGATGGCGCACAGTTGAGGTAGAATAATGCAAGTTTCAGTCGAGACGACTCAAGGCCTAGAACGTAAAGTCACCGTCACAGTACCTGCCGGTAACGTAGACGATGCAGTCAAAGCACGCTTACAACAGTTAGCGAAAACCCAGCGTATCAACGGGTTCCGTCCTGGCAAAGTACCTGTAAGCGTAATCAAAAAGCGCTATGGTGCTGCAGTTCGTCAAGAAGTTGCTGGAGATGTGATGCAGCGTCACTTCTACGAAGCCATCATCCAAGAAAAAATTACCCCTGCTGGCATGCCGACCTTTGATTTGACCAAAGATGTCGATGGCCAGGATTTAGAATTTGTCGCCACTTTTGAAGTATATCCAGAAGTTGAGCTGAAAGACTTAGACAAAGTGAAGGTTGAGAAACCAGTTGTCGAAATTAAAGACAAAGATTTGTCTGAAATGATCAAGACCCTTCAGAAGCAGCACGCTAACTGGAAAGAAGGCAAGCGCAAAGCGAAGAAAGACGACCGCGTAACGGTTGATTTTGTCGGTACTATCGACGGTGAAGAATTTGAAGGCGGTAAAGCCGAAGACTTCCCACTAGAAATGGGTAAAGATCGTATGATACCTGGTTTTGAAGACCCAATTGTTGGCTTGAAGCCGGGTGAAGAGTGCGTTGCAGAAGTTACCTTCCCTGAAGACTACCATGCAGAAAACCTTAAAGGTAAAGCCGCAACATTCGCAATCACAGTGAAGAAAGTTGAAAGCTTAGACCTGCCTAAAGTAGACGAAGAGTTTGCGAAGTTATTCGGTGTGGAAGAAGGCGGTGTAGAAGCACTTGAAGCTGAAGTAAAGAAAAACATGCAGCGCGAACTAGACCAGGTGGTTAAGAGCAAAATCAAAGAGAGCGTGATTGACGGTCTACTTGAAGCGAACGAAGTTGAAGTGCCTCAGGCTCTTATCGACCAAGAAGTCGATGCCCTTCGCGAACAAGCCAAACAGCGCTTTGCTCAGCAAGCTGGTGGCCAAACTGATAACTTACCAGAGCTACCTGCTGACTTATTTACCGACAACGCAACACGTCGTGTTAAAATTGGCCTAATCTTAGGCGAAGTCATTAAAGGCAACGATCTTAAAGCCGATGAAGATAAGGTTAACGCATTAATCGAAACAACGGCTTCTGCTTACGAAGATCCTCAAGAAGTAGTTGATTATTACAAGAATAATCAAGAGCTCATGCAACAAATGCAAAACGTTGCGCTAGAAGAGCAAGCGATTGAGTGGGTCCTTGAACAAGCGAAAGTAAAAGAAGTCAAAACTAAGTTTGACGAGATCATGAACAAACAGGCATAAATCTTTGCCAAACGTTTGACTTTTATGGTCATACCCTGATTAAATGCCCAGTGTTAACTGGGCTTTTTTTTGCCCTAGCAATCAGCATAAGGAAATTACATTGAACCACTTTGATGACGTACAAAACGCCTTAGTCCCAATGGTTATTGAACAAACTTCGAAAGGAGAGCGTTCGTTTGATATTTACTCGCGCCTATTAAAAGAAAACGTGATTTTTTTGGTCGGCCAAGTCGAAGATCACATGGCCAATCTGATCGTCGCTCAGATGTTGTTCTTGGAAGCTGAAAATCCAGAAAAAGATATCTTTTTATACATCAATTCTCCTGGTGGTTCGGTGAGTGCTGGTTTGGCAATTTACGATACCATGCAGTTCATCAAACCCGACGTGTCTACGGTATGCATGGGGATGGCTGCCAGCATGGGCTCTTTCTTGCTAGCCGGTGGTGCGGCAGGTAAACGCTACTGTTTGCCTAATTCTCAAGTCATGATTCACCAGCCGTTAGGTGGTTTCCAAGGCCAAGCGTCTGATTTTGAAATTCACGCCAAGAATATTTTACAAACTAAAGAAAAACTCAACCGCATTTATGCCCATCATACAGGGCAGGATGTGGAGCAAGTTGCCAAAGATACTGATCGCGATAACTTTATGACGGCGCAAGAAGCACTTGAATATGGATTAATCGACCAGATTATGGATAAGAGATAAGGCCTAAATATTTGACAGGATAGCCTGTTATTTTTAGTCTATACTGTAATAAATCGCTAAAAGTGGATGTATTTTGTAAGACATCCACCACTTTCATCAGTTTACGAGGCAAGTGTTAATGAGTACAAAACAAACAGGCGATGGTGACAACAAATTACTTTATTGTTCTTTCTGCGGCAAAAGCCAACACGAAGTGCGTAAACTGATTGCTGGACCTTCTGTGTTTATCTGTGATGAATGTGTTGAGCTGTGCAACGACATCATCCGCGAAGAAATCAAAGACATTTCTCCAAAGACCAAAAAAGACAATCTTCCCAAGCCTCACGAGATCCACGCGCATCTTGACGATTATGTGATTGGTCAAGAGCACGCTAAAAAAGTCTTGTCAGTAGCCGTCTATAACCACTACAAACGCCTTAAAAATGGCGACGTACATAACGGCGTTGAGCTTGGTAAGAGTAACATTCTGTTGATTGGCCCTACTGGTAGCGGTAAAACGCTTCTGGCTGAGACACTTGCACGTTTGTTAGATGTGCCTTTCACTATGGCGGATGCTACCACGCTAACCGAAGCTGGTTACGTGGGCGAAGACGTTGAAAATATTATCCAGAAGCTGTTACAAAAATGTGATTATGACGTTGAGAAAGCGCAGCGTGGCATTGTCTACATTGATGAAATTGACAAGATTTCGCGCAAGTCTGACAACCCTTCTATTACCCGCGATGTATCGGGTGAAGGTGTACAGCAAGCTTTGCTTAAGTTGATTGAGGGCACCATTGCTTCGGTTCCGCCACAGGGTGGGCGCAAGCATCCACAGCAAGAATTCTTGCAGGTTGATACTTCCAAGATCTTATTCATTTGTGGTGGCGCGTTTGCAGGTCTAGACAAGGTTATCGAGCAGCGTTCTGCCAAAGGAACAGGTATTGGTTTCGGTGCGCAGGTCAAATCAAGCGAAAATAAAACGGCTATCTCTGCGTTGTTCAAGCAAGTTGAGCCTGAAGATTTGGTGCGCTATGGCTTGATTCCTGAGTTTATCGGCCGCTTACCAGTGGTTACCAGTTTAGAAGAGCTAAGTGAAGATGCATTAATTCAGATTTTGACTGAACCCAAGAACGCCATCACCAAGCAGTACGGCGCACTCTTTGCGCTAGAAGACGCTGATCTCGAATTTAGAGACGATGCGCTGCATGCCATCGCACGCAAGGCGATGGAGCGTAAAACCGGTGCACGCGGCTTGAGATCGATTGTCGAAGGCGTTTTGCTAGACACTATGTATGATTTGCCACAGCTTGATAACGTGACCAAAGTCGTAGTCGATGAAACAGTGATTCAAGGTGAATCAAAACCCATTCTTATTTACGACAGTAAAGATCAAGCCGCCGGCGCTGAGACTGAGTAAACACCCAAAAAAGGAGCGTATCGCTCCTTTTTTGTCTATAGTTGAATAACCCTTTTTGACAGTAATGCATTCAGGGCAGATCAGTATTATTACGCTACCGATTGAACTTTTATAATTCTGCCCCATATAATCATTACCAGTTTGCATTAGAGAGATAACATGTCGCTAG
>CAZLGJ010000179.1:0-3971 GCA_964559075.1 uncultured Glaciecola sp.
AGTAGCGAACTAAGACCACTCGATGCAGACGCTTGGCAAGGCTGTCTCGCGCAATGGGCTGATGAACAGCTACAGGCTGGTAATAACGACATTCTTAACAATGCCTCTTTGGTGTTTGAAAAAATTTTGCTGGAACGCGCCCTCGTGCACACCCGTGGTCACAAGCAAGAAGCCGCTAAACGCTTGGGCTGGGGCCGTAACACTTTAACGCGCAAGCTTAAAGAGCTGGCCATGGACTAAACACGACGGCCATCACCCCAGCTGTCGTCGAATACTAATGAAGCGCCACAATACGGGTGATGGTCTGATTAAAGTGCCCAAACCATTCGGGACAAAATAGGTGTTGATACTCTTTATTCATCAGTACCAGTGCTTTTTTTTGTGCAGCATACTCATGCTCTGTTCCGATGGCCTCATGGTGCAGCTCATAAAACGTATCTAATATTGCAAGTAGCTTGGCACCTGGGCAAATATCATCCCCAACTAAACCAAGTGGATAGCCTGAACCGTCGTAGCGCTCGTGATGCTGCATGACGATTTTGCGCGCCCCATCCCACATAGTTAAATGTTCTAATAAGCGCCCGCTTTTGTACACATGTGAACGCAGCAAGTGCTGTTCTTGCTCAGTTTTAGCAGGTTTGTTAACAATGTGCTGCGGCATAAACGCCATGCCAAAATCATGGGTATAACACGCGACAGTCAATTGTAAGTCGTCAATCGCATGCCCGGCATGCGTGTTGATAAGATGCGCTAATTGCGACATGCGATCACCTCTGCCCTGCAGGGCTGTGACGCGCTTTTCGACAGTTTGCATCATTTCGCGAAAAAACAGCAGCTCGGCTTTAACCAAGGGATCGGCATCTTTGGGGATCCCTGAACGCGTCAGCGTATCTTGGGTTAGGGTATCAACAGTGGGCTTATCTTGACTCGGCGCCTGGCCTTTTAATACCGCAACTGCTTGGGCAAGATAAAAGGGTTGCTCTTGTGCAGAGGCCTGCGTGACTTTTTCAACTTGCTTCACCACATCTGTGAAGTGTTGTTCATCGTATTCCACCTGCCCTTCGTGAATACATTGCCCAACAAAATGTTTCACCAAATCGAGGATCAGCAGCACTACATCGGATAAGTCACTGCAGTATGCAAGCTGCCCTTTGCGCAACATATCCAGCAAATCTTCGCCGTGTTGCATCATACCAAACAATGGCGTAAAGCCAACTAACCCCAAATCACCTTTGATGGTATGAACTGAGCGAAACAGGCTGCGCTGTAGCTCATTGTCATCGGGGTTTATTTCGAGCTCAATGAGGGTTTGCTCACTGGCTTCGTATAATTCGTTGATCTCTTCGAGTAGGTCCTTGAGAATATCTTCATCCGTGTTGTCATGAGCAAAAACTGGCATAGCACCTAATCAATCTAGCAATCTTGCCTATGTATCGGAAAATCTAGAAAAAAACTTGAGAAAATTGCTATAATCGCGCCACCCCAAGCAATAAGAGCAATCTAGTGTTAGCCATTCTTCGAGCACTCATCCTACTGATTTATTTTGTAGGCTTAAATATCGTGCTAATTTTTATTTTTTTATGCCGTCCCTTTCACCGCAACAACGTCGCGATCGCCGGCAAATGGTATGCCTCGATGGCGTGGATTTTTAATGTCAAAGTCGAACTCGAAGGAGAGGAGCACATCGACCCTGCCCAAAACTATGTGTGTATCGCCAATCACCAATCGACTTTTGACTTAATGACGACGGCAAAATGTGCCTTTAACGGCATTACTACCATTGGTAAAAAGCAGCTCAAGTACATCCCGATCTTTGGTCTTATTTATTGGCTCAGCGGCAATATTATGATCGACCGTCGTAACTCTGGGCGCGCCCAAGACACGCTCAAAGAAACAGCCCGCCAAGTCAATGACACCAAGCGTTCCGTGTTGTTTTTCCCTGAAGGCACACGCAGCTACGGGCGCGGCCTATTGCCGTTCAAAACTGGCGCGTTTCGCATTGCACGCGTGACTAGATGCCCTATCATGATGATTTGCACTTCCAGCACCCATGGCAAAATTCGCTGGAACCGCTGGGATAATGGCGTGGTCAAAGTACGTTATTACGCCCCAGAAAAAATGGATAAAAGTCGTGATATCAAAGGCTGGGCGCAGTATTATTACGATAAAATGCATCAACGCATTATCGAGTTGGATAGCGAAATCGCTGCCCTTGAACACACTAAGAGAGCTTAATTATGTCAGCATCTACGTCTGCACCAGAACCCGAATCAAATATGGCAGAGCTTGCCGATTGGCGCGTCTTTACCGAAGAGTGCGTGGCTGCGCTACTGGCCGATGGCAGTGATCCAGACGCGACTTACGTCATCGAGCATCACTTTGCTGGCGATGACTTTGATGCGCTAGAAAAGGTTGCTGTCGATCTGTTTAAAGCCGGTTTTGAAGTGACGGACGCGGAAGAAATGGAAACCGAAGATGGTGAAGAAGTGCTGTGCTTTGACGCCATTATCGAACGGCCACTAACACTAGACGCCATTGCAGGAGATTTTGAGACCCTCTTCACTATCGCCGATAAACAAGACATTGTGTATGACGGCTGGGGAACGGAGTTTATTGAGAAGTAAACCTGTAACCGAAACGCATAATAAAGGCTGTCGATGTTAATCTGACAGCCTTTTTTGTTTGCTATTAGCGTTTGCTTGTAAACAACCTAAAGCGCCTCAATCGTCGCTTTTTGCTCGGTTAATTTGGCCATTTGCATTTTCATATCAGCCAGCTTTTCACGCTCTTTGGCAATGACCGCTTCTGGTGCTTTAGCCACGAAGCCTTGGTTATTGAGCTTACCGCTGGTGCGCGCCATGTCCTTTTCGAGCTTGTCGAGGGCTTTGGCAATACGTGCTAGTTCGGCATCTTTGTCAATTAACCCCGCCATCGGGATCATGACTTCCATCTCACCTACAATGGCCGTGGCTGACGCAGGACCGTTATCACCGGCTTCAAGAACCTTAATAGACGACAGGCGTGCTAGCTTGCTCAACACGCTTTGCATGGCCGTCAAACGTCGCGCATCTTCACTGCCAACGTTCTTGAGCAATACCTCAAGCGGTTTGCTTGGCGCAATGTCCATCTCACCACGGATATTGCGAATACCCACAATCACGCTTTTTAACCACTCAATATCGCCAGACGCTTGCGCGTTGGTTTTGGCTTCATCAAATACCACAAACGGCTGCACCATAATGCTGGTGTCATTGCAGTCTACGGTGGTTAATGGCGCCACGCGCTGCCAAATTTCTTCGGTAATATACGGCATGATCGGATGCGCTAAACGCAGCAGTTGCTCTAGTGTATTGATCAGCGTATGACGGGTACCGCGCTTTTCAGCGTCAGTCGTTGTGTCGGCTTGCAACACCGGCTTAGACAGTTCCAAATACCAGTCACAGAACTGATTCCACGTGAATTCATAAATGGCTTGCGCCGCCAAATCAAAGCGATACTCGCCCATGGCTTTGGTGACATCTGCCACAGTGTGCTGGAAGCGGTCGATGATCCACTGGTCGGCTAAAGACAGCGTTAACTCGCCCCCTTCACGTCCAGTATCAAACTCTTCAGTATTCATCAGCACAAAACGCGACGCATTCCAGATTTTGTTACAGAAATTGCGGTAGCCTTCCACACGCCCCATATCAAAGTTGATATCGCGCGACGTGGACGCCATGGCGGCAAAGGTAAAGCGCAGGGCGTCGGTGCCATAGGCATTGATCCCCTCAGGGAACTGCTTGCGCGTGTTTTTTTCGATTTTAGCCGCTAACTTGGGCTGCATCATGCCAGAGGTACGCTTGGATACCAGTGGCTCAAGCTCGATGCCGTCAATCAAATCAATTGGGTCAAGCACGTTGCCTTTTGATTTTGACATTTTGTCGCCGTTTTCGTCGCGGATCAGGCCCGTAATATAAATTTCTTTAAACGGA
>CAZLGJ010000180.1:0-3931 GCA_964559075.1 uncultured Glaciecola sp.
ACTCCACAGGTGCGCCCCAAATGCGCGAATAGCCTTTGCTCACAAATAACATATCCTCGATGCCGGGGCTCGCCATCCAAATGACCATTTCCTCGGAGAGTGAATTAACGATAGTGCGAAATTTTTCTTCTGACTGAAATAATTTGGTTTCGGATTGTTTTTGTGCGCTGATATTTTCCACCACGCCAACAAAATGCAGCGGTAAGCCTTTGTCATCACAGACCAGTGATACCGATAGTCGCGCCCAAACAAAGTAGCCACGCTTATGCTGGTAGCGCTTTTCCAACACATAGGAGTCAATATGTCCGGTAATAAGCTCGTTGAGGCGTGCCAAATCATTCTCAAGATCGTGGGGATGGGTGATTTCTTGAAACTCCAATGCCATAAACTCTTCTTGGCTATAGCCCAAAAAGTCCGTCCAAGCCTCGTTGATTGAGATGAACCGACCATCTAGGTCAACCATCGCAATACACACCGGTGCTCGGGCGATGCATTTTTCATAATCTATCTGAGATATTTCTTGTACTTTTGTCGAAGGTTTATGCATTAGTCTATTCCCCGCCTACGGTAATTGTAGACGAGGAAAGAAAAAGTGTAATATTTTTTCTACAAAAAACGTATCAATTCTGACACGTTTTTAATGTTATATCATTACTCAGCTATCGCGCTTTGATGTAGTCCGACACCAAAAACGCCATTTCTAGCACTTGGTCAGCATTCAAACGCGGATCACACTGCGTTTGGTAGGCTTGCGCCAAATCATCATCGCTGATCTGGTACGCCCCGCCAGTACATTCGGTAACATGTTGCCCGGTCATCTCCAAGTGGATCCCGCCAGCATGAGTGCCTTCTTGTTGATGCGCGGTGAAGAACTGCTGTATTTCACGCAAAATCGCATCAAAACTTCGCGTCTTATAACCACTAGATGCTGAGAAGGTATTGCCATGCATAGGATCAGATGACCACACTACGTGGCGGCCTTCTGCTTTAACGCGGCGCAATAGCGCTGGCAAATTATCTGCCAAATTGTCTGCGCCCATACGGGTAATCAGCGTCAAACGTCCCGGGATATTGTTGGGGTTGAGCGCGTCAATCAGTCGCATTAGCTCATCTGTCGTCATACTTGGGCCGACTTTAACCCCAATCGGATTGTTGATACCGCTAAAGAACTCAACGTGCGCATGATCCAGCTGACGGGTGCGCTCACCAATCCACAGCATGTGCGCCGAGCAGTTATACGGCAAACCAGTCAAAGTATCCACGCGGGTCAGCGCCTGCTCGTAGTTAAGCAACAGCGCCTCGTGCGAGGTATAGAGCGCAGTTTCATGTAAAGCGGGGTGATTTTGTGCATTGATGCCAATGACATCCATAAACGATAGAGTATCAGCAATCCGGTCTGCCATGTCTTGATAGCGGCTTTTGAGCGGGTTGTTTTCGACAAAAGCTAAATTCCAACGATGCACTTGATTCAAATCAGCCAAGCCACCTTGGGCAAAGGCACGAAGCAGGTTTAGCGTGGCAGCTGAGTTGCGATAAGCTTCGAGCATGCGTGTGGGATCGGGGATCCGCGCCTTTTCAGTAAATTCAAAACTATTGATAATGTCACCGCGATAGCTCGGCAGCGACACGCCGTCTTTGGTTTCCATATCGCTAGAGCGCGGCTTGGCATACTGCCCAGCCATACGTGCCACTTTGGTCACCGGACAGCGCCCGGCAAAAGTCAGCACAATCGCCATCTGTAGCATGACTTTGAAGGTATCGCGGATCTTTGGTGCGTTAAACTCACTAAACGATTCGGCGCAATCACCGCCCTGTAACAAAAATCCCTTGCCCTGCGCCACATTACCCAGTTCACCCAATAACTGTCTCGCTTCCGCGGCAAACACCAGCGGCGGATATGAAGCAAGGTCGGCTTCCACTTGGGCCAAAGCCGCTTGGTCTGGATAGGTTGGTTGTTGTTTGATTGGCTTGTCACGCCAGCTTTCGATACGCCAGTTACTCACAAAAATTCTCTTTTATCGTCAATGATGTTAATGGCGCTAGAATAACAAATTAATATGACAGTCTCTATAGAAGAGCAGGTTAGTTTTTTGATGGTTTAGCTGAAACTCAACCACCCCGGCAAATCTGCCTTTCCGGCCAGACCTAAACACGCCCACAAGCGTGATGATGGGTCGGTAAACATAGCAGCGCACTGCCCTTTGCCCACCACTTGCTGGTCTTGTATAAGCGTCAACTGCGCATCTGTCACATAGCGGATCATCGCCACATCATGAATTGCCACCAGCACCACATTGTCTCTAGCAAGCTCAGATAACAACGCCAACATCCGCGCTTGAAACTGAATGTCCAAGCCATTAAAAGGCTCGTCTAACAGCAACACGCCCCGACCTTTTTGTAACGCCGGCCACACGCTTAACAGCACCCGCGCCAAATGTGCCCGAACTTGCTCCCCCATCGAACATGTCGAAAGTGCTTTTTGTGCCAGCGGTGCAATATGTAACACTGCCTCAAGTTCAGCAGGCAACGTCTCTGGGCAGTGATAAAAGCGCAGCATTTGCGCAACCGTCACGGCAAACTCAGGCACCGCGCTATGACTATAAATGCCTCTTGTAGCAGGCCAATCAGACATATTATGGATGGCACCGCCCTGCCACAGCACGTTTGCTTGGCTTTGGCTCTGCTCTGCGGTGTGTTTATTGGATAATAACCCGGCACATACCTGGAGCAGTGAGCTCTTGCCCGCGCCATTTTGCCCCACTAAGACATGGAGCTGACCAGCTGCAAAAACCGCCTCATCGACGCTAATGCGTGATTCGATAGCCACACCAGACACGGACAATCGGTTATCCATGCGCCAGCCCTTGCGCACGATGCAGTAACACATAGATAAAAAACGGGGCGCCAATACTTGCGGTGATCAACGAAAGCGGCAGCGCAATTCCGCCAAGCAACTGGTTGATAATCACAATACTCATCAACAGCCCAGCCCCAGTCACGGCCGATAATGGCAACACCAAGCGGTTATCTGAACCGACTAACTGACGAATAAGATGCGGCACCAATAACCCGACAAAGGCGACCGAGCCAGCGAGGGCGACGCTTGCCCCAACGGCCAACGCACTACACGCTAGTAAATACCGCGTCTCATTTGGTACATCTACGCCGTGCTCAGCGGCAATCTGCTCACCGACCAACAGCTGATTGAGTATGGGAATTTTGCGCCAGATCCCCCACAGACCCAATGCAATCAACACAATACCGGGCAGTAACAGAAACCACGTCGTTTGCGACGCACTGCCCAACAGCCAAAAGGTCAAGGATTTTGCTTGCTGAGGCGTGGCAAACACGTACAGCCACGACAGTAGCGCACTGCCAAGGGTGGTCAGCGCGATACCTGCCAAAATCACGCTGCCTTGTGCGTGACGGATCCGTTTAGCCACAACAGCAAGTAGCCATGTCGATAGCCCTGCACCGATAAAACACAGTACCGGAAGCGCAATGGCCGGCGCCAACCACAGCCCCAAAGGCGTGGTTAATACCAGTGCCGCGCTTAGGCTGGCACCAACACTGATACCAACGATACTGGGATCTGCGAGCGGGTTGCGCAACAAAATTTGTAAAGTCGCAGAGGCCGAGGCAATTGCAGCCCCCACAATCGCAGCAGTGAGCAGTTCTGGGAGTGCTAGATAAAGATAGATGTAGCGACTGGTCTGGGCAAAAAAACCATCGCTATCCGCGCCGCCTACCACAGCTGCATGTATCAATAGCAGCAGGGGGAGTAAACTATACAGTAGTGGTGTTTTGTGAGTGGTGTAAAAAGCCATGGCATGCTCGTTCAATCAAATCCAACACCAGCTCAAATCCTTTGCGACCACCGTAATACGGGTCGGGTACTTCTTCAATCTCCATATCGTCCGCGCCCAAATAA
>CAZLGJ010000181.1:0-3869 GCA_964559075.1 uncultured Glaciecola sp.
ACCTGGATAGTGTCAGATAAGGAAGCAGAATAATGTTATCAAGAGTCGCAGAAAATCTCTATTGGGCCGCCCGTTATTTGGAACGCGCCGAAAACCTCGCCCGACTAACCAGTATCAACCACATGATGGTGTTGGACTTACCGCGCGGGGTATCGCCTGGCTGGGAACCATTACTAGACATCGTGGCGTGTCGCGAAGCGTTTGAACAGCATTTTAGAAATGCCAACGAAGCCAATGTGGTGAAGTTTTTAACCGTTGATACGCGCAACCCATCTTCAATCCTCAATGCCGTCAGCAACGCCCGCAATGCGTTGCGCAGCGTGCAAGAGGTGATCCCGCGTCACGTGTGGCAGCTGGTCAACAGCTTGCATTTATATGTGCAAGAAGAACAAAAGCTGGCGTTAAGTAAGCGTGAGCGCTATCGCTTCTTGGAGCACATTACGCATTCGGTGCTCACGATATTTGGCGCGCTCGATGCGACCATGAATCACAATGTGGGCTTTATGTTCATGCGCTTTGGTATGTACCTTGAGCGTGCTGACATGACTAGCCGCATCATCGATGTACGCAGCGCTAACTTATTGGAAGAAGATAACGCGCCTTATCAAAACTTGCAGTGGATCAGCGTGTTGCGCTCGCTCAGTGCCTATCAAATGTATCGTTTGACTATGGGTGTCAAAGTGCAACGCATCGATGTGTTGGAATTTATGCTGCAGGATGAGAACTTCCCGCGCAGCGTGATGTTTTGCTTAAGTCGTTTACATCATTTTGGCGAGTCGCTAAAAATGTCGGGCGATTTACAAACGCGATTGCAATATGCCCAAACGCAGCTCAACGCCAAACAGCATGAGCAGCTCAAAGGCGATGCGCTACATGCTTATATTGACGAGCTACAGGTGGACTTGGCAGAAGTGCACAGTTTGCTGACCGAGCAGTTCTTTAACTTACCGATTAATGTGGAGCACACGGTGTCTCACTTGATGGTAGATGCGTAGCACTTTATACTAGCGCAAATCCTCTACCCATGTGATGACGTGATAAGCGCACAACCTTTACATACATTTGGCCTGGATCAGCAGGTCAACGCCGTTTTTGATGTGACTTGTGAGGCTGATATTGCGCAGATCAGCCAGCAAGCTGCACCCATTTATTTGTTGGGACAAGGCAGCAATACTATCTTTGTCGACGACTTTCACGGCACCGTGGTGCGCAATCAGCTGCGCGGGATATCACTGTCAGAATGCGATGCGGGTTATACCTTATCGGTTGCCTCGGGTGAGAACTGGCACGCGCTGGTGTGCTGGTGCTTAGAACAGGGCATTGGCGGTTTTGAGAACCTCGCCCTGATCCCCGGCACCGTGGGCGCTGCCCCCATTCAAAACATCGGCGCCTATGGCGTTGAAGTAGCGCAGTTCATTACCCTCGTCGACTATGTCGATACCGCTACGTATCAAACCCACTCGCTGAATAACCCGCAGTGCAACTTTGGCTATCGCGACAGTATCTTTAAGCACGCTTTATTAGATAAAGCGTTTATTACCCAAGTACATTTTTATTTGCCCAAAGAGTACGATCTCGTTTGTCACTACGGTGAGCTAGCGCAGCTTTCGGAACCGACCATGCACAGCGTTTTTGCCGAGGTCTGTCGGATCCGCCAGAGCAAATTACCTGATCCTGCGACGTTGGGCAATGCGGGCAGTTTTTTTAAAAACCCCGTTGTACCAACTGAACTCGCCGAGAAGATACGTGGTCACTATCCGCAATGTCCGACTTATGCGCATCCACAAGGCGCAAAACTCGCTGCTGGCTGGCTCATTGAACAATGCGGCTTTAAAGGGCAATTCATTGGCGGCGTGCAGTGTCACCCTCAGCAAGCGTTAGTGCTGACCAATGCCAAAGAAGCGCGTGGCACTGATGTACTGACATTTGCGCGTACCATTCAAGCCAAGGTCTATGAGACATTTGGGGTGGAGTTAGAAAATGAAGTGCGCCTGGTGGGGCAGTCTGGATTGGTGAGTTTGTCATGAAATATCTGCGCAACGAAATTTTACGCGCCCTTGGCGATAACGCCTTTCACTCAGGCACCGAACTTGGTCAGACTCTGGGGGTTTCTCGTGCGGCGGTCGGCAAGCACATCAAGGCCCTTGGTGACATGGGCGTCGATATCTATTCGGTAAAAGGCAAAGGCTACCGTTTGGCCGATAGTATCTCTTTGTTAGATGTTGACAGCATCAATGCGCATTACGCACAGCTCACTGGTGTAACCGACGCAGCCTGTACGGTGCTCTCGGTGGTAGATTCAACCAACACTTACCTTAAGGAACGCACTGCACATTTGTATTCGGGGCAGTCGTGCGTGGCTGAAGCGCAAACCGCCGGTCGGGGACGACACGGCAGAGTGTGGCATTCGCCATTTGGTAGCAGTATTTATCTTTCGCAGTATTGGCAGTTTGCTGGCGGCTACGCGACCTTATCGGGGCTGAGCTTGGTGGTTGGTGTGGTGCTGGCCGACGTGTTAACCGATATGGGGATCGCAGGCGTTGCGCTCAAATGGCCCAATGATGTTTATATTAATATGCATAAAGTAGCCGGGGTTTTGGTGGAAGTTGAAGGGACCGTATCTGACGATGTACATACCGTTATTGGAATAGGTTTAAATGTCGATCTGCCGGATGATTTGGCACTGGGGCAACCATATACGAGCTGTCAGGCACATACGTCCACGCGCATTGATCGCAATGCACTAGTGGCACAATGTTTAGCAAAACTGCATCAGGCGCTGCAGCAGTTCGCCCAATCGGGACTCATGCCGTTTATGGAGGCGTGGGAGCGGCGCAATGCATTTAATCATCGAGGCATCGAACTGCACTTAGGTAAAGAGACTATCCAGGGGATCTGCATGGGCATCAATGAACAAGGTGCGCTGTTAGTGCAGGTGGATGGTCAGATAAAAGCGTTTCATGGAGGCGAAATCAGTGTCCGTCCTCTTAATTGATATTGGCAACACCAGTGTCAAAGCCTGTGTTGCTGATTCATTGGCACTTGGCAAAGAGATATATAGTGGTGCTGATCTAGCAACGTTGTTGGATACGCTCTGCGAGCAAATCAACATTAACGCAATAGCCAAGATTTATATAGCTAGTGTCCAAGTAGCAGATGTCGAGGGGCAGTGTCAGCAGGTGTTTGGCTCGCATTGTGAGGTACACGTTGCGCGCACCGAAAAATTCGCTTTAATCAATGGCACCCCGCTTAAAAATAGCTACGCTGATATAACCACCATGGGCGTGGATCGCTGGTTGGCGATGTGTGCTGCCCAAGCGCTAGCGCAGCAACACGGTCTACACAACAGCTTGGTGGTGGATGCCGGCACCGCAATTACCTGTGATGCGCTAGTCCAGGGGGAGCATCAAGGCGGCTTTATAGCGCCTGGGCTCAACACGTTGCAACATGCGTTGCTAGCAAATACGCAGCGGGTAAGCGGCAGCAAAGATTGGCCCGAGACGGTTAGTTTTGGGCAAGATACGGGCAAATGCGTAGTTAATGGCTGTTTGGCTCAATTACAAGGGATCGTAGATGTGGCCAGTGCCCAAATACAGCAATATTGCGAGGATTATTTATTGGTTTTAAGCGGTGGCGATGGTCCAAGGTTAAAAAACACGCTAAATAGACCCTGTGAACGCTTAGAAAATGTTGTTTTATATGGTTTGTGGGTGCGTTTTGTACAAAACGCCTAAAAAACCAACTTATTTGCATTTTTTTGGATTAATTTGCAATTAGTTGTTGCCAAGCCCCAAGGTTTCCTCTAATATGCGCACCACTTGATGACGTGCCGACTTAGCTCAGTTGGTAGAGCAACTGACTTGTAATCA
>CAZLGJ010000182.1:0-3851 GCA_964559075.1 uncultured Glaciecola sp.
GTTTGGTACTGAGTTCTTGTTCACCGTGATGTGAGCTAGACCTAGAGCTGCGTCTGCATCTTTACCCGTGATGTCTTTGTCGATTAGGTCAAGCAAGAACAAATGGTTTTGCGTGCCGTTTGAGACAATTTTGTAGCCGCGCTCTTGGAACACAGACACCATCGCTTGCGCGTTTTTAACTACTTGTGCCATGTACGTTTTGAACTCTGGCTCGAGCGCTTCTTTGAAAGCAACCGCTTTTGCCGCAATCACGTGACACAAGGGACCGCCTTGGTTGCCAGGGAAGACCGATGAGTTAAGCTTTTTGTAGATGTCTTCATCACCACACGCCGAAAGGATCAAGCCAGAACGAGGACCGGCTAAGGTTTTGTGCGTAGTAGTAGTCACCACGTGGGCATGTGGGACTGGGTTTGGATAAACACCACCAGCAACAAGGCCTGCTACGTGCGCCATATCAACTAATAAGTATGCACCGACTTTGTCAGCAATTTCGCGGAATTTTGCCCAATCGACAATACCAGAATAAGCAGAGAAACCGCCGATGATCATCTTAGGCTTGTGCTCAAGCGCCAGCGCTTCGATTTCGGCATAGTTGATTACGCCATCTGCATCGATGCCGTACTGCACTGCATTGTAAATTTTGCCAGAAAAGTTCACGTGAGAACCGTGCGTCAAGTGACCGCCATGGGCTAAGCTCATGCCTAATACGGTATCACCGGCGTTCAATAACGCACCGAAGACCGCCGTGTTGGCCTGTGAACCAGCGTGCGGCTGGACATTGGCGTATTCAGCACCGAACAATGCTTTTGCACGCTCAATCGCCAGGTTCTCAACCACATCAACATGCTCACAACCGCCGTAATAACGCTTGCCTGGATACCCTTCAGCGTACTTGTTCGTCAACTGTGAACCTTGTGCTTCAAGCACGCGCGGCGAGCAGTAGTTTTCAGAAGCAATCAGTTCGATGTGGTCTTCTTGACGTTGATTTTCAAGTTCAATCGCTTTGGCTAATTCAGGATCAAAATCAGCAATGTTCATGTTGCGCTGTAGCATAGTTAGTAACCTTTGAAAAATGCGGTATTGCAATAAGCTGTATTTTACTTAATTTTTGCACAAAAACCTAGCAAACGGCACATTTAAACTTTTTATCAAAGAGATTTACTTATTTTCTAGGGCTTTGACGCGTTTTGCCAAGGTATCAAGTTGTTTGTATCGTACAGAATTTCGACGCCATTCGTTGTACGGCGCATGTGGCATCCCAGAGGAGTATACACCTGGCTCAGTGATGTCTGAGGTGACCATAGTGTTGCCGGTAATTTGCACGCCATCACAAATATTAATGTGTCCATTAATCGCAACAGTGCCCGCACATATGACGTTTTTACCAATGGTCACACTCCCCGCCATCGCCACTGCACCGCATAAACACGACCCGGTCCCAATGCGACAGTTGTGCGCAATATGCACCTGATCATCAATGATGACGTTCTCAGCAATTTCGGTATCGGCTAATGAGCCTCGGTCAATGGTACACAGAGCACCAATCTCAGTGTTATCACCAATCACAACTTTGCCCGTTTGCGGAATTTTGCGCCACGTGCCTTGATCGTTAGCATAACCAAAACCGTCAGGCCCAATCACGGTACCGCTCAGCACGGCGACGTTTTGACCCAATACACAGCCATGATAAATCGTGACGTTGGCATGAATGTGACAGCCTGAACCAAGCACCGCACCAACGCCAATCACCGTCCCCGGACCTAGCGTCACATGTTCACCGATAATGGCATCTGCCTCAATCACAACGTTAGGACCGATGTTGGCTCCCACCCCGACCTGTGCGCTCGGTGCAATGACGGCACTTGGATGGATCCCGTATTGAGGACGCGGAGTGGGATCGAGTAACTGCGCTGCGAGGGCAAAGCCAACATAGGGATCTTTCATTACTAAAGCGAGGTTGGCGTAATTTTGCGCAAGTTCAGCCGTTAAAATCACGGCGCTTGCCTGACACTCGGGCAGTTTTGGCAAATATTTTTTGTCATTGAGAAAGGTCACATCCCCTTGCTTAGCCTCATCTAACGGCGCAACTCGTCCGATTAAGATACTGTCCAAATCCGAATTCAGCGGATTATGAATGGTGGCGTTGAGGTGCTGAGCGAGCTTAGCGAGGGAAACGGAGACATCTGACATATTATTTTTCTGCTACAAACGTTAACGATAGTCATAGTGTAGCGTGAAATTAGGGACACTCGATAGCCCTTATCGCAATATTGTAGGCAAAAAATGTTGCCAAAAAAAACCGCCGTATCAAACGATACAGCGGAAAATTGGGAGAAATGCAAAACATGTATTTCAGAATTTGAAACATAAGCTTGATTTCACTATCAAGTTTAGCCTATTTAGAATAGCGATTTCTAAGCCTTTTTCTTAAGACTTGGGTGGCGCGACCAGCGTCTTACTCCCATAGGAGGAGGACTTTTGCAGGGGTAAACTTCCCGACTAAGCCAGCACCATACCCGCTACATTTACTATACAAACATAGGCGTTCGCCATAAATTGCGTTACTATATTTACCATTAACTTAACTAATATTTATGTAGAGGAATACATGGCGCAATTTGTTTACTCCATGCATCGCGTGGGCAAAATCGTCCCCCCTAACCGCTTTATCTTAAAAGATATTTCGCTGAGCTTTTTTCCCGGTGCCAAAATTGGCGTGTTGGGCCTCAACGGCGCCGGTAAATCGACCTTACTGCGGATCATGGCAGGCGTAGATACCGAAATTGAAGGTGAAGCACGCCCCCTCCCCGGGATCAAAGTTGGCTATTTACCACAGGAGCCTAAGCTCGATGAGTCATTAGATGTACGCGGTAACATTGAGCTTGCCCTTGGCGAAGTCAAGCATGCACTAACGCGCCTAGATGAAGTTTATGCCGCCTACGCTGAGCCCGATGCTGATTTTGATGCACTGGCTGCGGAACAAGGCAAGCTCGAAGCCATTATTCAATCGCAAGACGGACACAACCTCGATGCGGCTCTCGAGCGCGCCGCCGATGCCCTGCGTCTGCCGCCTTGGGATGCCGACATCAGCACCTTATCGGGTGGTGAACGACGCCGCGTGGCGTTGTGTAAACTGCTGCTCGAAAAACCCGACATGCTGTTGCTTGACGAACCAACTAACCACTTGGACGCTGAGTCCGTGGCGTGGCTAGAGCGATTCTTGCACGATTACGACGGCACCGTCGTGGCCATTACCCACGACCGTTATTTCTTAGACAATGTTGCCGGCTGGATCTTGGAGCTTGACCGCGGTGAAGGGATCCCGTGGGAAGGTAACTATTCATCTTGGCTAGAACAGAAAGATAAACGCCTAGAACAAGAAGAAAAAAATGAAAGTGCGCGCCAAAAATCCATCAAACAAGAGCTTGAATGGGTACGCCAAAACCCCAAAGGCCGTCAAGCCAAATCCAAAGCGCGGATGGCACGTTTTGCTGAACTGACCACTGGCGACTATCAAAAGCGCAACGAAACCAACGAACTGTTTATTCCGCCCGGTGAACGTCTGGGGGATAAAGTCATTGATGTGAGCGGTTTGAGCAAAGCCTATGGCGACCGCGTCCTGATTGATGATTTGAACTTTAGCGTGCCCAAAGGCGCAATTGTGGGGATTATTGGGCCAAACGGCGCGGGTAAATCGACGCTATTTCGCATGTTAACCGGACAAGAACCAGCAGATGCAGGCACAATTGATATCGGCGATACCGTGCAAATTGCGTCAGTTGAACAGTTCCGCGACCACATGAATGAACGCCAACCGGTCTTCCAAGAAATCTCCGCTGGACAAGATCTCA
>CAZLGJ010000183.1:0-3821 GCA_964559075.1 uncultured Glaciecola sp.
TTTTACTTTACTTTGATAAAACTTAACGATTCTAATCCACGTCTTCAACGGGTATTTAGTATAATTTGAGACATCAATTATTGTAGTGGTATCGTCTTTCATTTTAAGTTCGAGCTTTAGCTGCTTTTCAAATAAACCAAGTCCACACCTTGTTTCTATTTCAACAACCTCACTTAAAGAAATGATTTGTTTTGCTTTATCTGAGAAATCCAGCACGATTTGTTCTTTATCAAAGACAATCCTTCTGCGAAAGTTGTTTGATAGTTTTGAATATACCAATGCAATAAACTCATCTTTGTGGTCTTGGTAACCTCCAATTAAGACGAAAACACACATGACAAAATATGTAGGTTTAGCATATGCAGCTTTATCCCATGTTAACCAAAAAATTAAGCTAACTGCTATGAATATGATGACTCCATAACCAAATCTTTTATAAAAACGTTTATTGCCTTGCCACTTAATTTCAATCATAAACCAAACCTTTCCTTGAGTTCATCTACTAACAATACATTTACAAGTACTATGTTGGAAGCGGCTTGTTCAAAAGAAATAAGCGTATCATTATTGACACGTTTAATGTCTCTAATGGTAAACTTTTTATCAACTATAATCTCATCGACATCTAATTTAAAGTCGTCTATTGTAACAAAACCGCCATGGTATTTTACGACGTCTTCACCTAAACCTAATGTTATGCCTAACTCCCAGCCGCGAGTTTCAATTGTGTCATCGCCGTCCCCTAAATCTGCTATTAATGAATTTGCTATTAGATAATCATTACCCATACCCAATCTGACACTCTCAAGAGAAGTTTGACTTGCATCTACAAAATCATCATTTTGTGTTCCAACAATGTGCTCAAAATAGATGTTGGTATGCTTAATTATCTCTGCAACGTCCAAAGAGCTATCTGAACTCAAAACTAATGCCTTTTCACCCGTAACATGCTGATGTATTAAATAATTTTCATTCTCAAATATATTTTTAATACCTCCAACAGCTTTAAAGCGGTAAGCAACATCATATACCTCATAAAAATTATCATTTTCGGTGATAGCATTAAATTTACCAAATACTAAATGTGCTCTTGTTTTATCCACCTTTAACGCTTCGTAATTTAAATCAAAGTAGCTAATCCCAAGGTCATCCGGTGTAAAAACTTCATCTTCAGTGCTGATTAAATCACTATTTTTATCAATCCAAATTTTAAGATAAGAAAAATCCTCATCTTCAAATGAAATTTTTCCATCGCTATTAAAATCCAATAATTTGAAACCATCATAATCAGTCGCATCATTTGCAGGATTCAAATGTTTTAATACATATTCTTTGGTTTCAATTAGACCGTTTTCATTAAAATCAAAACCAATTATTCCTTCTTCTGGACCAAACCAACTTACAAAGTCGCCATACCCATCATTATCATAATCAACTAAGCGCTCAGGAGAAAAGCCCAAGGTAGTTAAACCATTTTTATTTAAGTCAATAACTAACGGTGGGACATCAAAACACAAAGTGTCACACAAGGCACCATCTATTGGACGTTTTTCATCCGGTGATATAGTTGATATCCAATCATTGGTCACTTCTTCAAATTCTTGAAAGAAAGTTGCAGACTGAATTGAAAAAATTTCATGGTCAAATTCACTTATAGCATTTATAACACTATCGGTTGTGTAATAAACTACATATCCTGTTCCAAAGACTAACGCAATTTTAGTTATTGAGCCTGCTGCTACAACAGAACCTAGCTGCACAGCAGCATAGTTTGCACCAACACCTAAAATTAAACTTTGCATAAAATCAGCTACAAGAGAGACGTATTGCATATCTTCAGATTTAATCTTTACGCCCATTAGAAGCAACTCGTATTGTTCGATCCCTTTTATTAAAGTAACTATCTTAATTTTTAAATTTTTATGCTTTACTAAATTTTCAATCCCCTCTAGGCCAACTCTAATTGAGGATAGCATTCGGTTTAATTCTGCTTTTTGATCATTTGTAAGTTCGGCGATGTTAGTTTCTAATAACCCAACAAATTCGATAGCTTTTTCTACTCTGCTTCTAGTATTAGAAACTTTGCTTTGCTCGATACTTCTGCGCAAATCCTGCACCATTGCTTTATGACGTTGCTCAACAGTATCGTAAATATAATTTTCATAAACATTTGAGCACAATGCATTTAATAGGTTACAACGCCCAACGCCATCAAATTTTAAAGAATCTACAGGATAATTTAACCTGCATTTCAAATCATCATCATCACATTTCCACCTTTCCTCTTTGTCGGGATTACCTGAATCAATAATAAATTTTATGTTTGAAAACTGATCATAGAAGAGTGTGTAGCGCCTTTCATCATTTGCATGACTAGAAAATGAACTAAGTCCAAGCATTAGTGAAGTAGTAATAAGAGAAAGTTTTAATTTGGTTAGTTTGTTGGGTGCTTCTGACATTCTTTATTAACTTATTCTTAATTAGTTATTGGAGATCAAATAAACCTTATGTAATCCTCCCATTTCAAGTAGCAAAGCAACTAGACTGTTACCATGCATGTAAAAGAATTCAAAACGGGACACAGCCGAAACTATACTCGATTTTTATGCAACAATTCAAAATGGTGGTTGAAAGAAAAAAAATAGAAGAGAAATGGTGGCCCGACCCCGACTTGAACGGGGGACCTGCCGATTATGAGTCGGATGCTCTAACCAACTGAGCTATCGGGCCATCTGGGAAATGCGCGTGCATTATAAGGACATTTCACCATGATGTCATTATCTCAGCTGGGTTTTTTTCGTGAATTTTCAATCCCTAAGCACATCTCAGCATGTTAGCTCAAAGCCAGAGTCATTACAGCGGCGTTATCGCGCCTAAAAATATCGTATTTGCTTGTCCATCAACCACAAATTCGACAACCTGTGACTGATAGCCGATGCGGTGCACCGCAAACTGATACACGCCCGGTAATAGACCGATGTGTTTTTGCGTGAATGGAGCCCATGTTTGTGGCTCCTCGCCGCGCAGCACAACGGTGCTCTGGCCATCTGATGCAATGGTGACGCGCAACATCTCATTAGCATGCGCAAGCAGCCATTCGAGTTCTTGATGCAGTGCCAGCAAACTCGGGCTACTTGGCAAATACAGCTGTGAGGCACGCATATCCCGCACAATAATATCATTGCTCGCTAACGCGGCAGCTGAAGATGACGCCGCTGTAGATAACACTGATGTAGATAATTTGGCTGGCTGCGCTAAGAGGTGTTCAACATGTTGCTTAAAGCGGTCTTGATAGTACAGCACCCGCTCGACATCCGTCACATAACTTTGGATCTGGGGGTTGTTGGGGAAGCGGCTTTGGGCTTGCGATAACAGCGCATCTGCAAGTTGCCAATCATCAAACTTGACCGCGGTTTCTAGATGCATCACATAGCTGTTTTCGCTGAAGCTTGCTTGAGCCTGGAGAAGCGCGGCGGAAAGTGTCGACAGCACTGGATGTTGCGCATCTAAGGCACGCAGTGCCTGATAGCTTTGGTGCATACTCAAGTAATCCTGATTGGCCAAGCGCGCCTGCGCATTACCTAAATGCGTAGTGATGTCCTGACTCACTATCTTTTGTTCAACGGCAAAGGTGTTCGCCATCACCATCTCATCATTGGGCATGAGGGTGAGTAAACGATACAAAATATCGCGCTGCGCAGTGAGCTCAGTTGCCCGCGCCAACTGCTCCTCAAGATTAACAATGGTCTTGAGTGAACGAGCTTGTTCATAAATCACTTCATCCTGAGTGTTGTACATGCGGTAAACACCAGGTTGTGAGG
>CAZLGJ010000184.1:0-3746 GCA_964559075.1 uncultured Glaciecola sp.
CGTTTGCTAAAACTTGCACAAAAGTTCTCACAGATCAACTTTTCATCAGCGAGCCGGAAGCAGTTTGCAGCATTGCTGCTTGCGAAGTCGTACGAATCAGCTCCTTTTGTCTTTGATGTGTTGAAAGAATTGACAGCTGAACTGAATCCACGTGACTTCATTATAGGTATGCATCACGAGAGGTATCTCAAATGGCAGCACAGGAATTCGTTGATGAAGCGATTTACCGAGTGCGGATACTTCCTTGGTGATGACTCACCAATAAGGCTACTGAATGAAATTCTTGAACTTAGCGATTCTTCTGGCGACACGAGATTAAAGCGGTATGTGCAAGGCTACGTGTCCAACTTTGCAGAAATCGATCGGACTCGAGTAGAGCGTTCCCAAGGCAAAGCAGCTCCCGACCAGTGGGATGAACTGTTAAAGCGGCTCGAATGAAATTGGCTGCTGCCGCTTTCGGGGCTGAACCAAGAGCAAGGCCAACTCTTTGAAGCTCGCGATATTTAATGTCGTTTCTTACTCTTCCATGTACCCCCATACTGGTAGTGCGGGTTGCCGGGTTTGACGACTTCGAGGCAGCTCTCGCAAACGAAAATCCAATCGCCATCCTTTTCGATGCGTACTCGAAAGAGAGTGTCTTTCTGAACTTCGCAACGTGAACATTGCTTGTGGCGAACTCGTTTGATCTTTCCCATAATGAAGCAGCGACGCTCGTGTCGAATCCATACTATTGTTTGATCATCGACTCTTTAACCTGAGCCACTGTTTCGAACTGACTTTCGAAGATTCGTTCAATAAGTGCATCGACCCATGTTTCATCGGTTTCAACCGCTTGGGAGTCTGAATCCATTTCGATTCCTGCTTCTTGCCACGTCAATGAAGATTCATCGACTTCATCCCCGTCGGCGTACAGAAATTTGAGAGGAACAGTGCAATGGTCGCTCGCCCATTCAAACCTCTTCCGAAATCTGTTTACCCAAAAATCTTTGGCTGAAGTGGAAGCAGAATCAAACCGCCAGAAAAATTCACCGCAGGCGAACAGGCAATCGTTTGCGGTGAGTTTCATTAAAAACTCGTCGGATTCTTCATCTTCCGTAAGCATGAACGCGTGGTGAGCCAAGAATTTACTTTCATTGGCAACAACGTTGAGCTCGCACGATCCGATCACTTCAAAACTGCTACGAGAGATCAAAATAGCATCTGAAATTGTGATCCCCTGACGCTGCATCGGATAAACAACAAACAGCGTCTCTTCGGCAGCCAGCACCGAATTGACGATCGTCAGTTCCGATTCGGATAGCTCAACGGCGGTACCTCCCCGATCGCATATCATGAAAACATCTTCGAAATTTAGTTCCCCTGAAGAACATTGCAGGAAAGGTTCGTCGGTTTCAGCCTCCGATTGATTTCTGATGTCAACGCTGCGAAACAAAAGATCTCCATGCTCAATCATGATTGAAGGGTCTTCGCGAAATACCTTCGTCTCAATGACCGCGTGATCGTCCGGATCGCTTTCAATCTCGATGACGCGATGTTCGATGTGAAAACTTCGGTCAAGCGTGTAAGTTTCTCCAGCGGTAAGCTTTATCAACAAATTACCGTCACCAGCAAGTGCCTCTGAAAGCTGGTCGCTCGTTTCCGCGATGATGATCTGAAGTTCGTCTGATTCATCCTGATCGTCGTCTTCTTCGTCGCCGTTTTCGTTTTCATTCACGGCATGACGCTGCAACTGGTCGGGATGTTGTGCGTTTACAATCTCGTTTGTGTCTTGGGCATCCGGCCAATACAGATAAGCGACCGTAGCCAATGTGAGCAAAGCGATGGTTGCGATGGCGATGCTCCCAGCCCAAATAATCGTTCCGTTGTTTCTCGTTTCGACCGATACCGATTTCTTTCCGGAACGCTTGGCTTTGGATGCATCATCAATCGCTTTAAGAAGTTCGCTGGCTGATTGAAATCGATCTTCGGGTCTCTTTTCCATTAATCGTTGAATGATCGAGACTAGGTCATGGGGGACTTTTTTTTGACCCTGATCGATTCGCGGAAGCTCCCGATTGCAAACGGCATCGAGCGTCGAAACCAAAGAGTCATCTGAAAATGGCAGTTCTCTGGTACAGAGCAAATAGAGCACGCTGCCAAGGCTAAACAAATCGCTTCTGGCGTCCACCGGCAGCGATTTAACTTGCTCTGGCGAGGCGAAATCTGGTGTTCCGACAAGCATTCCGCTGCGCGTAAATGACGTTTCGTTGATCGTCGAGGCGAGCCCAAAGTCAGCGATCTTGATACGCTTCGAGTTCTTGTCCAGCATCAGATTTGACGGCTTGATGTCGCGGTGCGTGATTCCACACTTGTGTGCCGCTTCGAGCCCCAAAGCTGTTTGCCTCGCAATTTTTAGAATCTCCAACGCTGAGAACTCGCCCGTTTTCCTGAGTTGATCATCGATGGATCGGCCTTCAATTAGCTCCATCACCAACCATGGCAGGCCGCGCGCCAAAATGGCTGGACGCGGCCGCACATTGACGTGATTGATCTTTGCAGCCGCACGAGCTTCTCGAAGAAATCGTTCTGATGCCTGAGGATCGGCCAGCAATCCCGGCGACATAATTTTGATGGCGACTTCGCGCTGAAGCTTATTGTCCAACGCTGCGAACACGACGCCCATTCCGCCGCGTCCAATGAACCGCAGCAGATCAAACTCTGCAAGACTTCCGATTCCATGGTCGCTTTCGTTCAACCACGGAAGGACATCGGCATAGCCTGAGTTCAGACTGGAACCGTTTGGTGGGTTGGAACGAATCTCAGAAAGCGCTTGCTGAACCAAACTTGATTCTTCACCGCGAGACTGCTCAAGCTGCCCAAGATCTTGGAAGCCTGATTTAGCCAGCAAACTGGAGCTGCTAACACGATCCAGTTTTTCACGGCAGCCTTCACAACGATCGAGGTGCTTCGTCAGCTTGACTTCCTGCTCCTCCGTCACGTCTCCGTCGACCAAACGCTCAAGCCAACCTTGTGAGGGACATTTTCTGGGAGGTTTCATGATGCAGTGGGCTCTATGGATTCATCGACCGACGCAACCTTGGCCCGAAGCCGTTTCGTCACTCGCGATTTCGCAATATAGACTGCACCGACCGACATTTGCAATTCACTGGCCACTTCTTCAGTCGATCGATTCTTGATTGCTGTTTCAAAGAATGCTCGCCACGTCGATTCAGCAAACTGATCGCGGATCTGCTCCATTGCCCAATTCAAAATGTATTGGCGATATTCGTTTTCCCAGACTGCTTCATCATCCACAGAAGGTGTCAGCTCAATCATTCGAGCGACTCCTGAATCCGCACTGCCGACTGGTTGCCTTGCCTGCTTCTTCAGTTGATTCGAAATGCATTGACTGGCCAACAGAAAAAGCCAAGAACGAAATCGACCAAGGTTCGGATCGTATTCAAACTTCGAAATGCTTTGCGACACTCGCTGAAGCGCGTCTTGCATCATGTCGGCAGCATCGGCGTCCTGCAGTCCTTTTCGTTTCCCAAATCGATACAGCAACGGACCATACAAATCGACGAACTGACCCCAAGCCTCGGTATCGTCGCTGTCCTTGATTCGGACAAGCAGGCTATGTCGTGTCGTCTGGGTCATGTTTGTGTTGGCGAAAATTCAGCAATTTGTCTTGCGGATATCAGTTAAAAGTACGTCTTTTTCCGAGCTTTGCTACCAAAAAAGAAAATTTGAAATTTGTCTGAAAGGAA
>CAZLGJ010000185.1:0-3546 GCA_964559075.1 uncultured Glaciecola sp.
GTGCCACCTGTTCAATGGCAAAATCCGGATAAGGGTTAGTAAAATTAAACAGCTCTGAATTGGCAATCCAATCCCCATCCCAGCCTTGGTTCCAGCCTTCAATTAACACGCCATCAAAGCCATATTGTGCGGCAAAATCAATATATTCTAGGGAGCGCTTTGTCGTTGCACCGTGTTTATCGCCACTGCCCCAGGTACAGACATCAATATGCATACACCACCAAATGCCAATATATTTGCCGGGCTCGATCCAGCTCAAATCCTCACCTAACTGATTAGGTTCATTGAGATTAAGCGTTAGGTACGAGTTGGCCAAATCAGGAGCACTATCACCTACCGTCAGGGTGCGCCATGGCGATACCCAAGCACCGTTTTTGACCACCGCTAGTCCATCTGAGCGCGGTGCTAAATTGGCAAAAAAACGACCTTGCTGCGCTTTTTCTAAGCTCATCCCCGCAAAATCTAACAGTGCTGCTTCATGCACAGCAACGTGCGTACTGTTATCGTATTCAACGGTAAACGGTGTATGAACCACGCCTTCGACTTGTTGCATGGGCGTGGTACGATAGAGATATTCGTAGCGCTCGCGCATTTGACCGGGGATCCAGTAAGCTTTGGCACGGTGTGAGTCGGCAAACCAAAACTCGGTTAATTCTCGCGTGATATGTAGCGGTGCTTCTCCATTGTATTCATAGCGAAAACCAACGCCGTCATTAAAGACTCTGACTCTGACATCAAATTGAATGTCGTTGTCTACCGTGTTGGTAAAACGCACGAGTAATTCGTTGTATTGGTCGCGAATATAACGCTTGGCACCCCAAGGTTGCTCCCACGTCGTATCAGCTGAACGGCGGCTAATTTCTGCTAACGCAAAATCCCGATACCACGGTTTTGCCGTCGCGAAAGTAAAACCCAAACGCGATGGTCTGATGATTTGTTTGCCGTGGTAGGACAAGGTGTACTGGGCAAGGGTTTGTTTATCAGTGAAAGCAAACGTAAGTGCTTTATTCGGTGAACTTACTTCAATGCTTGCGGCTTGTAAGGAAAAAACAAATAGCAATGTGAAAGCTAATATTAGACGCATGTAATTATCCGTTTAATCAAATTTACAAAATAATAACATGGGTAGTGTGATTTAAGATGCCTTTCTTAACTAATTAAGTCTTTCATTTGTTTCAAGATATTAATATCCACTTACAACTTTCACAGTTATGACAAACTTTTTATGCCATTATAATCAATAGATTGACTATCGGACTAAGGAGTTGTCATGAAATTCACAACACTAGCAGCACTTTGTATTAGTACATTAATTATGGGTAGCGCTAATGCCTACAGTAATTCAGACAAAAGCGATCTAACTGACAGTATTGATACGAGTAACTACACCAATCCAGAGATGACCAAACAGGATATTGACGATGTCGAACGAATTGGTGTTACCGGCAAAGTAGATACTCTGTATTTTAAACGCCAAGCAATGATGGCAGAGCTCGATTTTTATGAGTTATTCAACGCAGTCGCTGATGAAGAAAAGTTTAAAATGAAGTGTCGCAAAGAGTCTCGCACCGGTAGCCGGATCAAAACCACGCGTTGCTACCCACAGTATCTATTAGCACGCATGTCTCAAGAAACACAAGATGCACTATCTTCAGGTGCGCCCTATCCAACCTGGGAACAGGTCGAGTTTTTAGTGCAGCGTGATAAAGAAGAAGCGTTGCAGTACGCTGAAAAGCTCGTTCAGGATAACCCTGAGTTATTGAATAAACTCGTCGCCATGCATCAAAAACAGCAAGAATACTTAGTACGTAAAGCGGCACAATAGTATCGAAGGTTGCGTGGCAATACTTTATATGCGCCACGCACCGTTTTAATGCTATTACCTATATGGTGGTAGAAAATGCCTCATAGGTGTTAACATTAATCTTTGTCGCTTCATTTAAGATATTCATGGTATTTAAGACTGAACTGAAATTACTTGCAGTAGCGTCAAGCTTTGTTTCAATCGTCATAATGTCGTGTTGTAGTGCGTTGAGGTTGTTGATCACCCCAGTTGCGTTCCAGTCCTCTGCGAGAACAGAGCCTTGGGTAGTTAAACCACGCCCGAGGATCAGCATATAGCCAAGTTTGCGAGTCACTAAATCTGATAAGTTTTGGATCTCGACAACATAGTCTTTGACAAAAGCCTCTAATCTCATCAAATCATTTAGTGTTACATTAGATATGGCTTCTTCAACCATATTTTCATTTTCACTCTTTTCGGAAAAACATCCCTGGTCCGCTTGCGAGCTAACTTTCAAAATACTTACTTTGTCGAGTAAATCATTATGGTAAGCTGAGCTATAAAACATAACTTTGTTTGCATCATAAGTGAGGGTTTTATGATTGCTGATCAGGCTGTTTGCCATCTTCTCAAACTGCTCCATCATACCCTCACCGCTTTCTGACATCTCAATCAGTTGGGATACTATGGGGTTGAGTACACGTGACGCATTACCTTGAAGATTACCAGCTGATATGGCCAAGTTAAGTGATGCATCGCGAACGTTTGAGAAAAAATGTTTAGTACCTTCAAGTAACTCACGAATTTCATAGAGGCTAGATTTGACATCGACTAAGCCTTTAATTCCTTCATCTAATAAGCGCACGCCCTTGCGTAACGCTTGAAGATTGACAAATAAGTCGTTATTTCCTGTTTTCTTGACCTTGCTACGATTCAATAGATTGCTAAAGAAGTCCTGTTCTACATACACGCTGGACTCAAGATTAAGAGAGTCATTCACGAATGCATCATAATCTTCAAACCCCAACTCAGTAATAGAGTGCAATAACTTATCGTATGCGGTATCCATCCCGTGATCAGCTTCAACGGCCAATAAATGCGAATAGAGGTTTTCTATGACAGCTAACCTGTCTGATTGTGGCTTTAACCGCACAGAAATAAAAGCAATGGGTTGGCCTGTATTTTCATCTAAAACGGGTGAAAATATGCCATAGACCCAATAATATTTGCCCGTTTTGGTACGATTTACCACATAAGCACCAACACCTTTGGCGGCTTTAAGATACTCCCAGAGTAATTTAAATACAGCCCTTGGGGTAGCTGGATTACGGATAGTGTTATGGGGTTTGCCCACTAATTCTTCACGACTGTATTCTGCAATATTAAAAAATGCATCATTGCCGTATAAAATATGACTTTGTAAGTCAGTGACTGAAAAGAATAAATCCTCAGGACTATATTCAGCTTCGGTCACCAAGTGTTTTTCGCGTACTGGAGATGTGATCATACTGTGCTCTGCTATGTAATGTTTTATTATTATTTTATAAATCTAATATGGATTGCGAAATCCATGTGTTCACTAACATATCGGAGCTCAGTTAAGCGAATGAATGCGACTATTGTCTGACGGTAATGTTGCACAATTTGCGTAGCAGATATTATTTTGGCACATAATAAAAAACCCCCAGCCGCAAGGCTGAGGGTTATTTTAATAGGAGCTTGGCGATGTGCTACTCTCACATGGGGAAGCCCCACACTACCAT
>CAZLGJ010000186.1:0-3490 GCA_964559075.1 uncultured Glaciecola sp.
GCTTATACCCACGCGAGCGCGCTTCTTGGGTGCCGGCAAACATTTCACGGATAGGTGTGAAAATACCGGCATAGGTCGCCGGATTAGAGCGCGGCGTGCGGCCAATTGGCGATTGGTCAATATCGACCACCTTATCGAGCATCTCTAACCCCTTGATCGATTTATAAGGAGCAGGTTCATTGGTGGTCGCGTTGTTAAGCTCACGCTGAGCGATTTTGTAAAAGGTATCGTTGATCAGGGTTGATTTACCAGAGCCAGATACACCGGTAACACAGGTCATCAAGCCAGTGGGCACCTTTAAAGTAACGTCTTTGAGGTTATTGCCCGAGGCGCCATCGAGCACTACCCAGCCAGCTTTTTTGGGCTTGTTGCGCTTGGTGGGAATGGCAATTGACTCGCGTCCGGATAGATATTTACCCGTTAACGAATCAGGCGAAGCCATAATGTCAGCGACCTTGCCTTCGGCGATGATTTGACCGCCGTGCACACCCGCCCCTGGACCGATATCAATCACGTGATCCGCTTCGCGAATGGCGTCTTCATCGTGTTCCACCACTAACACTGTGTTGCCCAAATCGCGCAAGTGACGCAAGGTTTTGAGCAAGCGTTCATTGTCGCGTTGATGAAGTCCAATACTCGGCTCGTCCAGCACGTACATCACGCCAACCAATCCGGCGCCAATCTGAGAAGCAAGGCGAATACGCTGCGCCTCACCGCCAGAAAGGGTGTCCGCACTGCGCTCGAGGGTCAGGTAGTTGAGGCCAACATTGACCAAAAAATTTAGCCGATCTTGAATTTCTTTGAGGATCTTTTCGGCAATCGCGGCTTTTTGTCCACTCAAGTCTAAATCGTTAAAAAACGCTAACGCATTTTCAATCGACATCTGGGTGATTGTCGGCAGGTTGGTCCCGCCGATAAACACATGGCGCGCCTCGAGCCGCAGTCGCGTACCGTGACAGGCCGAGCAAGGCTGCTGGGACAGATATTTACCCAACTCCTCGCGCACAGAATTTGACTCGGTATCTTTGTAGCGGCGCTCCATATTGGGGATAACCCCTTCAAACGGATGCTTGCGCTGCATGATATCGCCGCGCTCATTGATATATTTGAAGTTAATCGCTGTGCCTTTTGAGCCATACAGCACAATATCCAGGTGCTTTTTGCTCAACGTATTGAGCGGCTTGGTCAGGTCAAAATCATAGTGTTCGGCGACCGCTTGCAGCATTTGATAATAATAAAAACTGCGTTTATCCCAACCGCGGATTGCCCCGCCTGATAAGCTGATTTCGTCATTGACGATGACGCGCGAAGGATCGAAGAACTGCCTCGTACCCAATCCATCACAGACATTACACGCGCCAGCTGGGTTATTAAACGAAAATAAACGCGGCTCGAGCTCGGCAATGCTGTAGCCACAGTGAGGACAGGCAAAATTGGCCGAAAAAATAATTTCCGCCTGGTCGGGAAAGTCCATATATGCGATTTTGGCAGTGCCGCCGGATAAATTAATCGCCGTTTCAAATGATTCTGCCAATCGCAGCTGCAAGTCATCACGGACTTTGAAGCGATCCACCACCACTTCAATCGTGTGTTTTTTGTGCAAATCCAGTTCGGGAGGATCAGACAGATCACAGACTTCACCATCAATGCGCGCACGAATGAACCCTTGCGCCGCTAACCCCTCAAGGGTTTTGATATGTTCGCCTTTGCGCTCCTGCACTACCGGCGCTAACAGCATCAGTTTTTCACCTTCTGGCATGGCCAGCACGCGATCAACCATCTGCGAAATAGTCTGAGCATCAAGCGGCACGTCATGGTCTGGGCATTTTGGCGTCCCGACACGCGCAAATAACAAGCGCAGGTAATCGTATATTTCAGTGATGGTGCCCACGGTAGAGCGCGGGTTATGCGACGTGGATTTTTGTTCAATAGAAATCGCTGGCGAAAGCCCTTCAATTAAATCCACATCAGGTTTTTCCATCATGGATAAAAACTGTCTGGCATATGCCGAAAGTGATTCGACATAACGCCGCTGCCCTTCGGCGTAAAGCGTATCGAATGCCAATGACGACTTACCAGAGCCGGACAATCCCGTGATCACCACTAGCTTGTCGCGCGGAATATCCAACGAGATGTTTTTTAGGTTGTGGGTGCGAGCACCGCGAACTTCAATTTTATCCATGCAATACGATTCTGTGGAGGTGAAAAAGGGCAAACAGTAAGTATGCCATAATTTTTACGTTTAAATATGCTAATCTGATTTTTACGTATAAAAAGACACAGCGATCATTTGCGCTGCAACTGTCGCGAGCACCACGGGGCTGTGGTAGAATGCGCGCACTTTATCACTTGTTAGAATGTGTGTGTGAATTCAACCGAAAGCCGTGCCGCAATTGCCCTTGCCAGTATCTATGTGACCCGCATGCTGGGTCTCTTTATGGTCATGCCCGTATTGGCCGTGCTAGCGCTGGGGTATGCTGATTTTTCCCCGCTGTTACTTGGCTTAGCCATTGGCGGCTATGGCCTCACCCAAGCGTGTTTGCAAATTCCCTTTGGCATGCTCTCCGACAGAATTGGCCGCAAACCTGTTATTATTGCGGGGCTGTTGTTATTCGCCAGTGGTTCAGTCCTGGCGGCGCTAGCTGACTCCATGCTTGGTTTGGTTATCGGTCGTATTTTACAAGGTGCTGGCGCGATTGCAGGCGCGGTCATGGCGCTGGCGGCAGATGTGACGCGAGAAGAACAGCGTCCCAAAGTCATGGCCATCATTGGTATTTCGATTGGGTTTTCCTTCTATCTAGCCCTGTTATTTGGGCCAATGCTGGCAGAGCATAGCGGCTTAGCGGGGATCTTTTGGGCAACGGCTGGACTTAGCGTGCTTGGCATCGCGCTGGTGATTTGGGTGGTACCAAGTGCCGTCAACGTGGCGCCAAGCGCCGATACCTTGCCCAGACTATCACAGCTCTCGGATATAGTCAGAGATCCTCAGCTACTGATCCTCAATATTAGCGTATGTCTGATCCACTTACTTATTACCTTGCTGTTTGTGCAGCTCCCGGTTCTGCTGTCATCCTTTGGTATCGACTTTGCCACCCAATGGCAACTTTATCTGCCGGTCCTTGGGGTATCAGTAGTGGGTCTGGTAGTGCTGTTGCGACTAGCTAAGTTTTATCCGCAGTTGAGTCTGTTACTGAGCGTCGTGTGTGTGGCTATTCCGATAGTGGCATTGCTAGGCTTTGATATAGCCGATGTGATCAGCTTAGGCGTGATCGTCACTGTCTTCTTTGTTGGCTTTAACTGCCTAGAAGCCAGTTTACCGGCGCTGGTGTCAGGTATCGCGCCGGCTGGGAGCAAAGGTACCGCGATGGGCGTGTATGCCAGCTGGCAGTTCTTTGGTGCTTTTTTGGGCGGTCTGCTTTCGAGTCTTTTGGCCAGTGGTTTTTCTCAAACGCTGTTATATACTGTGGTTATTGTCGTTGCGGTGTCATGG
>CAZLGJ010000187.1:0-3467 GCA_964559075.1 uncultured Glaciecola sp.
CAAACGGAGTCGCGCGGACGATTTGGGGCTAGTTCTATTCACGAACTACGAATTCATAAGTCATTAGAAGAGGGGCATAAGAGGGGACAAACACTTTTCCCTTTAACTTTCGCAGGGTTTCAACGTTCCGGCTTCCAGAAAGCCTCGGAACCCGTCACGACAAGGACTGTCAGCCGCCAGAGCACCGATACCAAATATTTCTATCGCATCGCCCCCAACTGAGCAAAGTCCGGTGCGATGGGAAAATTGATTTGTAGGAGCATTTGCCTTACCCAATACTAGCAGTGATGAACAATTATCCCAAGGTCCTGCTTCATCTCCTGTTAGTAGGGGTTTTTAACCTTTGTAATTTCCAAAGGGCGGAATCTGCCGAACTTGATGACCTCACTTGGGACGTTGTAGATGGCGAAGTCACAATCACGGCTTGTCATCTCAACGCAACAGGATTTCTTGCTGTTCCGGAAACGATTGGTGGTTTTCCTGTGACTTCAGTTGGCGAAGGAGCTTTTGCAAATTGTTACAACCTGACAATAATCTCCCTTCCAGAAAGCGTGACCAAGATCGGAAGCTCCGCGTTTCGATTTTGTTACGACCTTGTTTCAGTCAATATTCCCGATGCAGTTACCTCGATTGCAGACGATACTTTTTTAGGCTGCTTAAGCCTGACTTCGATAGTAATTCCGGCATCGGTGAATTCGATTAGCGCCAGTGCGTTTACCGATTGCTTTGCTCTATCATGGTTTCTAGTTTCTTTCGAAAACAGCCATTATCAAGACCTTGATGGCGTTCTTTTTACAGCCGACGGGAGCGACTTGGTGAGGTTCCCGCCCGCCAAAACGGTGACTTCCTATCAACTTCCTAATACTGTTACGTGTGTTTGCGCGCTTTCCTTCTTGGTTTGTAAGAATCTTGAAGAAGTCATCCTCCCGGTTGGTCTTGAAAAAATTGAGCGTGGCGCTTTTACGTCCTGTGAATCCTTAGAGCGGATTGTTATCCCCGGAGGCGTAACCGAAATTGGCGAGAGGGCTTTTGGATTTTGTGAGAATCTCTCCGAACTGGAATTGAACTCAGGTCTCGAAACCATCGGAGAGTTTGCTTTTTACGAATGCAATGAACTCACTTCGGTTTCGTTCCCTGACACATTAAAAGACCTCCCAGGGAGTGCATTCGCCTCCTGTCGAAGCTTCAGTTTTGTCGAAATTGATCCTGAAAACCCCTTTTTGACGGTTCGGTCTGGGGCGGTCTTTACTTCAGATCTTACGACTCTTATTTTTATCCTACCTTTTCGCACATTCATTACCATTCCCGAAGAGACCACCAATCTCGGGCCATATTCATTCAGCGATTCTCGAGTCACATCTCTCATGATTCCCGCAGGCTTGACTGAGATTGGGTCATTCGCTTTTAGGGGAAGTCATCTTGAAAGCATCGTAATCCCAGATAGCATGACCTCAATTGAAGATTTTGCTTTCAGCTCCTCCCAATTGCTGGAATCGGTTTCTCTTCCCAGCAATCTGACCTCGATAGGTAGGAGTGCTTTCTCATCGACTGCTCTCAGCCATATCTCTATTCCCGAAAGTGTCACTTCCATTGGCGTCGGAGCTTTTTCCAATTCGAAAATTGAGAGCCTTACAATTCCGGCAGGCATTCTTGAAGTTGCGGATAGCCTTGTTAGCAATTGCGAATCATTAGTTGCCGTTGTTCTGCCTGATTCATTGCAAAGAATTGGCAGTTTTTCCTTTAGAAATTGCCATAGTCTCACTTCATTGACTTTACCGGATAACGTCACCGAGATTGGAGAACACGCCTTTGAAAGATGCAGGACGCTGGAGTCATTTATTGTTCCGGAGGGAGTGTCGATTCTTTCCTCCGGCGTCTTCTCCGGTTGCAGTGGGCTCGTCGATGTTGTTCTTCCCGCGACGCTGCAGTCAATTGACTCCTCTACGTTTCAAAACTGCCCTTCTCTGACCCATCTTTATTTTAACGGTTCCGCCCCTCAACTTGTGGGGCAAGATACTTCCAACTGGGGTAGTCCCTTCAACGATGAGGGTTTGAAAGTTCGAATCTGGTCCGACGAGTATCTCTCTTTTGGTAAGAAAGGTGATTATTGGAATGGACTGGAAATTCGTTACCGGGAACCGGAGCTAGACTCGATGTTTTGGGAAAGGGAGGGCGAAGACTTGGTGATTGTTGATCTGGAATCTGGCTATGAAGGCCTTCTCGAGATTCCGGCAAACGTTGAAGGTTCTTCAATTGTCGGAATCCTTGATTTTGCATTCTCATCTGCGACAGGCCTAACGACGGTTAACCTCTCCCCAAACATGGTTTCGCTTTCGCCACGTGCCTTTCATGGGAGCAGTTTGCAGAACCTTTATGTCGATTCCGAAAATCCCAATTTTGAATCAGTCGCCGGTATTCTTTACAACAAAAGTCGAAGCAGACTTCTCCATTACCCGCCCGGTCGCGAAGAATTGAGCTTTCAAATACCGTCCCCGGTTTCTACGATAGGGAGTTATGCTTTTGGGACTTCAGTATTTTTGGAAGAAGTAATCATACCAGAGAGCGTCGTCTCGATAGGCGAAGCAGCCTTTGCCTACTGCCCGGTTCTTTCCCAAGTATCATTGCCCGCTAGTTTGCAGTCTCTGGGAGATGCCGTTTTTGCCTTCTGCCCCTCGTTGGAAGAATTTGATGTAGCCGCAGGCAACCTGCAGTTTCGAACTCACAACGGAGTTCTTTTTAACAGTGATTTATCCGAGGTTATTCTCTATCCTTCGGGCAAACAGGGGTCCTTCTTTGCCATTCCTGCGGGAGTTGAGGTAGTTCATGATTTTGCGTTCTTTTCTTCCTTTCACCTGAGAGGTGTCGATATCCCGGCTAGCGTGACCTCCGTTGGCTCCTGGGCATTTAGTGGAGTTCAGATGACGAGCCTTAAATTTGAAGGTCCGGCTCCAGCTTCCTACGAATCCAACTCCTTCCGGCCCTTTGAGTTAGAGATGCTCTTGCTCACCAAGCCACAACATCAGGCAAGCTTCGACGCGGTAGGCTTGAGTTGGCACGGTCTTTCGGTTCGGTCTCACATCCCAGCCGTTCAATCTGTACGCTTCGTCGCTCCTTCCACTTTTGTTATTGAATTCAGCCCGGGTGGTCCAGGATATCGGGTGATGGCTTCGAATGAGCCGAACTTCGTCGATGCGGAGCAAGCTGAGCTCACTTTGACTCCCCTCATCGCAAGCGATAGGCAGTTCGAGATATCGACTACAGAAGAAAAGCGTTTCTTTCGCATTGTGGAAGCGAGAGTGGACTAGAGTCGTAGTTGGACCGTCGTAGTTGGACACGTCGTAGTTGGACCGTCGTAGTTGGATGTGGTAGTTTGTGGTAGTTAGACTGTGGTAGTTAGACAGACAAATTATTGAAGAATCCCCTTGCGCCTTGATTTGCTCTTTGCCAAGCTCCGCTCATGGCTCAAC
>CAZLGJ010000188.1:0-3418 GCA_964559075.1 uncultured Glaciecola sp.
GCGTCGGATAATACACAAAACTATAATCGGTACTCGTATGTTTTGAATAATCCGATGAGTTATACCGATCCAAGTGGGTACTTTTTCAAGTCTTTGTTTAAAAAACTTAATAAAGCTCTTGGTAAGTTTGCTCCTGTTTTTGGCATAGCAATGATGATGATTCCGGGGATGCAGGCTTGGGCTGCGCAGAGTATTTGGCATGCTGCGGCAGTAGGCTTTGGAATAGGAGGAGTTTCGACAGGAAGTTTGAAAGGAGCTTTGATAGGAGCATTTATAGGAGCTGCTTTCCACCAAATTGGAAGCCACTTTAATAACTTGCATGACGATAACCTAAGGGCCGCTATAGGAGGTTCTCCGGATAAGCTGTACAACTTTGGTGGCAACTTACTGACATCAGGACAAGTAACACAACAAATTGCTGCTCATGCGGTAGTGGGTGGTGTAGCTGCTGAACTTGCAGGAGGTAAATTTGGACATGGCTTTATCAGTGCTGGTGTTACCAAGGGGGCTGGCGGAACTTTCTTGAAAGGTGGAACTAATTTGAGTTCTGGAGATATTGCCAAAGGAACCTTTATTTCGGCAGCTATTGGAGGCACAGTATCCAAACTAACTGGTGGAAAGTTTGCAAATGGTGCAAGCACTGGAGCCTTCCAATACCTGTTTAATCAAGTTACAAAAAGTTTTCGTGAAAATGCACTTAAAACAAAAAGAGAATTTCATAAAATAACTTTAAGGGGAAAGGAAATTGAAGTTCTTCATGACACGTTATTAGATTATTATAGGCACGGGGAAACAATACTTACACAAAAATGCTCGTTTTATTTGGATTGTGTAAATAACTTAGAACTTACCTTGAAAGCAGCTGAAGATGCTGGCGCATTAAAAATTCCAGAAATAGAAATAACCCGGAAGTTAAAAATCCCTTTATTTCCTATCAATTTAATAAGGGATGTTACGCCACAGGTGATTTGTCATAACTATACAGTTCTTAGATGTAACGGAGGTTGAATTATGTTGAAAATAGTGATTTTTTCTTTTATTTTTTTTGTTTCATCATTTCAGTATTCAAAGGCAGATGATAACTTTATTAATTTATTAAAATATATGATTGTAAATTCTGAAGCTGCAGAAGAGGATATTGTCACCTTTGTTAATTTAAATTCTGATAGCATTTCTTATACTACTCGACAACTAATTTCATTATTGGAAATGTCTTTGGCTCTAGAGTTTATTCATTTGGCAGATGAATTATTGAAGAAAGATGTTGATAATAATGTCAGTATTGATGGGCTATTGGAATCGGTTTGTAGGAACGATAATTATGTTTCGATGAAATTTTTATTTACTATTGAAAAATACAAGCCTAATAATGAAGTGCTTTACGAATGTCTTTCATTTAGTATTTATCATGGGAGAAAAAAAATAATTGGTCTGATTGAAAATAATTTAGGTGCGGGGTCATTTGACAAGCACTTTAAAAGGTCTTGTAAAATATTTAAATTTAAATATTTGAATTCTCTTTTGTCTAAAAAAGAACTTTTAGATTCATGTATGTAACTCAACATCACCCTTAATTGCTTAAAATATTGATGTGGCTAATAGCTAAATATAGGTACTAATTGATTATAATCTATGCGAATATCAGGGTGAGAGCGGATGGTCTAGGCTATGTGGGTCACCATCTTAAAACCGTGTATGCCTATGATGTATATGGTCATCAACACACTGAGCAGCGCAATCCTTTTGGTCAATTACGTTCGACCAAAGATAATCTAGGTAATGAAGTCTTTTTTACTTACGATGTCATGGAAAATCTAACTCGAACAAGTAATAGCTATAACAACCAAGTGATTGTCAACACCTATGATAGCTGGGGGCGTAAAGTTAGCACTACTGACCCAGATAAAGGTACCTGGCGATATAAATATAATCATTATGGTGAGCTCATTGAGCAAACCGATGCTATCGGCCATCGCTTTGATTTTACCTACGATTCACTCGGGCGCATGGTCAGACGTTACTCTCCCAGTGAAGGCACCAGTTGTTGGCGCTATGGCTCGACCAGTCATCGCAATATCCATGCATCAGGAAAATTATTAAGTAAATCCTTGTATACCTCGAGCAATATCACTTGCTCTGACACACGCTACACGCCTAGCAGTCAGGAAAGTTATATCTATGATGATTTAGGGCTAGTCAGTGGCATCACCCGTTTAATTAACGGACAAACCTTCTCTGAATCCATGACCTACAACAACTTAGGTCAAGTCAGTGAAATCACATACCCCACTGGTACAGAAGCCTTTACCGTGACACATGAATACGATGATGTAGGCGACTTGCGCTATGTCAGACATAAATCGACTAACACCTTACTATGGCAAGCAAGTGCATTTAACCGCCGAGGCCTAATAGCCAAAGCGACCTTTGGTAATAACACCACCACAGATTATGGCTATACCACCGAAGGCTTCCATGAGACATCCGCTACTAAACGCAATCACACACTGCTTCATGAAAGTGTGGTAACGCTTGATGATGCAGGAAATGTCACCCAGCGAGAAAGTGAATATCGAGCCAGTAATGGTCTAATCGATAGCTTTACCGAAACCTATGCCTATGATGCACTCAATCGCTTAACATCCAGAGGGTTTGCTCAAGATAAACGTGGTTATACGCCTAGTCACTTTAACACGAGTGTGACGTATCGCTACGACAATGCGGGTAATATGACTTACAAATCTGATGTTGGTACCTATCACTACGATAGCACTAAGCCCAACCGGCTGGTTAAAGTCACCAATTATCGAGGTCAGCAAATCAAAGCATTTACTTACGATAACAATGGTAATGTCAAAGCCGAAACTAACCTACGAGGTTTCCGCTACACTGCGTTTGATAAACCGTATCGCATCTCTCACCGCAATGGCGCTGTGGTAGATATGAGCTATAACATTGACCGCAATATGGTATTTAAACGTGATTCACGCAAAGTCTTGGGCACGCAAACGACCACTGAGCATTATTATGCCGGTGGCTATGAAAAAATCGTGCAAACACAAGGACGCTCTCGTGGCTTAGTCGAGCACAAGTATCATTTAATGGGTGGCAATATTGTGATTACGCATCGCTCTAATGGCACCAAAGATACTCATTATCTTCACAAAGACACACAAGGCTCAGTGTCATTGATTACTAATGAGTCAGGCAGTGTGATTGCACAATACATCTATGACCCCTTTGGAAAACAAACCACCTTGTCGACCAATTCAATGTGGTGGCGCAATACCTGTACGACCCTTTTGGTAAGCAAACCACGTTAACTCGACATTGGTTGTTTGCACAAGGGATCTACCAATTACCTACGCATCAAGGCTATACTGGGCACCATGAGCTCAGTGATGTGGGTATTGTGCAT
>CAZLGJ010000189.1:0-3404 GCA_964559075.1 uncultured Glaciecola sp.
TCAGTCATGGCATTTAGCAGCTGCCTTCCTAGCCCACGCCCGCTACAATTTTCTTCATTTTTCAAAGCGAATATGTTCGGTTTGAATACAAATTCGGTCACGACTCGCACAAAACCCACCAACCGATTCTCTGAATCGATGGCTCCCAGACTTATCCCTGAATCGGTGACACATCTTTTGGTGTCTTGCAATGTTCGCCCCGATGACCACCACTGCCGCTGGTATAGTTGCTGCAATTCGCAAACGTGCTCACGGGTAAGAGTTTCGGTGATTTCGTACATGGCAACTTGCTGGATCGTCGACTAGGGCTTGATACTATCAGCTCAAATTGGACCCAAGAAAAGATCCAATACCAAGACTTTCAGGCGGTCCACTTGCGACAGAGGATTTCGGCATTCACCGACGAGCGAGAGGCGACTGTTTGTAGTTCACGCTTTAGCGTGCTTGAATGCATTCATCGCGTTGTCATGCAGACACACTGAAGCGTGAACTCCAGCGACATGCCCATTTGCGAGCCGATGATGGGCTCGACAATGAATTCGATCGGCCTGACTGCGCAAACAAAAAGGCGAGAGAATTTCTCTCGCCAGAACGAATCGATTTCAATCCGCTCGCGACTACTTGGCCAATTCGATGTCCGCGATTCCGCTTGCAGACTTCGTAACTTCGCTTGGATTGCCGAAGATTTTCACGTCGCCGGTGCCGCTCGCACTCGCATCAACAGATTCAGAAGCGAAGACCTCTGCACCGCCAACACCTGAAACCGAAACTTTCACCTTTTTCGCGATCAGATCTTTCAGTTCAGCATCGCCAGTGCCGGATACCGACACGTCAAGTTCATCCACTTCTCCAGTAATCTTTGCTTCGCCGACGCCGCTAACTTTTACTTTCAGATTTGAGCCACTTACATCAGATGCAGTGAGGTCTCCAACTCCGGAAACGGTAACGCGATCAAGCATTGGGACAGTTACAACAATATCCAAACCGATCGACGTGCTGTAATTGCCGTCGGTGTAGACTTTCAGTTCGCCGTTGTTAACTTCTGTTTTGACCATTTCGATCAGGTTGTCATCAACAGTGACAACGACAGATTTTTCACCGCCAACGGCGACCTTCACATCCGCGGTTCCGCTAACGGATATTGCATGAAAGTCATCGACTGTACGATTTTGCGTTGCCGAAACTCCAGATCCTTTGACTCCGGTAAAATTGAGCATACAGCCCGAGAAAAGCATCACTGTCGTCAAAGCACAGCAAATCATCACACGCATTTGGTTCTCCAAAGTTCGAAAATTGGCGGTCTCTATCTTCCGTTATTCGTAGCTTAACGAAAATTCTTGGAAGCCAACTCGGAGAATGAGAGATTCGTCTACTCACTGGCCTGAATCGTCTGAATCAGCCGCGATGCCGAAACCGCGTTCACCAAAGAAGCCATCGAACTTTGGAGTTTTTCAGACCTCGTATAGCGCTCGACTGAATGAAATGGTCCAGCTTCTTCAGAGATTTCGATCGATGAGATCGCCCCCACATCCAGCTTTCCAGCTCGTGAAAGTCCCTCAATGGAGGCTTCGTCAATCATACTTTTCCGACGGATGATAGCTTGGGCCGCTCGAATCGCTCTATCTTTACGATTCGTGAAAACGAACGTTTGACTGATTGGCGTCCGCCCTCCCAGTGATAGTGCGTGGCAGGCAACGTACTCTGCGTTAATTGCGGGGGCAGCAAAAGCAACGTGATAGCGGGTCGGATCGTCGCTTCGAGAATTCAAAAGCGGTGAGTCAAACGCTGACAGGGCAACTTGAACTCCAAGGCTGTAACCGAACACCAACAAATTTCGATCATCAAACTGATTAAGCGTTGTCGCAAGAGTTTCGCCCAACAGAACCGAACGTTCAGACTTGATCAAGTAATCCGGATAGAGTCGAGCCTTTTCCTGTTCTGACTTCCACGCCCAAATCACAAATCGGACTGGAACACGACAGTGAGCTTTTGCCGCGAAAGCGTTTCGATAAACCTGCATGCCGCGTGCGATCGCATATTCAAGATTCGTTTGGTTGCCATGAATATATATTACGGTAACTCGATCTTGATCAGCGGCATGTGATGTCGTTAGGCAAGACATCTCTGATTGTGAGAAATTGTCTTGCGTCAATTTGGAAACATTCAGCAAGCCCGTATCGGTTTCGCCACATAGACACGAACGAGCATCAACGAGCCAGACCTCATCCTGCGGAAGCACCGCAATTCCTTCGAGACAACCAAGCGGATTCTTCTTTACCGTAATGCACTGTGGTTCGGCGAAGGGCGTTTGAGTCAATTGAATCGGCTCAAACAGGTTGGTCTGAGTGGTGATCGGAATAGCATTCGGATCGATTTCAAGAATACCGTTGTCATTGGCCAGGGTTTTCATTGATCCCGCGACAGGCTGTGCGAAATCTTGCTGCAAAATCACAGCTTCTTGGCAAGCTATCGCCAGGGAGTTGGAGGCGCAGGACCACATCAGCGCAAGGCAGCTACTCGCGAAGAGAATGCGTCGAACGAAGCTCAATCGTTGTAATACCAAAGGTGCAATCACAGTGTCAGCGAATGTATCCGCACAAGCCGTAAAGTTTACCAATCAACAATTGTTCCCCAGTTGGAGACACAAGTGATGACCCATGTGTCCTCCTATCGGCAGGTCGAAAACCATTTTGAAATTTCTACATACATTTTTTTGCCTGGGCCTATTGCGCGTGTATGTTTACTAGCCCCACAGTCTCGCTCGCGTTCAAGGTTTGTTTGAGTTGTGTTTCCGTCATTCGCGTCAGAGTTGATGCAATCGAGACACCTTCTACAACGAAAGACATTTCAAATTTTTTTAAAAGGCGAAACAATGAAGAGACTGGTAACGATGGCAGCTTGCCTTGCCATGCTCACTTTCACCGGTTGTGCTAATGGTCTTCTCGGCGGAGGCTTGTTCAGCAACGGATGTAACTCGCGTCCTGGTTTGTTTCAGGGAAACGGTTTTCTGTCGGATGGTCCAGTTCGACAGTTTTTGCGAGGCGATGCCTGCGACAGCTGTAATTCAGCCGCGGGACAAATCGCGCCAGCAAGTTCTGCAACATGTGATGCTTGTGGTTCCGCTGTTTCAACTGATCCCTACGCTCCGGTAGCTGCTCCCATCCAGCAACCTGTCACGTCGTTCTACCCTTCGGAAAGCGGTGTGATGCTGGGCCAGCCAATGCTGCAGAATCAGGGATTAGCTCCATTGGAATCAATCCAGCCGTCGGTTAATGAATCATTTGGCGCAATCGACGGAGAGATGTCCGATCCACCAACTGGCATCCAATAGACGTAGAGTCCAAAGACGAACGCTTCATTCCTCGCGGAATCGCAGTTTTATGCTGCAACAATCACGGTCGAAC
>CAZLGJ010000190.1:0-3379 GCA_964559075.1 uncultured Glaciecola sp.
AAGTTTTGGGAAAACGCTGAAGAGGAACTTCAGCGTTTTTTTTTGCTTAAAATCTATGCGAACACCCAAAATCCCTCACTTTTACAGTGGGATAGCCCGACAAGATAGTGTAATATAACGACCCAAAATACCGTATCCCATACTCCACACACATGCAGGAAAGACCATGGAATTAGCAGCCATTGTAGAGCAAGCGACGCAGGCCATTGAACATGCTCCTGACGTAGCATCGCTAGAAGCGATCCGCGTTGATTATTTAGGCAAAAAAGGCCACATGACCGAACTTATGAAAGGGATGGGCAAGATGAGCCCTGAAGAGCGTCCCGTATTTGGTCAGCAAGTCAACGCTGCAAAACAAACCATTCAAGGCTTGCTAACAACAAAAGTAGAGGCACTAAAACTGGCTGAGATGAATGCCAAATTAGCTGCTGAAGCGGTGGACGTCACCTTACCGGGGCGTGCGCAAAGCGTGGGTAATGCGCATCCTGTGTCGCGCACAATTGCGCGCATTGAGTCTATTTTTGGTGAGCTGGGTTTTGCGACCAAAACCGGCCCTGAGATCGAGGACGGTTTTCACAATTTTGATGCGCTAAATATTCCTAAGAATCACCCTGCGCGTGCGGATCACGATACGTTTTATTTTCATCCAGACATGATGTTGCGCACCCAGACTTCGGGTGTGCAAATACGTACTATGGAAGCAGAAGCGCCACCCATTCGGATTATTTCTCCCGGTCGTGTATATCGCAATGACTATGACCAGACGCACACGCCGATGTTCCACCAGGTCGAAGGGTTAATGGTAGACAAAGACGTGTCATTTACTCAGCTTAAGGGTATTTTGCATGACTTTTTGCAGCACTTTTTTGAGCGTGAGTGTCAGGTACGCTTTAGACCGTCCTATTTTCCGTTTACTGAGCCATCTGCTGAAGTGGACGTGATGGACGAGAATGGCAAGTGGTTAGAAGTACTCGGTTGCGGCATGGTACATCCCAACGTGCTCAAAGCCGTGAACATTGATCCAGAAGCATACACTGGGTTTGCCTTTGGTATGGGCGTTGAACGCTTGACCATGTTGCGCTACGGCGTGAATGATTTGCGCGCGTTTTTTGAAAACGATTTGCGTTTCTTAAAGCAGTTCAATTAAGGAGTAGTGAGATGAAATTTTCTGAAAACTGGTTACGTGAATGGGTTAACCCGAGTCTGACTACCAATGAACTTGCTGAACAAATTTCAATGGCCGGTCTCGAAGTAGACGGCATAGAGCCGGTTGCAGGTGATTTTAGCGGCGTATTAGTCGGAGAAGTAGTCGCTTGTGAACAACACCCCGATGCGGATAAATTACGCGTCACCAAAATTAACGTTGGTGGCGATGAACTGCTCGATATCGTTTGTGGTGCACCCAATTGCCGCTTGGGCTTAAAAGTCGCGGTTGCTTGTGTTGGCGCCGTGTTACCCGGTGATTTCAAAATCAAAAAAGCCAAGCTGCGCGGTCAGCCTTCACACGGCATGTTGTGTAGTTTTTCTGAGTTGGGGATCAGTGATGATCATGACGGTATTCTTGAGCTGCCTCAAGATGCGCCCATTGGCCAAGACTTGCGTGAGTATTTGCAGCTTAACGATCGCATTATCGAGATTGATTTAACCCCAAACCGTGCGGATTGCTTAGGCATTCGTGGGGTTGCTCGCGAAGTGGGTGTGTTGAATCAGCTCCCAGTTAGCACGCCTGTTATTGAGCCTGTTGTCGCAAGTATTGACGCCCAACAAGCTGTGGTGCTCGATGCCAGTGAGGCCTGTCCACGGTATTTGTCACGCGTGATCCAAGGGGTTGATTTATCACAAGCATCACCGCTGTGGTTACAAGAAAAACTGCGTCGCAGCGGCATTCGCTCTATTGATCCTGTGGTTGATGTGACCAACTATGTACTCATCGAGCTAGGTCATCCCATGCACGCCTTTAATGCAGCTAGTATTGAAGGCAATATTCACGTGCGTTACGCCAATGAAGGCGAGCAAATTACGCTGCTTGATGAAAGCGAAGTCACGGTTAATACCAACACCTTAGTGATTGCTGATGAACAAAAAGCCCTTGCACTAGCGGGTATTTTTGGTGGTTTACACTCAGGTGTTACCCTGGATGCAACTGATATAGTACTAGAATGTGCGTTTTTTGCGCCTGACGCCATTTTGGGTAAAGCACGTCAATATGGTTTGCATACCGATGCCTCACATCGCTACGAACGCGGCGTTGATCCAGCCTTACAAGAAACTGCTATGGAGCGCGCTACGCAGCTGTTGCTCGATATCGTTGGCGGTCAGGCTGGTCCTGTAGTCGTGGCTGAAGATCCCGCTCACATTCCACAAGCGCAAACTATCGTGCTGCGCAATGCCCGCTTATCGCGTGTGATTGGGGTGGAGTTTGCGTCTGAGCAAGTCACCGAGATTTTGCAGCGCTTGGGTTTCAGCACTGAATTTGACAATGCTCAATGGACCGTGACTGTACCTGCATATCGCTTTGACATTACTATAGAAGAAGATCTGATTGAAGAAGTGGCGCGGGTATTTGGGTACAACAATATTCCTAACGAAGCACCGCGTGGGCAGCTGACTATGTTACCGCGCAGTGAAAGTACACTGTCGTTAAATTCACTCAAATCGGTTCTGTTACAACAGGGCTATGATGAAGCGATTACTTATTCGTTTGTCGACCCTAAAAAACAACACGCGTTGTTCCCAGGTACGCAAGGTATGGTGCTACCGCATCCTATTTCTGCCGATATGTCGGTGATGCGAGTCAGCCTTATCACTGGCCTGTTAGATACGGTTGCCTATAACCAAAAACGTCAACAGGCACGGGTGCGGGTGTTTGAAGCCGGCTTGCGTTTTGTCCCCGACAGTGACAGCGATAATGGTGTATCACAACAGCCCATGTTAGCAGGTGCCGTTGCCGGTAAACTCACAGATGAGCATTGGCAGGGGGCACCAGGCGTTGACTTTTTTGCTGTCAAAGGCGACGTTGAACGGTTGTTAAGTTTAACCGGACAAGCTGATGACTTTAGCTTTGTGCCGTCAAAGCAGCCGCATCTGCATCCAGGGCAAAGTGCAGACATTGTTTTTGCCGGTAAAGTCGTAGGTTTTGTCGGTGCTGTGCACCCTCAGTTCCAAAAACTGCTCGGCTTACAGTCACGCACCTTTGTGTTTGAATTAGTGCAGTCAGCGCTTATTGAGCGCGTGTTGCCCAAAGCGCAGTCTATTTCAAAGTTCCCGTCCAACAAACGCGACTTGGCCATGGTGGTAGACGAAGATGTCAGTTTTGCGCAAATTAAAGAATCCGTCGAAAAAGTTGGCGTAAATCAACTAGTTGACCTAAGATTGTTTG
>CAZLGJ010000191.1:0-3366 GCA_964559075.1 uncultured Glaciecola sp.
AAAGGGATAATAATCACAACCAAAATAGGCCAAGTACACGATGCTACTCCACGCTTAACCAGCTATCCATGGTCGCTTTGGAGCGACGCATTTGTTGATCCCAGGTGCCCGACTCAACAATGGTGGGCTTGATCAAAATAATCAGTTCTTTTTTCACTTCGACCTGGCGTTTTTGTTGGAACATTTTGCCAAATAGCGGAATATCGCCCAGTACCGGGGTCTTAGTGTTTACATCTTCGGTCATCGACTGCATCAACCCACCGATGACGACAATCTCACCAGACATAGCGCGAATAATCGTATCCGACTCGCGAATGGTTGATTGCGCCAGCGGCAGTACAATTTCTTCACGGTTCAGTGTGACGATTTTCTCTTGCTCTTGAGTTTCGATGACAGAGGGGTGCACGTGCAACAAGAGCGAGTCTTTATCGTCAATTTGTGGCGTGACATCTAGCGCAATACCCGAGAAAAATGGAGTAAGCTCGATATCTGGCACTACTGAGGTGGTCGTCGCCGTGATGGTGTTTTGACTCGAGACGTCAGTGACAAAATACTCATCATTACCGACTTTGATCACGGCTTTTTGGTTGTTAGTGGCGGTCACTCGCGGACTTGATAGTACCTGCACTTCACCTTGCGTTTGCAGCAGTGACAAGACTCCCGCAAAATCATTATTGGTGAAGGACAAGCTGGTCACGCCACCGGTTAAGGTACTGACTTCATTACCAAACATACCGGGTGAGGTGCTTAAATTTAGGCTGGTGGTACCGACAGTTTTGGCGATACTTGCCCAGTTGATCCCCTGTTGAAACTCATCTTTGAGCTCGACTTCCAAAATACGTGCTTCTAGCACCACTTGGCGCTGTAGATTCTGCTCCGACACGGATAAAAACTCGCGGATTGCACGTATTTCATCGGGCAGTGCGCGCACGGTGACAAGGCCTGCTTGTGGTGTAACAAACACGGCGCGGCCGCTATCTGTGCCAACCATCTCTTTTAAGCTGGTCTCTAGGCTATCCCAAAAGTTAGTTTCGGTTTTGGTAGTGATATTGGTGCCGTTGATGGCCGAGTTTTGACCGCCCATGCCACCCATGCCGCCACCTGGACCCATTGCGCCCATGCCGCCCATAGCGCCCATGCCGCCGGCGCCACCTTGGCCACCTTGTTGGTTGGCATTTTGTGAAACACCACCTGAGATAATGCTGGTTTGGGTTTGCCCGTCACGCTGCATCAGTAAGTAGTTGACGTTAAAGGTCTCGGTGCGCATTCCAGAAGGAAAGATGCGAAAAATATTATCTTTGCGTTCGATTTGGTAGCCGTATAGATCAGATACCAAGCCAAACACCTTATCTAGCGGCACTTGTTTCAAATCCAGCGATATCGCACCGCTGACTTCAGGGTGCACAGCGACACTATACGGTGTATCTTTGACCAAGTTAGCAAAAAATGATGCTGCTGCCATGTTCTGCGCACTGATATCGTATTTCGCGCTGTCGATCAGCAGGGTATCACCTTGTTGACTATCAGGTTTGAGCGAGGCCATCACGTCTTTGGGTACCTCTAAACGCTTAGCTTCGATAGCTTGTGCTTCAGCGATATTTGCTTGCAGGGCTTCACGCACGTTGGTGGAGTCTGTCGCTTGACAGCCGCTTAGCGCAATACTCGTTGACGCGATAACGCCCATAGCCGCGATAGTGGTGAGAGAAAATTTAGTGCGTTGCATCGGATTTCACTTCTTGTTCATAGATAGAAAAGGTTTCAATAGTGCGCTCTGGTGAGTTGTTGGCGCGCACTTTGACGGCGGTTGGGGTAACAGCGACGATAGTGTATTCGCCAAAGGCATCACCTGCTTTGACTGGCGTATCGCCGATAATGGCGTAGCGATGCTTGGCGGTTTTAAAGATCCCTTGCACAATCATCGGCAGTTTACCCTTTTGGGCCCCTGCAATTAGGGCTTGTTTGGTGTAATTTGCGGGCTTGGTGGGATCGCTTAACTTTGTCACCGACGCCATTGCTGCGTTGCTGATAAGTCCCAATGACAAACCACATAACCAGATTATTTTCATCTTACACTCCAATAAAGTCAGGGTGTGAACTTAAGGTAAACACCTCGAGTTCAACGCGCGCTTGTGGATATTCCTCAACGTCATAATCTAAGGCGTGCCAATACATTTGGTACTCCATACTTTCAAGCGCTTGTAAAAACTGCATCACCGCAAAAAACTCGCCGCGAAACGACAACGATAAGCCGTGTTGGTATAGGCTTGAGCTGAGGTTTTGCGGATCGTTGGCAAACAAATTGACCGCTGGTTGCGACTGCATGGCGATGATCTCAAGCCCAGTTGATTTGCTAAAAATGGTCTGTAGCACTTTGGGCATGTCTTGCGGTGCAATTAACTCGTTAATTTCGTGCACAAACTGATTGTCCATATCGGCAATACGCTTTTCTAAGCGGGCGATGCGTTCGGCCAGCGGTTGATTGGGATCTTCGCTTAAGCGCGCGTTGGCAAGATTAGTTTCGGCATCGATATTGGCAATTTTGGCGGTAATGCTGGTCTTATTCGCCTCAAGTTTTTCCGCTTGAGACAGGGTCGGGGCCAGCAGCAGTTCAAATAACAAAAATAACGTGACGCCAATCGCCAGTACCAATACCATGACTTTCTCACGCGTTGAGAGCATGGCATATTTAAAATCAAGCTGTTCTAAGGTGGACATTTTTGACATTTTCAGCCTCCCTGTTGGTCACTGGTGCGCAGTGAAAACTGCAAAAATTCATCACTCGGTTGACTGCGCAGGATGTTAGCTGAGCTAAAGCGCTTGCCAGTAAAATAATCATGTGCACTCAGTGCACCAACCCACTGCGGCACCGCTTCTGCGTTGCGCGCCATGCCGTGAAACACCAAGTCGTTGCCAACAACAGTGATATTGGTGAGCCACAAATCGCGATTGGGCAAGGCTGCTAAGGTATTCATTAAATCTGCAAAACTCTGTGTCTTGAGCGTATCGCGCTGGTTGAGCGCCTCAAACAGCTGCAATTTTTCACGAAGCTCGCGCTCTTTGACGTTGGATAAGTTAAGAAGCGCCGGATCTTCACTGCGGTTGTTGAGCTCTGCATTGATAATGGCTAATACTGAGCCTTTACGCGAGACCTCGCTCTCCAACACGCGCACTTCTTGGGTCAGCCGGTCGTTATTGGCGACAAAATAGTTGTTCACTCCCCATAGTCCTAATCCAGATAGGCCCATGGCGACAAGCACCGTATAGACGGTGAGCATTTCTAAGCGAGGGCGAAGCTCTTGCGGATATAAGTTAATACTGTGTTTCATTACGCCGCATCCTTGTTACTGGCATGATGTTGCATGTTCA
>CAZLGJ010000192.1:0-3301 GCA_964559075.1 uncultured Glaciecola sp.
ACTGCGCTCTTCTCGAGAGCATATTCAAAAGCCGCTTTGGCATATGGGCGAGCAACTGTAGTCAATTCAGACATGGCTCATACTCCCTTACAGCTCGTCGACAAGTTTTGCAACAATGTCGGCTTGGGCTTTAGCGTCAATCTCACGTGCTAAGATTTTTTCTGCGCCAGCAATAGCGAGGGCAGATACTTGCTTACGCAAATCTTCTTTCGCACGGTTGCTATCTGCTTCAATCTGAGCATGGCCTTGAGCAATGATTTTTTCGCGTTCTGCATGACCGCGTTGAGTTTCCTCATCGACGATCTGCGTGGCGCGTTTTTTCGCTTGCTCGATAATTTCTGAGGCTTGTGCTTTAGCTGCATTTAACTCTTGTGCAACCTTTGCTTGCGCATCTTCTAAATCTTTTTCAGCTTTTTCAGATGCGGCTAAACCGTCAGCAATTTTCTTTTGGCGCTCTTCGATTGCACCTAATAGCGGTGGCCATACGTGTTTCATACAAAACCATACGAAAACCGCAAAGGCAATCATTTGTCCTATTAGAGTGGCGTTAATATTCACAACCGCTCCTCCTTCTGTTATTCGCTAAAAATAAATTGATGTTTTTTCAAAAAATTAAAGTGCGAACAACATGTAAAGTGCAATACCAACGCCGATCATTGGGATCGCATCAACAAGACCTGCAACGATGAACATTTTCACCTGTAGTTGAGGTGCAAGTTCAGGTTGACGAGCTGCTGATTCTAAGAACTTACCACCAAGCAAACTAAAGCCGATCGCTGTTCCAAGTGCACCTAGGCCAATCAATAAAGCTACTGCGATAAAAATCATAGGTTCCATTTTTGTCTCCAAAGTTTTGTTAAAGTTAAAAAATCTAAAAGTTTATAAAAATTAATGCTCTTCACTGGCAAGGCTTAAATACACGATGGTTAACATCATGAAAATAAACGCTTGTAGTGGTAGAACAAGAATGTGGAATACCGCCCAAGGGAAATGCAGTGGTAACTGGAATATCCCTAAGGTAGCGATAAGGATGAAAATCAATTCCGATGCGTAGAGGTTACCGAACAAACGTAAGGCAAGACCGACTGGACGCGCTAGCAACGTAATTAATTCCAAAATTAAGTTCACCGGGATGAAAGCCGGGTGATTAAACGGGTTCATCGTTAACTCTTTAACAAAGCCCATGAAGCCTTTCATCTTGATTGAATAGAACACGATGAGTAAGAACACACTAATCGCGAGAGCGAAGGTCAGGTTCAAATCAGTGGTCGGAACCACCTTCATGTATACATCATGCGAAGCAGGAATGCCAAAGATGGTTTCGCCACCGGTTTCCATGCCGAACACCGTGCCGCCAATCATCATCGCGATTGAAGGTAAGAAATCCACCGGCACCAAATCCATCAAGTTCATCAACAGTACCCAGACAAAAATTGTCAGTGATAATGGTGCGATGAGTGAACTTTTGCCGTGGAAGGTGTCTTTGACGTTTTGATTGACAAAATCAACTACCAACTCGACGAATGCCTGACCTTTAGAAGGAATGCCTGCGGTAGATTTTTTTGCAGCGCTTGTGAAGACCCATAAGAACAACACACCTAAACCGATTGACCATGCGAGTGTATCAACATGAAAAGCCCAAAAACCCGCGTCTTTACACGCTTTGTTAAAGGCAATACCCTGTTCATTGGTACACATGACGGCATTGGTTAAGTGATGCTGGATATAACTACTAGTATCTGATGCCATTGTTTAACCCATTAAGTAAAAAAAATTCATTCCTTTGCGCTCGACCACATGACGGCAATGGTGTGAGTCGCGGTTGTTATGACAAACCCGAGAATTAATGCGACTGGCGCGTCGGGTAAATGCGTAAATGCCATAACAAAAAGTATTATCGTGCAGGCCATTTTTAATTTTGAGCCTTGGCTCATGCTTTTTACGACCAAGTGTCGTTTGCTTGCCCCGCTGTAGCGGAACGCATAAAAGGTAAAAACCAAATTAGGTAAAATACTGATCGCCGCGCCTGCTGCGTAATTCAGCACTATGGGAAATGAAAAAAAAGGTAGACATATAATTGCAGTCAGCAGTGCCACTAAGCTTTGTAATCCTAGTGCCCGCTTGGCCAGAACGATTCCTTTGTCTATTATCGCAATAGCCACAGTGTGTCTCTTTCTTTCTTACCTATGTTAAGCGTCCACGAGTATACTTATCCAAGTTTATTTTGCAACAATATTAATTTTGGTATGTAAACTATAGGGTTAATTGATTTGGTGAATGATCTAGGTGGAATATAGCCTCGCAGAGCTTGTCTGACAGGATCTGCTACTTAGTAATTAGTGCCAAAGTCGTAACGCCGTTTTGACACTATTTTTGGCCGTGATATAGATTGTTATTTCTATGTAAATAGAGGGTTGCAGTCAAGATCATGAAAATTTTGCCAAGATCCCATCGAGCTGTTCCAAATTGCCAAAATCGATCGTCACTTTGCCTTTGCCTTTGGCATTGTGAGAAATTTTTACAGCAGCCCCAAAACGCTCAGACAAGTCCTCTTGTAAGCGCAGTACATCTGGATCGACGACTTTTTCAGCTTTTGGCTGCTGTGGTTGGGATAAGCGGCGCACGTAATTTTCGGTTTCGCGTACGTTCAAGCATCTGCCGGCAACATGCTGAGCAGCCTCGACTTGTTGTTCAGCTTGCAGAGCAAGTAAGGCACGAGCATGACCCATTTCAATATCGCCGTGTTCGAGCAAGGTCTTGACTTCATCTTCTAGCGTATTCAAGCGCAACAAGTTGGTCACAGTAGTGCGCGACTTGCCCACTGCCTCTGCCGCTTCTTGTTGCGTGAGCTGAAATTCGATGATTAAGCGGTCCAAGGCTTGCGCCTCTTCCATAGCATTGAGATCTTCACGCTGAATATTCTCAATCAGTGCAATTGCTACGGCAGCTTCATCAGGCACATCTTTGATCACCACGGGCACTTCGTGGAGTTGGGCAATTTGCGCAGCGCGCCAGCGTCGCTCACCAGCGATGATTTCGTATTGCTGTTCACCGATAGGGCGAACCACAATCGGCTGGATGACGCCTTGGGCTTTAATTGAACTAGCTAATTCATCTAAGGCATCTGGTGACATGTCTTTACGCGGCTGGTATTTTCCCGGCTGTAATAATTCTATGGGCAAGGTGTTGAGCTGTGCTTGTACCTCTTGCTCGCTTGCAGTACCACTTTCGTTATTGGTAGCGACAGACTGCGTGGCATTGAGTAATGCATCTAAACCGCGTCCTAAGCCTTTGTTTTTTG
>CAZLGJ010000193.1:0-3247 GCA_964559075.1 uncultured Glaciecola sp.
TAATAAGCATCATCCTGTGGTGCAGGAGCAAACTCTTCACCCACACCGCCAGCAAAACACGACATGCCGTTCACAAATACCGGCACATCTGCACCAAGCTCTAAAGCCAAATCAGTCAATTCAGTGATATCGAGCCCTAAATTTAACAAGCGATTAAGCACCACGAGCGTCGTTGCCGCATTACTCGAGCCGCCGCCAATACCACCCCCCATAGGGAGGACTTTGTTGCAGTGGATTTTGACTCCAAAATTGCGCCCGCTGCGAGCTTGCAACAGCCGTACTGCACGAATGATTAAATTATCTTCATCCGCTACATCAGCTAAGCTTTCTGCCATGCTGACTGAGCCTTCAGATGCAGGCTCAAAGCGCAACGTGTCACCATAGTCGAGTAATTGAAAGAGGGTTTGTAAGGTGTGGTAACCATCGTCACGCTGCCCGGTAATATGCAAAAACAGATTTAGCTTAGCAGGACTATGCCATTGAATATTGGAATAAGCGGCCAAAAAATCGATTTGGTTGTACAGCGAATGATTCTTTGAAGGTTGAACTTTATGCGTGCTCATATATAAGGGACTACTGCCATTGGGTAATTTTGAATGTGAGGGTTTGTTGCGGCGTCGTTACCTTGATGGAATGGGGCAAGGCAAGTTTATTGACGCGGCGGTATTGTGCATACTGGATGCGTAGCGGCGTTTGACAAGCTGCTTCGCAACGCGGTGAAAAATGCGTGATGTAACCTTGTGCATCGCGTTCAATAAGACCATCTTTGGGTTCTACATCGGCAATTAACCAATGATTAAACTGCTCGACCGGTAATCGCCAGCCAGTCAGGTCAAACAGCAGCTGTTCTGGCGTTGCCGATTGATACTGCTGATCATCAACTTTTACCGTAATACCCAGCTCATCACGTTGTGCAGAAAACACGCTGATACCCAGCGAGGTGGTTAACACGGTTTGATAATTTGCGGCATTGCGTTGCCAGAAGAAATTCACGGCACGTCGCTCTGCCGGGGTAATAATGGCAAGCTTGCCGCGCATTTGCCACTGGGTGAGTTCGCTTACATTATTCGCATCGCTCAGCGGCAAAGCACGCGGCAGGGTCGTACAGCCGTATAGCATCAATACCAGAATTGCGAATAAAAACACGCGTAAAAGCATGGTGCTTGGTCGTAAATCACTTTTATTCATACAGGCTTTTTCGTACAATGCACGCCGTAATTATTTGAAGGACGCCCATGACCATCATTGCCTTTGGCATTAACCACGAAACTGCACCAGTCGAGCTGAGGGAAAAAGTTGCTTTTACCCCCGATGCGGTGACGCAGGCTTTTGTGAGTTTGCAAAACATTGATGGGGTAACCAGTTCGGTTGTGTTATCTACCTGTAATCGTACCGAAATATACGCGCAATGTACAAAAGAAGATCCTGATATTTTGTTGCGTTGGTTAGCAGACTTCCACAAAATTCAGGCCCAGACGCTAACAAATCACTCTTATACCCACCTCAACGAAGCGGCCCTCAATCATATTATGCGGGTAGCCAGTGGACTTGATTCGTTGATTTTAGGGGAGCCGCAGATCCTCGGGCAGGTCAAACAAGCCGTGCAGGATGCCAAACATCACGATGCGATGACTAATCAATTTCGCAAGGTGTTTGATTTTACTTTTCAGATTGCCAAAAAAGTCCGTACTGAGACCGAAATTGGCGCCAATGCAGTTTCAGTGGCGTTTGCCGCCGTTCAACTGGCAAAACAAATATTCGCCAAACTGCACCAGTCTCGCGTGTTGTTAGTTGGGGCGGGCGAAACTATCGAACTAGTGGCTAAGCATTTGCACGAGCAGGGCGCCAAAAATATCTCGGTGGCCAACCGCACTCTATCAAAAGCCAAAGTGATTGCCGATGCCTTTCAAGGTGAGGCGTTGACCTTAAGTCAAATTCCATCGCATTTGGTCAAGGCCGATATCGTCATCAGCTCTACCGCCTCACAATTGCCCATTATTGGCAAAGGTATGGTGGAACATGCTTTGGAGCTGCGTCGTCATAAGCCAATGCTGTTTGTCGATATTGCGGTTCCTCGCGATATCGAAGCAGAAGTGGCGGAACTCGATGAGGCCTATTTATATACGGTGGATGATCTGCAACAAATCGTGGCGGAAAATAAAGCTAATCGAAAACAGGCTGCAGAGGCAGCACAAGCGCTGATCAGTTCACAAATTACTGAATTTGCCAAATGGCAGTCCGCGCAAGCATCGGTCGATGTGGTCAAAACCTTTCGTGAAAAGAATCTTGAAATTCGTGATAAACTGCTGGCAAAAGCCAAGCAACAATTAGCCGATGGACAAGCGGCGGATACGGTGATATCCGAACTTGCCTATAAATTAACTAATCAACTCGCTCATGGCCCAACCAAAGCGCTAGGTCAACTCAGCGCCAGCGGCGACAACGATGTGCTAGAGCAGGTAAGTCAAGCGATGGGCTTGGCTGGCGACGAAAACCCGTCGTCGTAACATACCAATACTATTCAATATAAGTAGGAAATCTATGAAAGCCTCCGTGGTGCATAAACTCGAAAACTTGGTAGAACGCTTTGCTGAAGTGCAAGCTTTGCTTAGCGATCCCGACGTGATCGGTAATCAAGATAAGTTTCGCGCATTATCCAAAGAATTTTCGCAGTTAGAAGATGTCGTCAAACACTTTAATGATTATCAGCAAGCACAAGATGATTTGGCGATGGCCAATGAAATGCTCAATGAAGACGATGCCGAGATGCGCGAGATGGCGCAGGATGAGCTAAAAGCGGCCAAAGCCAGTATTACAGAGCTTGAGCAGTCCTTACAAATTTTGTTATTGCCTCGCGATCCCCAAGATGACTGCAACTGCTTTTTGGAAATTCGCGCCGGGGCGGGCGGAGATGAGGCGGCTATTTTCGCGGGTGATTTATTTCGTATGTATTCGCGTTATGCCGAAACACAAAACTGGCGCGTTGAGTTGGTATCTGCCAACGAAGGGGAGCATGGCGGCTATAAAGAAGTCATTGTGAATGTCGTTGGCGATGGTGCTTATGGCGTGCTCAAGTTTGAGTCAGGTGGTCACCGCGTGCAGCGCGTGCCAGAAACGGAAAGCCAAGGGCGTATTCACACTTCAGCCTGTACCGTGGCTGTACTGGCAGAGCTACCCGAGTCAGAGGCCATTGAAATTAACCCAGCTGATTTGCGCGTAGACACGTTCCGCGCATCTGGTGCGGGTG
>CAZLGJ010000194.1:0-3121 GCA_964559075.1 uncultured Glaciecola sp.
CTAAATATTGACGCCAACTGATCTGCATCTTCATTCCTTTGAAAGTGGTTGCATCCTGCAATGTTGTTCAGGCGGTGCTGAGCAAATTATAGATTTTCAATCATAATATCTGCGCTTTTGCCCGAAACTTTAGGTGATCTTCTCGTTGCAAAACATCACCATGTTTGCCATATTTCTATGTGTTCATTTCCATGTACTTAATTCTATTAGCGAAATTCGTACCAACTATGAAAAACTCAAAGTAAAGGGCATAACATGCATTACAAAATCACGCTGATGTTCAGCATTTTCATCCTGCTTAGCGGCTGTGGGAGTACGCATAAAAAATCGGTTGAACGCCATGCTCAGCCTATGCCAATGCCGCAGGTTATCGTGCTCGATCTCGATAGACTAGAAACAGTCAATGTGAATTTAACCAGCCTAGGTTACGACGGGGATCTATTGGCATCTTCTGTACAACAGGCACAGATGAACGCTGCAACTGCCGGTGGCGGCAGTGCCGCAGGTGGTTTGGCGGGTGCGTTGATTAGCGTGGCTATCATTCAAGGAGCTGGTCAGTCGGCCCTGCAAAAAGAGCGCAATGCGCCTGTGCAGGGGTTTATTGATACCTTACAAACCGTTGACTGGCTCACAACATTGCAAGGTTCCCCCTTAGCAGATGCTTTTACGATTATGGATAAAGCGAGTTATGATGCAATGATACCTGCGCCTCAGCGTGCTTATATGCTTACCCCTACGCTCAACATCAGCGCAAATTACCTATCACTGCAACTCTCTTGGGAACTGGAGGCGTTGTCTCAACTATCGCCCTATCGCAATTACTTTGAACTAAACACCCCCGACCTATTTTCATTACAACAATCGCTATCTGTATTAAATACATTTACCGAAGCAGATGTCAGACATCATCTGATGCCCGCATTGAGTCAAGTTAAAAAACTTATCGCCTACGATTTTATGCAATCTATGCAGCCTCGCCAGGCGGCACGATCCATCCGTTTTACACGTAATAATATTAAGTTTTATGAGAGGGGCACTGTACTGTCAGCGGATAACAATGAACTGATTTATCGGAATTTGCGGGGTGAATTGAAGCTCCACCCCTATGATGAATTACTGTAGATTATTTTTGCGGCAGCTGGTCAAGTTCCAATAACACTTTTTGCATGGCGGTGTTAAAGTTCTTGTAAATACTGTTGGTCATATTGGGGTAAGTATCAGGCTCATCCCACGGTGTATCTATCGTGGCTACTTCGCGCAAATTGCGATACCACAGCAGGTTACCCGTTGCCAATTCGACCATTTCAACGCGTAACGCAACCATCGCAAGCGGCTCAGATGTCGGCACAGGGCCATAATAACTGCGCGTGGTGCCAATGGCAGGCTTTTGGATCAGTACCAAATAATCGATGTCCTGCCCTTTCGTAATAGCGCTAAAATCCGAATCGTTTTTATTTTCTTTGGGTAAATCAATTTTTTTTGCCAGGTCAAGCGATATAGGGGGGTCGATAAGTTGAGCGTTAAACCCTTTGGCTTGCAACTTACTGGTGACTTCGTTGACCAAAACAGGATAGTCTTCAAAAGTTAAGCTTTTTAGGTAAGTATCTAGAGATTTGTTAACGCCGGCGATGATAGCGTAATCAAGCAGACCAATCGACCCAGTGTACTGCGTTTCAGCAGGCACTGCTTCCACATACATCACCCCAACTTTGGCGGTTTGATTAGCAATGGGCTGGAGAGGAACGGGTTCTTGTACACTGACACAGCCTGTAGCTAAGAGTGTCATAGAGTAGCAAAATAACTTTTAGGTGTTTATACATGGCCTACCTTATTGTTTTTGTTAACATTATGTTTAAGTTAATGTAGCACGTAAACGAATCTTGTCTAGTAAAATTTAGCAAAGTTTAGGAAGGGTTCGCTAGGAAAGGTTAGCGGGTTTGAGTGGCCACAGCCACTTGCGCTTTACCTTGTTTTTTGGCGCGGTATAGCGCGGCATCGGCGAGTTCAAACAGGGTTGAAACCGATTGGCTAGCCGTGGGGCGAAGCGTCGCTACGCCAAAAGACGCGGTCAAGGTTGCACAGAACGAGGCGTTGGCTTTATGGGTGATGTCTAATTCTTTCACCGCCTCACACATTTGCGATGCAATTTTCTGCGCGCCAAGTGAAGAGCAGTCAGGCAATAGCAGAACAAACTCTTCGCCGCCATATCGGGCAAACTTGTCGTTAGCACGGTGGCCAAACCCCTTTAGCGTATTGGCTATTTTGCGCAAGATGTTATCGCCTTTTAAATGCCCATAGCAGTCGTTGTAGCGTTTAAAATCATCGATATCTACAACGATCAAACTCAAAGGCAAGTCATAGCGTTGACAGGTATACCACTCTGTCGCGAGATGCTCATCATATACGCGTCGATTGTAGACCCCGGTAAGCGGATCTCGCACGCTTAGATTCTCTAATTTGCGATTGGTGTCAATGATTTTGAGCTGTAATAACACGCGGTGAAATAGCTCTTTTTCGCTAATTGGCTTGACCAAATAGTCCATACAGCCAGTTTGAAAGCCATTGATTTTGTTATCAGTTTCCGCCGAAGCACTTAAGTAAACGACAGGAATATTGCGAGTGACGGGATTCGCTTTAAGATGGTTGGCAAACGAAAAACCGTCCATTTGCGGCATCATGACATCTAAGATAATCAAGTCAGGTGGCGCATGCTCAGTTGCCATCTTAAGTGCTAGGGCCGGGGTGTCGGCAAAGTACACTTCGCATAACTGACTGATGACTTCAATGTGGTATTTAAGCTCGATAATGTTGTCATCAACGATGAGTACCTTGAAGTCCTTGTAGTGCTCGGGAATAATCTGGCTGGTATCGCCAAACGAGGGGGTTGCTTGAGAGTGGGCTACATTCATTATTGCTGACCTAAAGATAACATAGACGAACACATATGAATAAATGTAGTGCAATATTCACCAAATAGATGTTCGACTAAAGTTTAATTTTTTGCTGTTTTGGGCTGATCTGGTGTTGAAGATGACGATGTGAACTAGTTTTAGAGTTAGTGTAGGCATAAAAAAGGGCTTGTAAAAACAAGCCCTTAATAATTTTAATCTACAATTTTTAT
>CAZLGJ010000195.1:0-2985 GCA_964559075.1 uncultured Glaciecola sp.
GGTCAGAGCCAAATGTCCAGCGCGAATTTTATCTAATACGTCTTCAGCTGCATGCACGACTTTGGTAAAGGCTTGGATTTCAAATAACCCTGAGGAGCCTTTCATCGTATGTACAGCGCGAAATAACTCATCCATCAACGCACTTTCATCGGGATTGGTTTCGAGCTGCAAAAAGCAGTTTGAAATAGTTTCTAAGTTTTCACGCGACTCGGTCACAAAACTCTCTAACATGGGATCCATTAGGCGGCTCCTAACATGGTATGGGCAACGGCTTGCAAATAGGCTTTCTTCGCAGGTTTAACAATGTAGAAATTAGCACCGGCAAGATACGCTGTGGTTTTGTCCTGTGCTTCCTCTTCGGTGCTGATCATAATGACCGGTAGATGGCTCAGTGAATCGTGTTCCCGTAGCGCTTCGGTAAAGCGATAGCCATCCATTTTTGGCATGTTGACATCGACTAGACACAAATCCGGGGTAAACGCGTCTATTTTCTCCAGCGCTTCTAAACCATTGACGGCCTCTTCAACTGTAAAGCCGCAGGCTTCCATGATGGTTTTGTGATACATGCGCACGGTCACTGCGTCATCCACAATTAATATTTTCTTCATCCTTGACTCCTTACCGATGGCTTTTGATAGACCATGGCCTTGGGAAACTTTCTTACTTTGTAAAGTGATGAGATCCGGCTCATCGATTCTGAATGCCCCAAAAACACAAAGCCATTGGGGTTGAGTGCATCATAAAACACATCCGCAGCCTCACGACGGGATGCATCATCAAAATAAATCAACAAGTTACGGCAAAATACGACGTCAAATCCGCGATAGGCACGGGTCTGCGATGGTTGTGCCAAATTTACTTGAGTAAATTTCACCGATGCTTTTAAGTCATCACAAATGGCGAAGCGATTGCCGGGTAACGCCGTAAAATACTTGCGTAAAAGGCGCGTTGGAATACCTTTGACTGAGCGTTCAGAGTATATCCCTTCGTGACAGCGTTTGAGCATATTGCTGTCGATATCAGATGAGACAATTTCTACTTCGTATTGGTCAATCCCCGGCCACTGTTCTAACAAAAACATCGCAATTGAGTAAGGCTCTTCACCTGATGCTGACGGAATCGACCAGATGCGTATAAGCTCTCCTGGTTTTTTGCGGCTGGCGATTTCATTCATCACGTTGTCCACCAAACACTCAAACTGATAGTCCTCGCGGAAGAAATACGTTTCGTTGACCGTCATCACGTTGATTAGCTCTTGCACCTCCACACCGGAAGCTTGAAAGCGCATAAACGTAAAATACTGCTTAAAGGTGTCGAAGCCGTTTGCTCGCATGCGGTCGAGCAAACGCTTATCCACAAAATAGCGTTTTGTGTTCTCAAAGCGAATGCCTGTTTTGCGGTAGAAAAACTCTCTAAACTTTTCAAATTCCGCTTCGCTGATACGGCTCTGTACCTCGGTGACACTCATCAGTTACTTCGCTCCCTTAGTGTCAAGAGTATCAAGGCGCGCAAGCGCAATATCAATGGCAAAGGTTAAGTACTCTTCTTCTGCATAGCGCACCTTGAGCGCCTGTAAACTCTCACAAAAGCCATCATCGCCTAATTCAGTAATGCGATCTACGGCGGTCGCCAGTACGTTGATGTGCGTTTCGTTCACTAGCACATGCTGGAGCCACTTAGGCGCACTGCTATGGGCGAGCTGTTGCAAAATATCCAGGGCAAAAATACGGATATCCGAGTCGTCATGGTGCAGCAGGGTATCAATATGCTTATCCACTAATTCAGGCATACTTTGCAACACTTCAATTACAGAGTTGCGAATAAACGCACTGTCGCTGTTAAGAAGTGTTAATAGTCCGTTCACTGTCGTGCTATTGGGGAGTTTTTGTAAGCTGGTAAATATGGCTTCACTGACATTGAGATCCGCTTCTACTTCGAGCGCTGCTAACAATGCCGGGGCGCTGTCGCTAAACGCTTGCAGATCACGAGCCGCCCAGCGACGTTCACGCGGGTCAACGCTGGCCAGTTGATTGACTAATTGCGCAAAATCACGTGGCTCAACACGCCTTTCTTCGCTGGGCAATGCTGTTTGAGTGGTCTTCCTTAACCCCATTTTGTCATATCCTATATTTCGTTGTATTTATTGTTTTCAACGCTACTTTTTTAGAGACCAAGTGCGCAATTGTTTGGCGATCGCGGTGTTGGGGAGGACTTTATCCGCACCACCTAACTCTATGAGTTCGCGCGGCATGCCAAATACCACTGAGGTACTTTCATCTTCGGCAATACACTTGCCCCCCGCGGCTTTTACGCGTGCCATTTGCGCGGCGCCATCGTTACCCATACCGGTGAGTTGAACGCATAATAGCTGTTGCGGCGCAATCGTTGCCGCAGCAGATTCGACCAATTTGTCCACGCTTGGATGCCACAAGTAGTTAGGATCAGCCGGCACGCTGGTAACCATGAGTCGGCCCGCGCGGCGGATCACTTTTATATCGGCATCCCCTCGAGCAATGTAAACATTGCCTGCGAGCAAATCCATCGGTTTATCGACCTCAACCACGTTGAGTGTTGATTCGCGGTTCAAGCGCTCGGCAAACACTTGCGTAAACCGCGCAGGCATGTGCTGTGCCACGACAATTGGGATCGGAAAATTAGCGGGTAAATCGCTAATAATCGTCTGCAATGTGCCGGGGCCGCCAGTCGATACGCCCACTAATACTGCTTTAAACTGCGAGTCGTTGGGCACAGATAATAGCTTATCGCGAGTATGCGGCTGTTTTGACTGGGTGACTGCCTTCTCGCGCTGCACGCGTAACTTGTTGCGCAGGCCCAGTTTATTGCCCAACTTAACATTGACAGCCGATTTGAGTTTGGCAATCAGCTCCTGTTCAATGTCGCGAATGTTGATACTGACGGTACCGCCAGGTTTGGCAACATAATCAACGGCGCCCAATTCGAGCGCCTCAAAGGTGGCGAGTGCCC
>CAZLGJ010000196.1:0-2889 GCA_964559075.1 uncultured Glaciecola sp.
GTAGATGACTGCTTAGTATCTACCATACGCACACCAATGTTACCCGTAACCGGCAAATCGCCAATCTCAGCATCGATATTCGCCATCACATAGGCTGAAGTGACTTCTTCAAATACTGAGCCAGACTCTGTCACAGACCAAGAGGTGTTAGGACCAAGACCTGGTGTTGGGCTGTTGATGACACCTGGGTGTGACGTTCCCCACGTCTGCACTGGCTGTGGAATGCCTGATGGGAACCATGCATTGAGTGCTTTATCCAAATCGATCGACAAATAGCTTGGGAAATAACCAAACTCGCCTTGCCAGTTGACTACTTCTACCATGTCATCCGTTAAACGCAACGGCGGTTGGTTGCGTGGGAAACCAGAATCGGAGCCATACTCAAAAACTGAGCGGTCAGAGCTGTACTCACGGTCAGAATAACGCGCACCAAATTCAATCGAAGCAATGTATTCATTATCTAACAGATATTTAAAATCAAGACGGAACGCTTCGATGGCATCTTCGTTTTGGTACGGATAAATACCGTACTTACTCGCCATTACACGGTTGATGTCACTAAAAGCATCGTATTGACTAAAACCGATATCGGGTAAATTTAGGCCGTTGTTTTGATAAGAAATCTGTACATTCTCATCAAACACCGGTGCATCGGCAGTTGCATCCACGGCTACATTTGACCACAACAAGCCGTTGCGGAAATCTGAGGACGCAGACGAATATGACGCATCAAAACTCATGCTCCACTCATCGTTGATGTCCCACTCAGCGTTGATGCCGTAGCTTTTGACTTCATCAAAATCTTGGTTATCATCGTTCACTAGCTCGACACGAGTAGCACTTGAACTGTTACGAGTAAAAGTACCGCCAGTCACATAGCCATCTGGGTTGATGGTCAAATTTGCTAAAGATGCTTGGTTAGGCTCAAGTTTGACACGAAAACCACGAGCAAACTGCTCTGAATCAAAGCGCGATAAGAAAAAATCGGATTTGAGACGGAAGTTGTCGACCGGTTGCCACTCTAGAGCCGCCATATAACCATTCCGAGTCTCTTCACCACCCTTGTGCTGCATCTCAAAGCCTTCGGTCATAATGACTTCTTGGCCTTCATAAGTGCGCGTGCCGCCAGGTGCCAAACCGATATACTGCGTCGCTACCGAGGGTTGGAATAAGCGCGCATAACCCAGTGCAACACCAAGCGTATCGTCTAGATATTTGCCTTGATAAGAGAAACTCAAACGGCTACCAAAATCAGAGTTATCTGATACTTCGTCTGAACGATTGTTCGTCATGCCACGTATATTTAAGCCCAGTGAATGCTGCTTGTCGTTACTCAGTGGACTGGCTGTCACCAACTCTACCGTCCCTGCTACACCACCTTCAATTAAAGATGCCTTTGGAGACTTGTAAACGGCAGCTGAGCTAATCAGTTCTGATGGGTACTGATCGAATTCAATCGATCGGTCGCCCGATGTTGAGACCTGCTCGCGGCCGTTGAGTGTTGAAAAGACGAAGTCGCCAGACAAACCACGGATGTTAATTTCCGCAGCTTGACCACCGGTACGTACAGCAGAGATCCCCGGCAAGCGCGTCAATGCATCTGCCATCGAAACATCGGGTAAACCGCCAAGGTCATCCGCTGATAGTTGTTCTGATACCGTATCGCCAAAACGCTTTTGATTGAGTGATTTAATCAAGCTCGTGGAAAATCCACGGACTTCAATTACCTCAACTTCTTCTTTCTTTTGCGTTTCTTCTGCTTCTTGTGCCATTAGTGGTGTTGCCATCACTAAGCCACTTGCCGCAAGTGCAACGGTAATCATACTGGGTCTAAATTTATTCATTAGTATGTCCCATTCCCATTGAAATTAATGAGTTACATCAATAATGCTTTTTTGTAAATGCAACTCACCCTGTTTATCACACTGATAATCACATTGAACAATAAAAAAATCCCGACATAACTACAACTTTATACATACGTATTCATAACATTTATACAACATTAATGAACAATAAAATCAGTATCAAAACCCAACCTTCGCACAGCAGACACCAGTGACGTTTGTTGCGATACTGATTGCGCTTACCAACAATAAGAGGCAAACAAATGAAAACATTAAAAAATCGTGATATTAGAAAAGTAACTGGTGGCGTGATGAGTAGTGCGGGAGCGCCGAATAATCAAATAACACCTACTCTGGTGAAAGAAATTAACCCGAGGGATTTCGCCCATCTGTGGGAAGGACTGTTCAATCGTCCTAAACACTTTTTGGATCATTTGCTACATTATTAAATAGAATGATAAAACTATGGCGGAGTCTCACATGAGTAAGATAAATCTAAAAGCACTTAAAAAGTCTCAAGTCGCTACTCTACCCGCAATGCTTGCAGCATATGGAATGGGACAACGAGATGAATTCTTAGGTATAAACAGCAGTCTACTGTTTGTGTTCATGCTCGTGATTGTCGTGGTTAATTTCTTTCGTGAGTGTCAAGCGACAGTAACCAATGAATAGATGGACTTATGAGCTTTGTCTAGAGCAATAAAAAAGCCCCTACGCGCATGCGTAGAGGCTTTTGTTAAGCTTTTGCTTAAATGATATTGCTTACCAGCCAGTGATTTCGCGTAAACCTTTACCGATATCAGCTAGTGAGCGAACTGTCTTAACACCAGCTGCTTCTAGGGCTGCAAATTTATCATCAGCAGTACCTTTACCGCCTGCGATGATTGCGCCCGCGTGACCCATGCGCTTACCTGCAGGTGCAGTTACACCAGCGATGTAAGAAACAACAGGTTTAGTCACGTTAGCCTTGATGTACTCAGCAGCTTCTTCTTCAGCTGTACCGCCGATTTCACCGATCATCACAATCGCTTCTGTACCTGGG
>CAZLGJ010000197.1:0-2229 GCA_964559075.1 uncultured Glaciecola sp.
GTCTTCAGCGGGTTAGCAATTTCAAAGTTAGGGTGTTCTAGGAATTTACCGCCCATTTCTGGAGCAAAGAACAACACATAACAGAAGCCAGCTAAGAAGATTGTAAATGCCACTAAGTCTTTCAACACAATGTGCGGGAAGAACGGTACCACATCATCCGCAATATCGTATTTGCTAGTATAGTACTCATGGATTTCATACTTAGTCTTGTCATCTTCAGATAATGAGCCTTTTTTATGCTTAATGGCAACACCATCTGGGTTGTTAGAGCCGACTTCGTGCAGTGCAATGATGTGTAGGAACACTAAAATCACAATCACCAGTGGCAATGCAATGACGTGCAGAGCAAAGAAACGGTTTAGCGTAGCGCCAGAGATAACGTAATCACCCTGGATCCAAACTACTAGGTCAGGACCAATCACAGGAATTGCACCAAATAACGATACGATAACCTGCGCACCCCAGTATGACATTTGCCCCCATGGTAAAACGTAACCCATGAATGCCTCAGCCATCAGCGCAAGGTAAATCAACATACCGAATACCCACAGCAACTCACGAGGCTTCTGATAAGAGCCGTAAATCATGCCGCGGAACATGTGCAAGTACACAACGACGAAGAACGCAGATGCACCTGTTGAGTGCATGTAGCGAATCAACCAGCCGTAATCGACTTCACGCATGATAAATTCAACAGAAGCAAAGGCGCCCTCTGCTGAAGGAACAAAATTCATAGTTAGCCAAACACCCGTGAGGATTTGGTTAACCAAAACAATCGTCGATAAAAAACCAAACACATACCAAAAGTTCATGTTGATAGGGGCTGGGTATTGAATCGCGTGCATATTGGCAACGCGCATTAACGGAATGCGTTGCTCAATCCAAGACATAATACCATTCATCTTCATCACTCCTTATGCTTCAGAGCCAATCAATAGCGTCGTATCATCAAGGAACTGATACGGCGGTACGACGAGGTTAGAAGGTGCAGGCACGTTTTGGAAAACACGTCCTGCCATGTCAAATTTAGAACCGTGGCACGGGCAGAAGAAGCCTTCAGAAACGCCTTCGGCGTATGCTGAGAATGCACCTCCCGTTAAGTGCTGTGGTGAACAGCCCAAGTGCGTACAGATACCTACTAAGACCAAATACTCTTCTTTGAGAGAGCGGAAACGGTTCTGAGCGAAAGCGGGTTGTTGCTCAACTTCAGAATTCGGGTCGCGTAGCTGGTCTTCATGCGCTTCTAGTGAAGCAAGCAATTCAGGGGTACGACGTACTACCCATACTGGCTTTGAGCGCCACATGACGCGAATTAATTGACCAGGAGCGATACCACTGATATCGACCTCGACGTCGGCACCGGCAGCCTTTGCCTTCGCACTTGGGTTCCAAGATGCGACGAAAGGAACCGCTGCACCCACTGCACCAACACCGCCAATAACAGACGTCGCAATAGTCAAAAACTTGCGGCGATTGTTATTTTCAGGTTGAGCTTCCGGGCTTGCTTTGTTTGCATCTACTGATACATTGCTCATCCACTTTCTCCAAAACTTTGGATAATGTTGGACTTAGTAACTCGCACTAAGACGGATCATTAACCATAAAAAAATACTGCGCGAAATAGTAATGAAAACCCTTATAAAATACAAGTCTACGGTCGTATTAATCACCTAATAGCATTAAGACAATGGTCTTTACTGGTTTATCTACTTTACAGGGGGATTCTTGAACACAATCGTATAGACATCTGTCTAACATTTGATTGATTTGGGGCAAAAAAAGACAAAAAAATACCGCTCGGTGAGCGGTATTTGTAAATAAGTTGTAAAACTTAACGTTTTGAGAACTGAGGCTTCTTACGTGCTTTGTGAAGACCGACTTTCTTACGTTCAACGCGACGTGCGTCACGTGTAACAAAGCCAGCTTGACGTAGGCTTGGACGAAGTGTTTCGTCGAATTCCATCAATGCACGCGTAATGCCGTGACGGATAGCGCCTGCTTGACCAGAAATACCACCACCTGTAACAGTGATGTATAGGTCAAATTTCTCTGTCATCTCAACTAATTCTAGCGGCTGACGCACGACCATACGCGCAGTTTCACGACCGAAGAATACGTCTAGAGGACGTTTGTTTACAGTGATGTTACCTGTACCTGGACGAAGGAAAACACGAGCTGTTGAGCTCTTGCGACGACCAGTGCCATAATATTGAGTATCTGCCATTGTCT
>CAZLGJ010000197.1:2239-2821 GCA_964559075.1 uncultured Glaciecola sp.
CCTTAAATGTCTAGTACTTGCGGCTGCTGAGCAGCATGGTTATGTTCGCTACCTGCGTAAACTTTAAGCTTACGGAACATAGCACGGCCAAGTGGACCTTTTGGAAGCATGCCTTTAACAGCAACTTCTAAGACCATTTCTGGCTTCTTCGCTTGTAACTTGTCAAACGTAATGTCTTTCAAGCCACCTGGGTAACCAGAGTGTGCATAATAGACTTTATCTTTGAATTTGTTACCCGTCACAGTGATTTTTTCAGCGTTTACTACAACGATGTAGTCACCTGTATCAACGTGTGGCGTGTATTCTGGCTTGTGTTTACCACGTAAACGTAAAGCGATTTCAGCCGCTAAGCGACCTAGTGTTTTGTCCGCAGCGTCAACTACGTACCAGTCGCGTTCAACGGTCTCTGGCTTTGCAACAAAAGTTTTCATTATTAAATTTCACCCGAAATTGAATTAAGTTACAGTCGTATGCACCATGCATACAACGTGAAATCAATGCATAAACCCCTTCGAGTTGATTGATTCTTCTGTCTTCCCACAGACAGGTTGTAACTGGGCAGGCGCAGGATTATACGCATCT
>CAZLGJ010000198.1:0-2782 GCA_964559075.1 uncultured Glaciecola sp.
TTGACGTTGAAATCGAGTTATTCGACGGTGGATTCCACGCAGTTGACTCATCAGCGGTTGCGTTCGAAATTGCCGCAAAAGGTGCATTCCGTCAGTCGATTCCAAAAGCTGGCGCACAGTTGCTAGAGCCTGTGATGAAAGTTGACGTGTTCACACCAGACGATCACGTTGGTGACGTTATCGGTGACTTAAACCGTCGTCGCGGCATGATCAAGGACCAAGAAGCGGGCGTAACTGGCGTTCGTATCAAAGCTGACGTACCTCTTTCAGAAATGTTTGGTTACATCGGTCACTTGCGTACGATGACATCTGGTCGTGGTCAATTCTCTATGGAATTCTCTCACTACAGTGCATGTCCACAAAACGTGGCAGAAGCGGTTATCGAAGAAGCCAAAGCGCGTAAAGCAGCTAAGTAAGTTTCAAAATAAATACAGTAAAAAACCCGACCACTGGTCGGGTTTTTTTATGCCTTTTTACCTACCATGGCATCTAACTTAGATGCGTTTTAACTGCCGCCAGGCATCTTTTACGTCTTCTATATTGACTGTTTTACTGCCTTGATACAGATGTTTTTCTAACGCGTTTGATAGTGGCAGTAAAGCAACGCCTAAGCGCGTGTGTTGATCCATCACCCATTTTTGAAACGTGTGCGGGGGCATATTCGATGCCGCTAAGGTACTTCGTTCTCCTAAGCGCTTGATACAATGTTGTTTGGCTTTGACATAATAAGCTAACACGGGATCCGTTGGGTATTTTTGCCTGCGCGTCCATAAACTATATAGTCCCAAACTGAGCCCAATCATGATAAGGCCCAACACGCCAAGTATTAGTACATTATCTAGGTGTAGGGCGTTGAGTAGCCAGTTGACTAAGTGTTGATGATCCGCTTTGTCAAAGCTTAATAAATTCGCTTGCCATTTGGTTTGCCAGTAGCGCATCTGCGCATGCATCGCCTGTTGCCATTCACCACGAAGGTGATGGTGCATACCGGCCCATGAGGTATCTTCTTGTCGTTCGGTCAATGCATCTAACAGATTTTGGCGCACTCGGGTCGGGGCAATAGTGGCCGTCGGATCAAGGCGCAGCCAGCCCTGATCAGGTGTTAGTACTTCTAACCAGGCATGCGCATCGTATTGATAGATAAGCATGGTATTGTCATTGACCGTTTCACCACCTTGATAACCGGCCACCAAGCGTGTTGGGTAGCCTGCAAGTCGCAACACATAGCCCATTGCGCTGGCATAATGAGAACAAAATCCGGTGCGATGCTCAAACAAAAACGCATCTATTCCGTCTTCAGTCATGAGAGGTGGCTCAAGGGTATATTGAAAGTTTTGGTCAAGCAGGTAATTGTTAAAAAACGCGACCCACTGATAGACATTATTTAAGTGTTGCGCGGCTACCCATGCTTGGGTTTTTGGATTAGACATGCTGGTAGGGATTTGCACATACCGGGTAATGTCACGCTGCGCGGCTGTTTCCGACAGACTAGCTGAAATGCGAGATGTTACGCTGTACTCGCTAGTGCGTGTTAGCGGAATTAATGCGGCCACAGTCGCATTAGCGGTAACGTAAATATGCGGATTAGTTGCGGACATAGACAATGGCATCGCCAGTGAAGGTAGGTAACGGGTATCATTGGGTAATAAAAACACGCGATAATGGCTATCTCTAGTAGCTTTTGCTGTAAGGGCACTTTGTGGTTCTGCCTCAGGTGCTGATTGTAGCCTAGGGGTAATTTCATCCTCGCTACTGGTCCACTGGGCACCGTCAAATGTGTCTAAGGTCAAGGCAGGCCAGTATCGCTCGTGATACTTGGGAACGGACTGAGGGTCTGCAAACGAGGCAGAAAACGCCAAATCAGTCGATTTGGCAAGGCTCGCAATACTGCCAGGCTTGATCACGTCAGTCAGTCCAGTACTGTTAGATTGCGGCTGGGGCATCTCCCAAAAGGGCGGTAATGGTGGCAGCAATACAAACAATAGCGCGCAGATAGGCAGGCTTTGTGCTACTAATATGCCTAGCTGTTTGAGCCGTTGGCGCATGCGCTGTTTAGGGGCAAAATGCATGGCTAAACACAGCAATAAGGCGCCAATAATCACAAGATAAAAGAGCAAAAACAACACATGTGGTTGATGAATAATGCCAAGCGTGGTTAAAAACAATAGCGCCAAGAATATCGCTAAGAGGTCTTTTTGGGTATTTAATACCATGATCTTGAGACTGCTAGCTAAGACGAGTAAATTTATCATGGTTCGCAGTAACGGCAGCTCCATCGATGCATACACCAGATAACCGCCGCTAATTATAGCGACTAGGTTGATGAAGAGGGTGTTGGGCACGTGCTGATATTTACCAAAGTACAACAACACCCGCATAGACAGTGCCATCACCGCAATAAATAAAATAAATAGATCTATCGAGGCGAATAGCGTCATGCACACGGCGCTAAAGAGAACAGTTATCAGCAAAAAACTGCCGTTATGGGCTGCACTGCGTGGTTTGTTGGCAATTTCTGCGGCAAAGGCGCTGTGTTTATCCCTGTGGTGGCTATGTTGAGGCATCATCTGCTGACCGTTGCTGCGGTTTGCGGAAATTCTGCCAGCGCTTGTAAACAGGCTAGGCGATGTGCTTCTGAATTAGCCGGCTGAATTTGTACATGGGGCAAAAACAGTCCATAAATATCATGGGCAGCGTGCGATTGATTGATTTGATAGGTAAGCTGACTGAGCGCTAGCTCGATGTTATCCGTGATAGGTAGACTTAGATATCCCTGACGACG
>CAZLGJ010000199.1:0-1988 GCA_964559075.1 uncultured Glaciecola sp.
CGCCGTCCTCGAGCTTGATGGGCGAGTTGTGGGACTTGGCAATGCCACAGTCGACGTTGACCCTGATGTTGGGGTACTTGCTCTCGAAGGGCTCGGCGGTGATGACCAGTTTAACGTCATATCACCGACCAATTCTCGTGTGGAACTGTTTGGCCAAGCAGGCGACGACATCTACGACATTCTTCGCTTGAGTGCCTTGAATTCTGAAATCTTTGTCTTCGACAGCGTCGGAACTGAGAACGACACGCTTCGTGTTTTTGGAACAGTGAACCTCGATGAGTTCATTGTCAACGAATCTGAAGTCACGATCAATGGAAACGTCCTTGTACCTTCTGGCGGAAACAACATCCAAGGTGTAGAAGGAATTGTGTTTGATGGCCTTGGAGCTGACGACATATTCCGAATCAATTCAACAACGCGTGAAGGGTTTCGCTACTTGGGCTCAGATGGAGACGACCAATTCTTCATCACTGACGATACGGCCACCAATGGTGCAGAGCGGTTCTTGGTCGATGGAGGAACTGGCGACAACGAAATGTTTGTCAGCCGACCAGCAATCCTTGGTGGCGCTGCAGCTGGTACCGAAATTCTGATTGAAGACAACATGATCGTTGGTGCCACAGCTGGCATCATTGATTACCAGGCAACAGACGGAATTTTCTCGCTGATAGAAATCAACGGCAGCACTGAACCAGGCAACGATGTCTTCGACGACATCTTTAGAGTCAACTCGTTGAGTGACAGCACGTTGCTGCGAATCAATTCTTTGGGTGGCAATGACATGATCGACGTTCGTGCCAATGCTCAAGGAGATGTCGAAATGGACGGTGGGCTTGGCGACGATGCGTTCATCGTTGCTCTTGGCGGAATGGTTGATCGCGTCGTCACCGTGAATGATTCTGGCGTCAATGAAGGCAATGACCGGCTCGATGTATTCCTTAGTGATGCCGATGAAGTCATTAACATTTCTGGCACCACTGATTCGTTTACTGTTGGAACAAGCACAGTCAACTATGACCCAACGCTTGAGGCACTTGCCGTTCATGCGTTAGGTGGAAACGATCGCTATGCAGTCACGGGCACAACAACCAACGATCTGATTCTTGCTGGCGGCGCTGGAGACGACACCTACGAACTTTCTGATGTCTTTGGCAGCACGATGGTTACGATCCTTGATAGCGAAAACGCTGAAAACGATCGCTTGACCGTCGATGGCACGGCAGCTGATGACACGTTTGAGATTAATGAAGACAGCTTCTTGATCAACGGAAACGTATTCATGTCACCGGCAAACTCCAACATTGTTGGAATCGAGTCTCTGGAAGTTGATGCTCTTGCTGGCGACGACACATTCATCGTAAATTCGGCTACGCGTGGCTTTAGATTACTCGGCGGTGACGGCAACGACAACTTCGTAATTAATGACACTGCAGCTGATGCGGGCTTCGATCGTCTCGTCATTGATGGCGGGTCGGGTATCAACTCAATGGACATTCAGCGAATCGCTGATGTTCCAGATTTTCTTGTCATTCATGAAACAACGATCATGAATGCAGCAAAGGCTATCATTGAGTATTCTGCCACTGGAGGGAGCTTCGACGCGATTGCAGTCCAGGGAACTGATGCGGTTAAAGACGCGTTTCTTGTATTCGGCCTTCTTGCTGAGAACTCCGTTCAACTCCGCGGTGCGGGCGGGAATGACTACTACCGCGTGACTGCGAATGTTCAAGGAAATGTTTGGGCCGACGGCCAAGCAGGTCGTGATCGTTACGTCTTCTTCATGGATGAAAACAAGTCCAGGAATCTCCAAGTTTCAGATACCGGATCTGATGAAACTGAGATCGACCGAATCAATGTATTCCTTACCGAAAATCGAGATGAAGTCACTCTCAGCGGTCCGTCGGTTAGGGTGATGAACGATCGACTGACGTTCCTTCCGACGATTGAAACAGTTGAAATTCTTGCTGGCGGAGGTGACGATGTCATCG
>CAZLGJ010000199.1:1998-2673 GCA_964559075.1 uncultured Glaciecola sp.
ACATTCGACAATTCGATGGTGTCCGATTCTTGCGAGTTAAGGGACAAGATGGCGACGATGTAATTTCCTCTAATCGTGCAAGGTCCGTAGAGAACGTCATTTTGATCGGCGACGCCGGAAACGATACCTTCGATTTGGTTTCTGCCACGCAAACAGGCTTCTTCAACGTCAACGGCAATGCGGGTAATGACGTGTTCCGTGTTGGAGAAGACTTCTATCGCAATGGTGACCTCAACGGGGCTGAAGGGGACGACACCTACGACGTTTCGTTTGCTGATCGCGGCACTCGAAATCTTCGGATCATCGATTCGGGAGTCGACGGCAATGACCACGCAACCATCCGTGCCACTGACGCAGCTTCGCGATTGACTCTTCGTGCGTCGGGAATCAACTCACCATCTCAGCTTGTCGGGACGACACGGCGATTGGAGTCAGTTGAACTGATCGGAAATGATGTTAGCGACATTGTAACGATGTTTGCAGCTCCATCAGCTAACACAAGTATCAACACGCTGACCGGTGCTGACATCTTGACGATCAACAGCAACAACGGTGCAGAGATTTTGGACATCGATTTGGGAGCTGAGAAGGATGTAGCAAACATCTTGAACACTGCTCCCGGATCGACAACAAATATCAACATGGGTCGTGACGATGATTTGGTCAACATTGGCT
>CAZLGJ010000200.1:0-2086 GCA_964559075.1 uncultured Glaciecola sp.
GGTACAAGAAGGTCAGCTCAAGCCAGGTGATATTTTATTATGTGGGTTGGAGTATGGTCGTGTACGTGCGATGCGTGATGAAAATGGCCAAGAAATTAAGCTGGCTGGTCCATCAACACCAGTCGAAGTCTTAGGTTTATCTGGTGTGCCGGTGGCTGGTGAAGATGCTTTAGTGGTTTCTGATGAGCGCAAAGCGCGTGAAGTAGCGACGAAGCGTTCGATTAAACAGCGTGAACTGAAACTTGCTAAGCAGCAAAAAGCCAAGCTTGAAAACATGTTTGCCAACATGGAAGCGGGTGATGTATCAGAGTTGAACGTGGTACTTAAAGCTGACGTACAGGGTTCTGTAGAAGCGATTTCTGAAAGCTTACTTAAACTCTCGACTGATGAAGTTAAAGTCAACATCGTGGGTTCTGGTGTCGGTGGGATCACCGAGACAGACGCAAGTTTAGCGGCAGCGTCAAGCGCTATCGTGGTTGGTTTCAACGTCCGTGCCGATGCAACAGCAAGACGCGTGCTTGAAGCAGAAGAGATTGACTTGCGTTACTATTCGGTCATTTATGACTTGATTGACGAAGTCAAATCAGCGATGAGCGGTATGTTGTCGCCTGAGTTCAAGCAACAAATCATCGGCTTGGCAGAAGTGCGTGATGTCTTCAAATCGCCTAAAATCGGTGCGATTGCCGGTTGTATGGTTACCGAAGGGATCATCAAGCGTAACAACCCAATTCGCGTCTTGCGCGAGAACGTCGTTATTTATGAAGGTGAACTTGAATCACTGCGTCGCTTCAAAGATGACGTGCAAGAAGTCAAAAAAGGCATCGAGTGTGGTATCGGCGTGAAGAACTACAACGATGTGAAAGTAGGTGACCAAATCGAAGTATTTGAAGTGGTCGAAGTCGCTCGCGAGATTTAATTGCGACTACACTTACTTATTATGGAGTGTAGCTAAACGGAGACCAGGGGTCTCCGTTTTTTGTCTTATTACCCGCCGTGTGGGCAGATTAAAAGAGTAAACAACAATGGCTAGAGAGTTTTCTAGAACGGATCGCGTTTCGCAGCAGCTGCATAAAGAAATCGCCAGTATCCTCAACCAAGAATTTAAGCATCAAGCGCCTGAAATCGGCATGGTCACCGTCTCTGGTGTGGAGGTCTCACGTGACCTAGCTTATGCCAAGGTTTATGTCACGTTTTTGGAAATGGATGAGGCCAAAAATAAAGCCTCTATGAAATTACTAGAAGAAGGCAAGGGCTTTGTGCGCGGCTTGTTATCGCGCCGAGTTAAAATGCGCAACACCCCATCACTGCGCTTTATTCAAGACAGTTCGATCACTGAGGGCATGCGTATCTCTAATTTGGTGTCGCAAGTGCGTCGCGATGATGCCGCCCGAAGTGGTGATAGCGATGTTGACGATCAGCAAACCGAGCCGCGCGATTAAGCATGGCTAGACGTCGCAAAAACGGCCGTCCTATCGACGGCGTCTTTCTTTTGGACAAGCCACTAGGCGAATCGTCAAACCGCTACTTGCAGCGCGTACGCGCCATTTTTAATGCTCAAAAAGCCGGACACACCGGCGCGCTAGATCCACTTGCCAGCGGGATGCTGCCGATTTGTTTGGGTGAATCGACCAAGTTTTCACAGTATTTGCTCGATGCGGATAAAGTCTATGAAGTCACCGCGCGCTTAGGCGTGCGCACTGACACATCTGACGCTGACGGAGAGGTTGTTGCCACACTGCCGGTGACCTCATCCAATGATGAAATTATCAAGGCCTGTGAAGCTTATATTGGCGACTACCAACAGGTGCCGTCGATGTTCTCGGCGTTAAAACATGAAGGCAAGCCTCTGTATTGGTATGCCAGACAAGGGATCACCATCGATCGTCCCGCCCGGGCAATTCATATCTACTCTCTTAGTGTGGATAGCATTGACGGTGACGATGTACACATGACGGTGCATTGTTCCAAAGGCACTTACATTCGTTCATTAGTGGATGATATTGGCCAAGATCTCGGCTGTGGCGCTTACGTCACACGACTACATCGCACCAAGGTGGCCAACTATCCGACCGCCAAAATGCTCAGC
>CAZLGJ010000200.1:2096-2665 GCA_964559075.1 uncultured Glaciecola sp.
CTTTGATGCCTTACAAGCGCTAGCTGATGAGCACGGCGATGCGCGTTTTAGTGTTATTGATGAATGGCTATTGCCAGCAGACTCACCGGTAGCCAATCTCCCCATCGTGCACCTTGATGCCCAGCAGCATCACGCCATGATGCATGGACAGCCCGTCACGCCTAGCGATATCCTAGCTGTAGGCGAGTATCGGTTGTACTATACAGACCAATCCGGCGATGCTTTTGTTGGCATGGGAGAGGTGCGTGCAGATGGGCAGTTGCACCCTAAGCGCTTGGTGGTGAAGCCCGAATTACCTCAATAAGCAGATTGCAGATGGAAGTGCAGCGAACGCGGTGCAGTATTTGCAATTTTGCTGGATCGCTATGCGGGTTTGCTATATAATTCGCGTTCCTTGTTAGACCTGAATTAGTGATCGGGCTAACGTAATTTATATTTGGAGAAAAATATGTCACTAAATACTCAAGAAACAGCAGCAATTGTTGCCGATTACGCCACTAAAGAAGGCGACACGGGTTCACCTCAAGTACAGGTTGCTTTGTTGACACACAACATCAACAAACTACAGT
>CAZLGJ010000201.1:0-2535 GCA_964559075.1 uncultured Glaciecola sp.
CTGGCAGACGCACTTCGCGCCCCCAGCGATAACCAGCTTGCCAGCCTAGCTGGTGCAAAAAATTGGCCGCAGAAGCTAGTGCATCCCGCTCTGAATTAAACAAATCCACTTTGCCGTCGCCATCGCCATCAATGGCGTAACTGGCATAGGTCGTTGGCATGAACTGCGTGTGCCCCATAGCACCTGCCCACGAGCCTAGTAGAGTCGATACGTCGAGGTCGTTGCTTTGAATGACTTCTAGGACGGTAAGTAATTCGTTGGTAAAAAAAGTCTTACGGCGCGGTTCACAGGCCAAGGTTGAAAGCGCATCAATAGTCGGGATTTTGCCTTTGTAGCCACCAAAGTTGGTTTCTAGGCCCCAAAATGACATAAGAATAGGGCCAGGCACGCCGTATTGACGCGTCAGATCCCGCAAAAAATCGCGGTGCTTGGTCAGCATCGCTTGGCCTTTTTCAATCCGCCATGTATTCACGCGCTTTTCATAATAATCTTCGAAGGTCGATAAAAACTCAGGTTGAGAGCGGTCGAGATTGATGACGCGCTGGCGCTGTTGCGCTGTTGCTAAGGTGTTGGCTAGCGTTTGTTCGGTGATCCCGTTGGCGCGCGCACGCTCACTTAAGGCACTGATGCATTGGGCAAACTCGGCTGCCGTTGGTGTGGTAGTGGCAGCGAATACAGAAAATGATAATAGACTTAAAGTGCCGAAGGTAACAATAGAGCTGGAAATAAAGCGATGCATGACGTTCCCTAATGTGATAATTCCAGTGAATTACATTAGCGGAAAAGGGCCAAAAAAGCGAGTATATGAAAACAAAAAAGGGGGCCGAAGCCCCCAAGGACAGCGTTACGCGTACTTATGAATAAATTCAGAGATCAAAGGGCGAATGTGTTGTCTAAACTTCGACCCGCTGAAAATACCATAATGTCCTGCTCCAGGCTGCACATGGTGTTTGCGCATGTTTTTGGGAATGTTTTTACAGATATCTTGAGCAGCTTCCGTTTGACGCAAGCCACAGATATCATCTTCAGCACCTTCCACTGTCAATAAAGCAGTATCGTTAATGGCGCTAAAGTCAACGAGTTCACCTTTATAGGTAATTTTGCCGGTGGCTAATTCGTTGTTTTTAAAAATCCGTTCAATGGTCTCAAGGTAGAACTCCGCAGGGATATCCAATACCGCGAGGTATTCATCATAAAATGCGCGGAATCTATCGTTATCTTCATTGTCACCAAACATGATGTTTTGGAAGAAATTCATGTATTTTTTTGTGTGGGTTTCTTGGTTCATAGAAATAAACCCACCAAGCTGCATAAAGCCGGGGTACACCTTACGACCTTCACCAGGATAGCCATATGGCACTTCCATAATCGCAACGTTGCGGAACCAGCTCATGGGGCGTTCTTGTGCAAAGGTGTTAACACGAGTCGGGTTTTGGCTAGGGTCAATTGGCCCTGCCATCAAGGTAAGTGACTGCGGCACACAAGGATCGTTGTTTTGTGCCATCACGGCGGTGGCAATCAGCGCTTGCACCGTTGGCTGACAAATGGCCATGAGGTGTGTGTCTGGCCCCAAAAACTGCATAAACTCAATCAGGTACGATACATAACAATCAAACGAAAATGGCCCATCGGCAAGCGGTACTTCACGTGCATCCGCCCAATCGGTGACGTAAATTTCGTGGTCTGGAAGTAATGCTTCTACCGTGCCTTTTAATAAGGTGGCAAAATGACCTGATAACGGCGCAACAAGTAATACTTTGTGCTCGTCGGTGCGGCCTTTACGGTTAAAGTGGATGAGGTCACAGAACGGTTTGCTCAGCACAGTTTCTTCACGAACCAGATAGGTATGATCGTCGATGTCGACTTCGTCGATGTTAAAGCCGAGCTTTTCATAACGGCGGGTAAGGCGCATAGCGGTTTCTAGTGTCGCGTGAGTAAAGCGACCGGCTAGAGTATGAGCAAATGGGTTCGTAGGATGACTGGTAACGTCATTAAGTAGACTAAAGCCCTCGTGCAGCACTTGCGCTGAACGGGTCATATAGTCATAAGCTTGGTAGTGATTCATATTTTACTCCTACAAAGGTAACACTGGCAACGCGCTTATCGACTTCCTCCTGATAAGCAAAAACACTTCGGGTTGCCGTGCGCTACAGGAGAGAAGCAACAACCGCGAAGTGTTATTGGGTATAGCTTATTTAGCTACAGATGCAACTTTTGAAGAGAACTCTTCAGAAGCAGACTTGATCACGTCAGTAGCTTTCTGTTGAGTTGCAGTGATAACTTCATAAGTTTCTTTTGCTGCATCAGATACAGTTTCTTGTAAACCTTCAAGGTATGCTTTTTGCGTTTCAGCAAGAGACATAACGTCTTTCTGTTGGCTTGCAGTTTCAACAAATGACATGCCGTCGTTCAATAAAGATGAGAATAAAGCATTTTGCTTCTCAGCGATATCTTGAAGTGCGTTCATGTTAAGTGTTGCAAGTTCAGTAACAGGCTTCATAGAATCTTTCAATTGGTCGTTTAATTGTTCAAACA
>CAZLGJ010000202.1:0-2518 GCA_964559075.1 uncultured Glaciecola sp.
CGGATCAACCGCTCCGATATCCGTTGCTGGACAAATTGTACCAGCAATACCTCGACGACGAGAATTCAGCCGAATTCATTCGTAACGTGTCCACGTCATATAATATCGGCTCACTCTGCCGCTTGGCGACCTACGGCCAAGTCATCAGTAGACGCGCCGCCGTTCTGACGATTGGATTCTTGGGCGAATTTAGTGAAAACGAAGTCATGGGGCATGCTTTGAACGACTCAGACCGAGCTGTTCGAATGCTTGCAGACAATGGCATTCGCGACCTGTGGTCAAGGCAAGGATCCCTCAAACATCAGTCCGGCGTTAAACGGCTCTATCAGCTGATCTCCAGAAGCCGCATGCAGGAAGCAATTGAATTGGCCAACTGCCTATTGGAAGAAGACGAAACGCTTTGCGAAGCCTGGAACCAGCGGGCGATCGCATTGTGTGCTGAAGGAGATTTCGTTGGTGCTATCGAGGATTGCTGCCAGACATTGAACTACAACCGGTTCCATTTCCCTGCCGCTATCGGCATGGCCCATTGTTGCCTTCAGTTGGAAGATCCTGCTGGGGCACTCTCTGGGTTTAGATTGGCAATAAAAATCAATCCAGATCTCGAAGGCGTTCGGAACCATATTCATCAACTTGAACGTGCATCTGAAAACTAAGCGTTTTCCGAACTCGACAAGAATGGCATTGTCAGGCCTTCGTAAAGAAGAACCCTCATGTTTCAATCGTGAATCATCGCGGTAGTGACCAACCGTGGCGAACGAAACTGCGATGAGTAACGGCATATTTTTTGTATGCAGCGAAGTATCCAACGCAATGATTGTCAGCTTCTTATTGAAAAAATAGCCTCGAGATTTGGGCCGTCCAACACTCGCGAGGAACAACCTGCAAACAAATCGTGCAGTCGATTCAGGCCAATATGGCTTTGTTGCTAAAAGAGCTCCCCTATTTGACTGAATTTGTTGAAAGCGCTATTCATATGATAGTGTCAAACAAAGCAGAAATTCATGAACCACTCTGCCGGTAACGGACCGTCCTGTTTGATATGTTTTTCACACCTTGACGCTCAAACCTGTTTTAGGAGCCTTTTGAAATGAACAAGTTTTGCTTCGCAATTATTCTAATAGCTTGCTGCACATTTGAACTTGAAGCGCACGACACGTTCCTGAAATTCGAAAGTCACTTTTTGCAAACGAAAACCAAAGCCAAGGTTCTACTGATCAATGGCACTTTCGAATCCAGCGAAAACAGTGTGGCTCTGAATCGCATGCAGGATGTTCGCATCACCGGCCCCAATGGTTTCCTGCAACGGCCTGACCATAACCAGTGGCGATTGACGGAAAAACTGAATGAGCTTTCAATTAAAACTGGCGATTCGGGCACTTACGTCGTGGGAGTATCCATAAAGCCAAGAACGTTTAATATGACGGCCAAAAAGTTCGATAGCTACCTCAAGCATGCCGGCCTGTTAGATATGATCAAATCTCGTCAATCAGGCCAACAAAAGAAAAGCGATGTCACGGAAAAGTACTCGAAGCATGTGAAGGCTATTTTTCAGGTTGGCGAGGCGCACACCGAGAGTTTTGGACAGCCTCACGACTTTCCGATTGAAATCGTCCCGATTAAGAACCCATTCTCACTGAACGTTGGAGAAACTCTTCCAGTGAAAGTCATGCTTGACGGCAAACCGCTTACAAACCAGCTCGTCTACGCGAGCTATGCTGGCTTTCACAAACATGGGGACGACGGACAACACATTGAAGCAGTGAGCACCCGCACGAATAAAAATGGAATTGCGGAATTCAAGATCGCGACGAAAGGCAACTGGTACGTGCGGCTCATTCATATGGTGCCAAGCGACGAAGAGGGTGTCGATGTCGAATCTAAATGGGCAACACTTACGTTCGAAATGAAATAGTTCGAACACTGAGATATGGATGTCGGGGCGAGGTGCAATCGGCTTGTCAAAGCTGGATTGGATTGTTGGTGTTACCATCCTCAGACGCATTGGCTCAAAATGGCACACTCTCCGAAGTTGTAAATTTTATTCAATGGCTGACACGAGCCGCAATTGGCTCGCCATCCCCAACCGACAATGACGCCATCGAATTGGTGCAGGCTGCTGCAACCCGGCAACACGAGAATAAGCGGAGCAAGGATGCACGCTTTGCCAGTTTTCTGTTCATGCGTGAGTCACACAACGTATGCGGCTTGGCGGCACCGCGAAATTCCTGACACCAGTTTGCCAAACTGAGAATTCATTTTAGCAGAAGCGGTCTACTCTTCACCAGTGCGCGGTGATCCGGCGTCCTGCCAGACGGTCCACCAGCCGCCAAAAGCTTGGCCGGACACTGCGTCAAGCCAATGATGTGCGGCATCCGCCACACCCGTGCTGCACGACGTAACGTCGCACATTTGCAGCCGCCAAGCCGCATACGATGAAACGGTCAAGGATGACCGCATCATCGGAAGGTTTTTACGACACCGCCCTGAACGAAGCGAACGACGTCTGAACTACGAA
>CAZLGJ010000203.1:0-2513 GCA_964559075.1 uncultured Glaciecola sp.
ACTCGCCGTCAGCTTCACCTTCTGCTTCAGCAGCAGCGCCGCCTTTAGCAGCTTTTACTGTAACAACCGCAAGGTCGTGGGACTCGCCTTTAGCAAGCTCAACAGACTCAACGCCTTTTGGTAATACAACGTCTGACAAGTGCAATGTCTGACCTAGTTCAACGTTAGTCAAATCAACTTCGATGAACTCAGGTAAGTCAGCAGGTAAACACAATACTTCGATTTCAGCTACGTGGTGCTCAGCGTGACCGCCTTGTGTTTTGATTGCAGGTGCAGTTTCTTCGTTGATAAAGTGTACAGGTACTTGCGTGTGTACTTTCTTAGACGCATCAACGCGCAAGAAGTCAACGTGCATGATTTTTGGCTTGTACGGGTGACGTTGCATATCTTTAACAAGCGCTTCTACTGATTCGCCGCCAATGTTTAACGTTAAAACGTGCGAGTAGAATGCTTCAAACTCAGCCGCTTGGATAAGTTTGTTGTGTGCAAGAGTTAAAGAAACAGGCTCTTTATCAGCCCCGTATAAGATTGCTGGTACTTTGTCTTCACGACGTAGGCGGCGGCTCGCACCTTTCCCTAAGTCCGAACGAGCTTCAGCATCTAAAGTAAAAATAGCTTCAGACATCATAGTCTCCAAATATAAATGATTATTTTGTAGTTAATCCCGCGACCAAGACTAACCATGAAAGAGTACAGTAGCACTCAACCCTATTTTTTAGGGCGACGAAGTCTACCATTTGTGGCCATAGGCTACAAGTAAAATGTCAAAACTGGTCTTGTGGTAGGACTGAATAAAGACTATATTTAGTTATGTCTGGTTTCTTGAGTCATTAGCATGAAATATTCAACACAAATAAAACCAATCAGTTATTTAAAAGCGAATGCGTCTGAAATAATTAAAAATCTGCATCAGACGACTGAGCCAGTTGTGATAACCCAGAACGGAGAGGCTAAAGCTGTGTTGCAAGATATTAAACAGTATGAACAAATGCAAGAAACGCTAGCATTATTAAAGTTGCTCTCCCTTTCAGAGAGAGAAGTTGAACATAAAAAATGTCGACCTGCTCAGGAGGTATTCACTGATTTATCCAAGGTGATAAATGAGTGAGCTCCCTTATTCGGTGCTCATTACAGCGCAAGCAGAAGCGGATCTAAAATCAATTGTCACCTATATTACGACGAACGACTCGATAATAGCCGCCAACAGGGTGTTAATGGTTTTACAGGAACGCATCATGAGTTTGGCTGAGTTTCCTGAGCAAGGCGCTGTTTCTGAATTAGCAGTACTTGGTATAAACCGCTATCGTGAGTTACATGAATTCCGGTATCGGATAATTTATCGCATTGAGCAACAGTCAGTATTTATTTTACTAATTGCAGATGGCAGGCGAAATATCAGCCAGTTGCTGACAGAACGTATTTTAATCCAAGAGTAAAACGTAAAAAAGCTTGGCACTAATAGCAAATCAGTCAACCAAGCTTTCAGGGTGTTATTTAGGGGCTTATCAATCTGCCCTGTCTAACAGAGAGTGCAATTGTTTAGTATTCAAACATCGCGCTGATGGATTCTTCGTTAGAAATTCGACGAATCGTTTCAGCGAGCATATCTGAAAGAGTCAGTTGTTTAACTTTAGACACTTTTTGCATTTTATCGCACAGAGGGATAGAGTCGGTGACGATAATTTCATCGATGACCGATGCTTCTAAATTTTCTGGAGCACGACCTGAGAATACGGCGTGTGTAGCATAGGCATACACATTGCGAGCACCGTGTTCTTTTAATGCCTCAGCTGCTTTAGCAAGCGTGCCGCCAGTATCAATCATGTCATCGACAATGATACAGTCGCGGCCTTTGACATCACCAATGATGTTCATGACTTTGGCAACATTGGCTTTAGGGCGACGTTTGTCGATAATGGCAAGATCGATATCATCGAGCAACTTGGCAGTTGCACGGGCACGTACTACGCCACCGATATCGGGAGAAACCACCACAGGATCATGAAAATCTCGGGTCTTCATATCAGCTAACAAGATTGGCGTACCAAAGGCATTGTCCACCGGTACGTCAAAGAAACCTTGGATTTGTTCAGCATGCAAATCGATAGTCAAGACGCGATCGACACCAACGGTCGATAAAAAATCCGCTACGACTTTTGCGGTGATCGGCACCCGTGCAGAACGCACGCGTCGATCTTGTCGAGCATAGCCAAAATAGGGGATAACAGCGGTAATTCGACCGGCTGAGGCACGACGCAAAGCATCGATCATGACAATTAATTCCATCAAGTTGTCATTTGTCGGTGCGCACGTTGACTGAATAATGAACACATCAGAACCACGTACGTTATCGTGAATTTCTACTGAAATTTCACCATCACTAAAGCGACTAACAGTGGCATTGCCTAATTTGGTGTAGAGACGTTCGGCAACTTTGAGCGCGAGTTCGGGGACCGCGTTACCGGCAAAAATTTTCATGTCTGGCACAGGTAGTTCCTCAGTGCATTTGCATT